>NZ_JAWPOP010000487.1:0-687 GCF_033344345.1 Vibrio sp. 1978
TGGGTTTATCCCTAGTTTACGTGCAAGGCATGGCGCTGACTTACACTCTTCTCGGCTTAGTGGTGGCATCAGCAGGCATGCAGTTCCAAGCGGCGATGCAACACCCATATGTGTTGATTGGTTTGAGTATCTTATTCGTCACGTTGGCACTCTCCATGTTTGGTGTGTACACCCTGCAATTGCCAAGCAGTGTACAAACGTGGCTAAACAACCTGAGCAACAAACAGCAAGGCGGCAGCAGCGCAGGCGTATTCGCGATGGGTGCGATCTCAGGTCTGGTGTGCTCACCGTGTACCACGGCACCTCTGTCGGGCGCACTACTCTACGTTGCACAAAGTGGTGACTTGCTGACTGGTGGTATTGCGCTTTACGCACTGGCGATGGGTATGGGTATTCCGCTGATTCTCGTGGCGGTATTTGGCAACAAACTGCTGCCAAAAGCTGGCGGTTGGATGGACCGCGTGAAGACACTATTTGGTTTCATTCTGCTGGCAGCTCCAATCTTCTTGCTTGAGCGTATCTTGCCAGAAATGTGGTCGACGGCGTTGTGGTCTGCGCTCGGTATCGCGGCATTTGGTTGGTTGTATCACATCAAAAACAGCTTGGAGTTTGGTGGCTGGAAGCAAAGCGCAATTGGCATTATTGCCGTCCTCGGTTTGTTCGCCTCCGCGCAACCAGCACTGAATT
>NZ_JAWPOP010000048.1:0-8295 GCF_033344345.1 Vibrio sp. 1978
TTGGAAAGACAGGAACGGTACCGGAAAAAGACAGGAAAAAATCCCTAGGCGTAACAAGCAGCAAAACGAATTTATATTATTGAATTGTAAGAGCCATTACTGGATTCGTCCGGTAGGGGCTTTCTTATTTCTAGCTCAGTTAAATAAAGGAGTTTCTATGAACCAACCCAAAAATAGCAGGAAGAATTCAGAAGTTGATACATCTAAAACCACACCAGAAGACAATCCATTCTCTACCATTCTCAAAACAGGTGAAGCACCCAAATTAGGGGCAAAGGCCCAAGGAGTGGTGCTCTACGAGATTGCTCAAAACAGTGAAGATGATCAACTCTACTTTCGTATTGCGGGACAAAGTGGCGGGGCAGGATTGCATTCAAAACACTGGGTTCTACTTAACGAACTATTCCAGTTGATCGAATCTCAAGGTGATAGTCCGTGGAAAAGTCAGGTCTATAAATCCCTATATCCTTCAGGTTCAGCCAATAACCAAGGTTTCTGTGCCTCAATAGTTAGAGACTTAGGTCTAGCCAAAAAGTCCGAATCATCAATTTATCTTCACGTACTAGGCGACGAATACCAACAACTAAAAGCAGAGCTATTAGCGCTCGCAGACAAGAAAACAAAATAACCCTTCCATTTATCGTCGTTGACGTCGTACCGACGACACCGACAGCAATCACTACCAAATTCTTCAATCAGTAAATCTAATAAGGAAATGTAGTAATGAAAAAACTACTAATCAGTGCGTTAGTTCTAGCTAGCTTTGGTGCATCAGCAGGTCTATTTAGTTCGGATACAGATGATGCAATCCAGACAATTAAAGAAGGCAGCCCAGATGGTTGCCCTTACGTAATAGGGGACATGATCGACTCAGCATTCACCAATGAAACTTGGAAATCAGGTAAAACCAAATCGGGTCGAATCTTCGTGGATATTGAAGGTGATGTGAATTTCCGCAATCAAGAGCAGAAAGCATTTATGCAATTCGAAGTTGATGGGGATGAGTTCTGGCTCAATACATTGAAGCTAAATAACCAGTACCAAAGTCAGATGATGACTCGTAGCTTCGCAAATCATCTATGCGATTCAGTTAAGTAAGCTGGGTTATTAAATCGTTAAGGGTGATATCGAGAGGTATTGCCCTTTTTTACATCCCAGAAGGAGCAAACATGCAAAGCAAAACCTTTTCACAATCATCATCCCAATCCAAAAAGAACACAGGTATTCGTGCGGCTAAAGTCGGAGCTGCTATTGGGGCTAGGTATGGTCCATATGGGGTATTAATTGGTGGTATAGCTGGCTTCGTAATTGGTGTTGTCGCCGACGAGGTTATAGATGATTGACGGGCAAGCTAGGTGAGCAGGGGATAACCTCTGCTTTTTTGTTGTCGCCGACGTCGATTCACAATGCGTCGACGACGATACAACATTAAAGCTTTCAGTATCGTTACGGTATCATTGTTTTTTTGGATAAATCTGAAGAACAATGAGTAAAGCTAGACAGCCATTTACGATAGATTGCAAAGATAAAGACTTACAAGTATTTGAGCTAAATATCGTAGAACATCATCCGGAGCTTAAACAGCTAAAAATAGGAGGAAAATTAAGCTACGAACATCCTCAATTCCATGAGCTTTCTATAAAGGTCAACGATATGCCCGGAAATAGTAAGCCCTATTGTATTTTTGCTATGAACCTTTTTGGGTTGGATGACATTGAAGAGTACTACTGGGAGTGTCAAACATTACTGGAAAGACCTATTTCTCAGTTAGTTAAGAATGACTCGTTAGAGTTGAGCGTAAGAGCCGAGATGCATCGAATTATGCATACGATAGAGTTTCGACACCCATACAATAATGAAGTCACATTGATGGCTCGTGAGCTTGTCGAATTGGTTGAGCATTGTTGTTATGCATGGGACAACTGGTTGTGTACTGTGTTGAAAGCACAAATAGGAAATGAAGAGGCGATGTTCACTCCAGAGCTTCTTACCGAAATTCTTGATAAATGTTCTTATGTTGCAGACCAATTGGTTTTACTATCGAAGCTACCTGTAATGAATACAGGTGCATTCGAAGAGTTTCGTCCTAATCAAAAATACGCCTTACTAGCCAAATCCTTATTGCAGCTCTATCAAGACACAATTGTAAGCCATGTGCAGTGTTTAGTTGATGACCTGCAATCAGAGCTACTCACTACTATGGGATATGAGAAGTTATTGAGGATAGATACTAAGCGATATGTGGATATGGTGCTCTACTACGAGCTCTCTAAGCGGGCAGCAGAATTAGAAATGGAGCATACGGGTATCAAGTATGAACGAGAAGTGGAATTAAAAAGTCCCAATGCGTTTATCTATACTCGTCTACATGGTGGTTACAAAGCTAGCGATATCAGAGCAACGTATCGCTGGTTATTTATTAAAGCGTGGCTATATTCATGGTTAAAGGTTAATGCAGTGTCTGCCAATAAAGCAGCAGAAGAAATGGCAAAAAATGATCGCTTCTTTTATCTGGATAAAGTGAGTAGGAAAGTGGGGAAGGATGGTGTAGTTGAGTCTGATGATGAATGCTATGCCAGAAGACAGAAGCAACTCAATTCAGAGTTTAGTAAGTGGAAGAAGTATGATGGACCATTTGCTTATATATCAGATAGTTTGTTCAGTAAAATTAGGAATGCATACGAGAAATCACAACAGTCAAAGTAGCGTGAGTTAGATGCCCAAAGAGAAGCGAAAGCTTCTCTTTTTTTATGCCTGTAGCTTTTACAAGCACTTTGGAAATTATCTTCGTGGGGGAGCTGGTTAAATGTATTTCGTGGTTAGGAAAGAAGGTTCCAACGATAAGTTTGGCTATTGCAAGCACTTTGGAAATTCAACTCTACGACATTGCTGTTTAATGCAAACCAACGAGACGGAACGCCTTCTCGATGCTCTTTAACAATCTGGAAAGTAACGCTCTACGACTTTTGAATGTTGATTTTGCAACTTAATGGGTAGCTGAATGGCTGCCTATTGCGATGCTGAATTAAACCGCATTAATTTCTATTGATAACTTAGGAGAGAATGATATGAGTCTATTTGAAAAACTAAATGCACAGGCTGAAAAAGTAGCTAACTTCAAAGCGCAGATTCCTAGTCACGCATTGTCAAACATGATGCCGTCAGATGGTGTTCCATTTATGACGAAGTCTGAAGTACAAAAAATGCTAACGATTGAGCGATACGATGACGAGACAGGATATAAGTATACATATTATGTAGATGCCGATGTTGCGCAGTCATTACCAAAAAAAGAAGTATCTCAAAAGGTACTTCATGTTCTGCAAACGACAAAAAACGAGATTCGCTTTGTTCTATTGAGTAGCAACCCTTCAAACTCTTGGAACCGCAGTAAATTAGATGCGGTGAAGGTGAGTGATGAGGGTGCGGTTATCTCCGTAAAACGTAACAAAGAGGCTGGTGTCTATAGTTACTCGGTTGAGCATGATATTGCCCCATTCGATGTTGATATGTCTCTTGTAGCGAAAGCTTTTGATGAAACGTTTGGTGGAGAGTATCACATCGATTCCCTAGAACATCCTGTAGCTCAAGCGTTGTTGGGAAATAAAGGTGAGTTTGTTGACGTCGTTGACGGTGATACTGAACAAAAGCCAGTGAGTAATGACGACGCCGACGAGGAAAGAGTGAGAGATCCTTCCGAAGATGGAATTTTCTCGGACGACCCTGAGCCGTTAGAAGAATTGGAAGAAATCGAAATTGAAGATGAGATTGACCTTGATGATTTGGATTTCGATGATATTGCAGCATGAATTGCAATAGTACGTTATGGTCTTGGACCACATACCTATGCGCTGAATAAACAGTTACTTGCTCACTCTGTGCAAGGTTACCTACCTGACCATATTGCTCAAGAGGTTAAATCTGTTTCAAGCTTGCCCTCTTTAGATGTTCAACGTCGCATTACCCGGCATATAGAGCATCTAAAGAGTAGAGAAGCGATTAGAGTAAATCGTGCTGCAATGCTTAAGCGAATTGGTTCGTACTCACAGAAAAAATCGGGTACAAGCCAATTCGTAGCTAAGCAATATCAAGGCATTGTTAAAGCACTAAACACAGATTCTACCGGACATTGGTATCGTCCGGTCGTCTCGGCTTTTCATACTAAAACAGGTCGTGACCATGCTCTTGGTTCTTCTCTGAACCAAGTTCCTAAGCAGTACTGGAAGTCTGTACTGAGCCCACCTAAAGGCAGTGTTTATGCCCTTTTAGATTACCAGCAACAAGAGCCCATGATTGCCGCTTATTTTGCGCAATGTCAGGTGCTCATGCATTGGTACCAAAAGGGAGACATATACAAAAATATCGTTCAGTTAGTTGGCGGCCAATTTAGCCGTGACCAGTGTAAGCAACTGCTCATTGGGCGCTTATATGGTATCGGTTATCGGACACTCGCTGAAAAACTGGGGATTGTGTTGAGTCGAGTTAGAGCTCTGTCTAATGAGCTATCTCGTCTTATTTACCCAATTGACCGCTATCTCGCTAAGTCTGCCGATGTTATTCGGAATCAAGGCTTCGCTCGTTCCTTAGATTGGAAATACACCATTTCGGATTTGGACGGGCAACTCTCGCTAACTAATTGGAAGATCCAAGCAACAGGTGCCGACATTATGCGCCGAGCCTGCCTACGTCTTGATGATGCCAATATCCCACTTCTACTCACTAACCACGATTCGTTCTTGGTGAGGTTAGAACAAGCACAATTTCAAAACCAATTGGATGCGGCAACTCAGGCTCTCGCCGCCGCCGCCGCCGATGTTCTAAATGGTTTCCGTTTGAAAGTGGCAGTCGAAATGATGCTGCCATCCCAAGAAAAATAGTATTAAAGGAGATTTTTACAATGTCTGATAAAAACGCATTCGCAGAGTTCTTAGAACAGTTTACCCCTAGCGTAGTTAAGCAGGACGAGTCACGTACACCATATTTGATTGAGCATACCGGAGAGTCTAAGCAAGCTATCCCATTGGCTTCTGATAAGGGAGAGCAGATGCTGCGTAAGTTCGCTAAGCGAGTAGAACTAAGATTGGTTGGTAAAAACGTGAAAGATGCATTCGAGGAAGTCAAAGCTATCGCATGGGAGCATGAGCAGCCGTTGATTAAACCTCAAATTCGATATGGTATGGCTCCGGGAACTGAAACAGTGACCATTGACCTATCGAACGGTCAGATTGCTCAACTTAGCGCTCAAGGTGTTGAAGTGTTGGATACAATGCCCGCTAGTAATGAGAATCTCTATTTTCAGCGACCGAGCTTTCAGTTACCAATGGTTACGCCTAAGTTGCCATGTGACGACACCAAATCAGCCTTGGCAAAGCTGAGAAAGTTCATTAATACCGACACGAATACTTTCTTCTTGCTGATCGCTTACATGACTTACTTAATGGCACATCCTAAGGCGAAAGGTGTTCCTTACCCTATCTTGATGATTCAAGGCGAAAAGGGTGCGGGGAAAAGCTTCTTCTGCAATAACGTGCTTCGTGGTTTGCTAGACCCAAGCGCTGTTTCAGCAATGGCTTTCCCTAAACAGAGTGATTTTGTTCTGACCATCAACGGTATGTCGCTAGTTGTTATTGATAACCTTAGAAGTTTGACCAAGCGACAAAGTGATTTGCTTTGTACCGTAGCTACCAAGGGAACAATGACGAAGCGAACACTGTACAAGACAGCAGAAGTAACGATGCTAGAACTACATAGCCCACTGGTGCTAAATGGTATTCATGATTTTGTTAAAGAATCCGACTTGGCTTCCCGTTGTCTCCGAGTCAACTTGGAACCGATGAATAAAGGCAATCGACGTCCTGAGCAAGAGCTGAAAGCTGAGTTAGAAGCATCTATGCCAGAGATATTCGGTGCCTTATTGACTCTTGCATCCAAAGCGTTGGCGGTATTGCCTGATGTTGAGGTGATGCACGAAGCGCGAATGATGGACTATGCCAAATGGATAGGAGCGCTAGAAAAAATCTGGAAACTCCCAGAGGGTAAGCTGCAAAAAGTGTACGCGAAGAATGTAGAGTCTTTGATGGCGTCGGGCATGGCAGATGATAGTCTAACGATTGCTTTTACGGCATTGCTTAAGAAAACTGGAGATGAGCCGTGGAAGGGCAAACCTTCCGAGCTTCTGAATAAGCTTCAAAAGTTTGAAGAAAGCATGTACCTACCTAAAGGTGCAGCGGCGTTGTCAGCAAAGATTAAGGGGCAAGAATCGAGTTTGAATGCGAATGGCATTTACTTCAAGTTTGGACGAGATGCAGAGCGTTACATTATGGTTTCAGATAAACCTTTGATTTAATAAACACATCCGGCATCGGTGGCTTTGGTCATCGGTGCCGGATTTTTTGTTTTAGTGTCATCGTTGGCGGTTGGTGATAGACGTCGACGACGACAAGATTACTGAGAAATTTATGATAGCTCGGTGTGTAACTTCAATCCTGTTGCCTTATCTTAAGTACTAACTGTGTCATATGTATCAAAGCGCTTATTGGTTGTGCGTTACAATAAGCATGCAATGGATTAGTTCAAGAAGGAACATATGCACTATTTGTTTATCGATACATGTATTTGGCTCAACCTAGCAAAGTCAAAGAATCAATATGCTCTGGTGGAAACATTGGAGCATTTAGTTGAATCAGGCCAGGTTGAAATAGTGGTCCCTGATTTAGTAAAGAATGAATTTTCTCGGAATCGAGATCGAGTTCTTGAATCAACAAGGCAGCAGGTCGGAGCCGAATTCCAGAAAATAAAAAATATCGTTAATGCATATGGAGGGGAAAATAAATCTACCACGATAAGTGAACTAAATGATATTGGCTCTAGGTTGCCAATACTTACGGAAGTAACGGGTTACATGGCTGATAGGCTTACAGCTTTGATGGAAAGTAGTCGGCAACTTACCGTCTCTGAGGGAATAAAGCTAAAGGCTGTTGACCGTGCATTAAATAAATTAGCTCCCTTCCACAAGTCAAAAAACAGTGTTGCAGATGCAATCTTGATTGAATTGTTTCAAGACTTTAAGTCCACAATTTTGGATGGGGAATTTCATTTTATAACCGACAATTACTCTGATTTTAGTTCCAAGGATCGGCGGGAACCTCACTCTGATTTTTCTTCTATATTTTCGGAGAATGCTCATTACCATCTAGATATTGTTGATGCGGTAAAAAATATTTCTCCCGATATGTTGGAGGAAATTGAGTTAGAGTTATCTTGGATACAGGAAGATACCCGTGGACTTAATGAAATTTTGGACTCTATAGAAGAGCTAACTGACAAAGTTTGGTACAACCGACATATGTATCGCGCCCATATGATAGAACAAGGTCAAATTGAGCTTATCCCCGAAGGAACTGTTAGGAATGGAAATAATATCATTCACCAACATATATGGGATGGTGCTTTAGTTTCAGCCGACCGGGTAAGGCAAAAATACGATGATGTTGGCCCTTGGGATGACTTTGAGTGGGGTATGATAAATGGGAAGCTTTCTGCTCTAAGATGGTTGCTGGGTGATGAGTGGGACATGCTGGATACTTAAAGCTATATTGACTAATTGAATTCTCCTCGGGGGGAGTAATGGAAACTCAAATAAAAGCAATAATTCAGAAAGCTGAGGATACGTATCAGACTGCCCGATTTGGCTATGACGACCTTGTATCAATTTCACGTCTTCGTCGCTTCTCTGGTTTAAGAAACCTTATCGTATTTGGACGTTCGGTTACTTTTGTTCTTCAAAACCTGAAAACACCTGTTGGTGAAGAGGCATTTAACGAGTGGTACATCCCTTTACAAGAAGAAATGAAGCAGGATGTTGTCATGAAGTATTTCGTTACGCTCAGAAATGAGATATTGAAGCAAGGCAAGTTACCTATTAGCACATCTGTCACGGCAACTATTTCATCTGGTGATATTGCGAAGCTTGGGAATCCTCCTCCAGGGGCACAAAGCTTCTTTATCGGTGATCAATCAGGTGGAAGTGGTTGGGTTATTGAGCTAGCAGATGGTACTGAAGAAAAGTATTACGTGGAAATTCCAGAAAGTATGGCCAAAGTGCAGCAACATTTCAGTGAGTTGCCTGTACCAGAGGAAGACTCTTTAAAAACCAAGTCTATTGAAGAGTTGTGTAGATATTATCTTGAGAAGTTAGAAAACTTAATTGATGATGCAAAGCTAACATTCTTAAATGATCAGACTCAAAAAGTTGGGAGTATTCGATTACCTTCATACTTACGAGTTGTGAAATAG
>NZ_JAWPOP010000488.1:0-687 GCF_033344345.1 Vibrio sp. 1978
AAACACTGCAATTGTATTTCACACCGAGAGTGGTAGTTACAAAAGAGGAAGTGGAATGTCAGGTCTTAGCGAGTCAGCGAAGTTAGTAAAAGAAGCGCTAGAGCAACGCGGTTTAGAAACACCAATGCGTCCTAATGCCGTGAGCCGTGAAGAGAAGAAAGAAAAGATCGAGCACCACATGCGTGAGATCCTAACCCTGCTTCAACTCGACCTTACGGATGACAGCCTAGAAGAGACGCCACATCGCATTGCAAAAATGTACGTGGACGAGATTTTCTCTGGTTTGGATTACTCCAACTTCCCAAAAATCACGGTTATTGAAAACAAGATGAACGTAAGTGAAATGGTTCGCGTGAAAGACATCACCGTAACCAGCACGTGTGAACACCATCTTGTCACGATCGACGGCAAAGCGGCCGTTGCGTATATTCCTCGTGGTAAAATCATTGGTCTCTCTAAGATCAACCGCATTGTCCGTTTCTTCGCGCAACGTCCTCAAGTTCAAGAGCGTATGACACAGCAAATCCTAGTTGCTTTGCAAACATTGCTTGAGTCTGACGATGTGGCCGTGACTATCGACGCGACGCACTACTGCGTGAAATCACGTGGTGTTATGGATGCAACCAGCGAAACGACAACCACAGCTTTAGGTGGTATTTTTAAGAGCAACCCAGCCACTCGCGCTGA
>NZ_JAWPOP010000489.1:0-686 GCF_033344345.1 Vibrio sp. 1978
ATCATTCAACATACAAAACGTTCTAAAACACTTTCATGCTTGATGATCGATATTGATCACTTCAAAGATATTAATGATAGAGTTGGTCATTTTTCTGGTGATCATGTTATCACTCGCATTGCTCACGTTTGCCAAGGAGTCATTCGTGGCAGCGACTTTATAGGTCGATTGGGAGGAGAAGAGTTCGCAGTAATCTTAACAGATACGAATGCGATTCAAGCGTATGACGTAGCTGAGCGCATACGCCAAGCTATACAAGCAACGATCTGTCATGTCGATGACGTTGAAATTACGACCACTGTTAGTATTGGTGTAGCAGAGTTGAATTCACCACAATCCAACGCAAAAGAGCTTCTAATCGAGGCCGATAAAGCGATGTACTATTCAAAGCACTCAGGACGCAATCAAGTCACCCTAGCTTACGAAAACCTGCCAGATCTTAAGCTTTATCAAGCCGGTCACTTAAAAATACAAAGAGTTTCTTAAATATAAGTTCTCCCCTTTCTGACCACAATAGCCTCTTTACTAAGAAACCTCCGCCCTACGCACTCCCCACAATAACATCGCTAAAAACTCGCTTATCTAAAACCCTTATAACTATTAGTAAAAAATGCTCTATATGTGTTCGCTATTTATCGACCTAAACCACCATCATTCCATCCTTAATATCGACTTTAAAAAAGCTC
>NZ_JAWPOP010000490.1:0-686 GCF_033344345.1 Vibrio sp. 1978
AGGTATGCTTAGTGTCTTCATGCACAAAGGTCTGAATCACTTTGACTATCGCTGGTTTGGTGTTTTGCTTATCAGCAAATGGTCCCATGTCTTTGTAGATAAAGTTCGCGATCAAGAATGAGTACACCGCCGCAACTGCCGCAGCCTCTGTTGGTGTGAAAATGCCGCCATAGATACCGCCAAGGATGATCACCACCAGCAACAAGCCCCAACTCGCATCTTTGGCTGCATCAAACGTTTCTTTCCATCCCACGAATGGTTGCTTAGGTAGATTCTTAATCCTCGCCGCAATGTAGATAGCGATCATCAACATCACGCCAGCCAGCAAACCTGGGATCACACCTCCAAGGAACATACGCCCCACTGACACATCGGTCGCAGCAGCATACACCACCATCACGATCGATGGCGGAATCAAGATCCCCAAAGTACCTGCGTTACAGATAACACCCGCAGCAAACTCTTTCGAGTAACCGTTTTTGATCATCCCCGCTATGACGATACTACCGATAGCGACCACGGTTGCTGGTGAAGAGCCAGACAGTGCTGCAAACATCATACATGCCACAACGGAAGCCATGGCGAGACCACCACGGAACCAACCGACGATGGCAATCGCAAATCGGATGATCCGATTTGCAACGCCACCTGTTGACATAAAACTTGAGGCCAAAATGAAGAAAGGT
>NZ_JAWPOP010000491.1:0-686 GCF_033344345.1 Vibrio sp. 1978
CCTACAAGCCAATGCTCGTCAAAGCGGAAAAAGTCTGCCTTCGGCAAGCGTGCTCAAAGAGCAAGTGGTAGAAAAACTGATCATCGATACGCTGCAAGGCCAAGAAGCTGACCGTATTGGTGTACGCATCGACGATAACCGTCTAAACCAAGCCATCGCAGAAATCGCACGCAACAATAACCAAAGCGTGGAAGAACTGGCAGCATCCGTGCAAGCAGAAGGCCTAAGCTACCCAGAGTTCCGCGAGCAAATCCGTAAAGAAATTGCAGCGTCAGAAGCTCGTAATGCGCTAGTTCGTCGCCGAATCAATATCCTTCCAGCAGAAGTTGATAGCCTTGCAGACCAGCTAGCGAAAGAAACCAACGCAACCGTGCAATACAAAATCGGTCATATCCAACTGCGTTTCACCGACGGTCAAGATAAATCAGAAGTAGAAGCACAAGCGAAAGCCCTGGTTAAAAAACTCAATGACGGCGCAGACTTCACCGAAATGGCTTACACCTACTCTAAAGGTCCGAAAGCTCTCCAAGGCGGTGATTGGGGTTGGATGCGTAAAGAAGAAATGCCAACCATCTTTGCTGATCAAATCAAGATGCAAAACAAAGGCAGCATTATTGGTCCTTTCCGTAGTGGCGTTGGTTTCCACATCCTAAAAATTGAAGATGTGAAGGGTCTAGAAACCGTTG
>NZ_JAWPOP010000492.1:0-685 GCF_033344345.1 Vibrio sp. 1978
CTAACCGCGACAAAAGAGATTCGCCGTTGGGAAAAGAAAGTGGGCTGCAAGAAAACAACCATCATTGCTTTGACCGCGAGGGTGTTGGAAGAGGACATTCACAATTGTTTTGCTGCGGGTATGGATGCGTATTTGCCAAAGCCGTATAAATCTAACCAGTTATTTGAGTTGTTTAATGAACTAAAGCTTGCTTAAATCGCACTGATAAGCCGAATTCATTACGGCTTTTTAGAACGAATATAAAGGAAGTGACATGTTTAAACTCGCTGTTATCGGGACTAACTGGATTTCGCAACAATTTGTTGAAGCGGCAATCCAAACCAAGCAGTTTTGCCTTAAAGCTGTGTATTCGAGAGATATAGAAAAAGCGCGTTTGTTTGGCACGCCTTACGATGCAGATACTTATTACGACAGCCTAGAAACATTAGGTCAGGATGCAGACATTGATGCGGTGTACATCGCCAGTCCAAATTCGCTTCATGCTCCTCAAGCCATTCAAATGTTAAAAGCGGGCAAACACGTCATTTGTGAAAAGCCAATGGCTTCGAACTACGCATTGGCACAACAGATGTTTGCCTGTGCTGAGGAAAACAACGTTGTGTTGTTTGAAGCGTTTATGTCGCCTTACACACCAAACTTCCAAGTATTGAAAGAGAGCTTACCGTCTATCGCTCCGTTACGACAT
>NZ_JAWPOP010000493.1:0-685 GCF_033344345.1 Vibrio sp. 1978
CTCCAATGAACAAAATCAAAGAGGTATTGCGCCTTAAGTACGACTGCGGTCTCTCAAATCGCAGCATCGCTTCTTGCCTTAAACTCGGCCCGTCAACCATATCGGAACTCCTTACTCGTTTTAAACAAAGCCAACTTGGTTGGCCTCTGCCTGAAAGTTGTAGCGATGCTGATATCACTCAAGCTCTGTATCACGGCAAGAAAGCCAGTCGCGATAAAGTCATGCCAGACTTCACTCAATACGCAGTCGAACTCAGACGTAAAGGCATGACGAAGATGCTGCTCTGGCAGGAATATCATGAGCAATATCAAGAGCAAGCTTACGCTTACACTCAGTTCTGTGAGCACTTCACTCGCTGGTTCAAAACCCAAAAGCGCAGCATGCGCCAGCTTCATGTTGCGGGTGATAAGCTGTTTATCGACTACTGTGGGCCGAGGCTTCAGGTGGTCAACCCTGACACAGGAGAAGTGCGTGAAGCGGAAGTGTTCGTCGCGACCTTAGGCGCGTCCAACTACACCTATGTGGAAGCCTTCCCCAGCCAAGGAAAGTCTTACTGGCTAGAGGCGCATGCCAATGCGTTCGAGCACTTCGGTGGCGTCCCCCATCTCTTGGTTCCCGACAATCTGCGTAGCGCGGTCAGTAAAGCGAATCGCTATGAGCCAAGGCTGAACGACAGCTATCAGAA
>NZ_JAWPOP010000494.1:0-684 GCF_033344345.1 Vibrio sp. 1978
GCACTACTTTCCGAGCGTATTAACAAGCTTGCAAAAGCGTTAACTGATGGCGTTTATGAACGCGAACACACCATCAAACTCTGTCTCCTTGCCGCTTTGGCTGGGGAGAGCGTCTTTCTTTTAGGTCCTCCAGGTATTGCAAAGAGTCTTATTGCAAAGCGTCTTATCCAAGCTTTTGATAACAGCAGTTACTTTGAATACTTGATGACTCGATTCTCGACACCAGAAGAAGTGTTTGGTCCTTTGAGTATTCAAGAGTTGAAGGACAACGGCCGTTATGTCCGACTCACCAAAGGTTACCTACCTACTGCACAAGTCGTTTTCCTTGATGAGATTTGGAAAGCGGGCCCTGCGATTCTGAACACTCTGTTGACCGTCGTGAACGAAAAAACATTCAAAAATGGCAGTGACATTGAACGTGTTCCAATGCGTTTGTTGGTTTCTGCTTCCAACGAATTACCAGATGAAGACAGCGGCCTAGACGCACTGTACGACCGAATGCTCGTACGTGTGTTCGTAAACCGAATTCAGAATAAGCAAAACTTCAAATCCATGCTGACCGTTGGCACATCGCAAGAAGCGCAAATTCCGGAAGGTTTGGCGATTACCGATGAAGAGTATCACCAGTGGTAATCGCAAATTCCGGAAGGTTTGGCGATTACCGATGAAGAGTATCACCAGTGG
>NZ_JAWPOP010000495.1:0-684 GCF_033344345.1 Vibrio sp. 1978
AAGGAGGACATCAATTTCGATGTCGCCTTTGTCTATGCTTTGGCGATGTTACTGGTGGGAACGGCGCTGCTGTTCCAATTAGTTAATCCGCTTTCGGCGGTCGTGGTGCTGCTCGGTTACGTCTACTACGTGTTCTTCTACACTATGTGGTACAAACGCAACTCAGTATACGGCACTCTTGTCGGCAGCATCTCTGGCGCCGTGCCACCATTAGTGGGCTACTTGGCGGTGACCAACTTCATCAGCCTAGAAGCAATTCTGCTGTTTACCATGTTTTGTTTATGGCAAATGCCACACTCCTACGCGATTGCGATGTTCCGTATGCAAGACTATCGAGAAGCGGGGATTCCGGTTTTACCCGTTAAAGAGGGTATTCATAAAGCGCACCGACACATGAAAGCGTATGTGGTGGCCTTTGGCGCAGTATCGTTGGGATTATTTTTACTTGGTGAAGCCGGCTATGAATACTTAGCGGTTGCGGCTGTCGTTTGCTTTATGTGGACGAAAGTAACCTTTCGCAGCATTGACGACAGCAATTACGTCGCGTGGTCGAAGTCGGTATTTAAAGTCTCGTTGCTGGTGGTGATGGGGATAAGTGGTGTGCTTGGCGTCGAGTTGATACCTCTTGCTCTTTAAAGGCTAGACAACGGATAACCATAGTTTTAGATGCTTGCAAAAAGTGCT
>NZ_JAWPOP010000496.1:0-683 GCF_033344345.1 Vibrio sp. 1978
CCCCACGCTGTCGAACAGCTTTCGTTCCGCTTCAGGAACCAGATCGATCCAGTCGAGCGTTAATGGATCATCACTCGCCATGACCGGCGTCGTAAATGCAATCGCGAGTAAGCAACTGGCTAAAACTTTTTTCCACATCGTTAGATCCTTATGGTCATTCCGTCACTGAGTGACTGTCTGTAGGCGCGGAATGCTGGAATAAAACCAATCACAATACCGGCGCATTGTACAAAGCTAAGCAGCATCCATTCGTACGCAGAAAGCGTGCTTAACGTGAGATTTATACCGTAGTGTTGTTGAATTAGGGGCTGAAGTAGGGCGAGTATCGCATACAGTCCCAAAACGCCAGTGACGATACCTGCTGCTGTGAGTAAACTCGCTTCACTAATGAGCAGAGAAAAAACGTGGCGCGGGCGTGCTCCCATAGCGCGTAAAATGGCCATTTCTCGACGTCGTTCTTGTAAGCTGGTCAGTAGGCTGCTTAACATGCCGAGTAAACCCGCGATAACCACAAAACCAGAAACCGCCATCAAGGCCTGTTCTGCGACAGACATCATGCCCCACAATTCGTGTAGCGCGACACCGGGCATAATTGCACTGAGAGGCTCTTTCGGGTAGTTGTTGATCTGCCTTTGCAACGCAAAAGTTTGAATGCGCGATTTCAAGCCCACAAGCATGGCAGT
>NZ_JAWPOP010000497.1:0-682 GCF_033344345.1 Vibrio sp. 1978
GACTGGCACATCAACAACGATTGGTTTCGCTTGGCTGTCGTTTTGTAGCTCACAATCCACGCGGAAAAATGCGCCCAGAAACTCGGTAGCGGTAATGCGTACAGGCAGCGAGTTGCGGTAGTTTTCGACAAACTTGATGTTTTCGGGACGTACCGCCAAATCAAAGCGGTCACCACGTTGAACCTTACGATTGGTTAAACTTGGTGCTGGCAGTAGAGTCTCAGCAATACGCACCTGAGATTCGGTCACAACAGATGTCTCGATAAAATTCATGCTGCCGACAAACTCGGCCACAAAGCGCGTTGCCGGTTGTTGGTAGATTTCTTGAGGCGTGCCGACTTGCTCAATTACGCCATGGTTCATCACCACAATTCGATCTGCCATCGAAAGCGCTTCATCCTGATCGTGCGTAACCATAATGGTAGTGATGCCCAGCTTTCGTTGCAGCTTACAAATTTCATCACGTAAGTGAACACGTACTTTCGCATCCAACGCAGATAAAGGTTCATCAAGAAGAAGCAGTCCCGGAGATAAAGCAAGCGCTCGCGCTAACGCCACACGTTGTTGCTGACCGCCCGACAACTGGTTAGGAAACTTCTGCCCTGAGGTTGGTAAGCCTATCGTTTCGAGCCACTGCTCTACTTTCTCCAGCGCCTCTTTGGTTGACATACCTTGGTTTTTC
>NZ_JAWPOP010000049.1:0-7582 GCF_033344345.1 Vibrio sp. 1978
CGAGGTCTGCCGCGCTTGCCTTGTTTGTTTTGCTTCCACTCGGCTATCGCTTCCTCATCAATCCAAAAGGTCAGAGAACCACGGTTTATTAAGGCTTTGTTGTACTGCGTCCAGTTAGTTGTTTTGTAACGAGGTTTAGGCATGAGGCTACGATGATTAATGGGTGTAGCCGATCAGATCGTAGCTTCTTGATTTAGTTCCATCGATTTAAGCAACAAAGCCAGCTCGCGGGTGAATAGTTACTATCAAAGAACTGATAGATGAATTAGATGTTTTCACCGTGAATTTAGTTTGCAAGCAATGAAAAGGTTAGTGATGATACTGGGTAAATAAAATTTTATCATAAATAAAGCTTGCCTTTTGAATGGCTTCCTTACGGTTATTTACTTTTAATTTTTTATATATGTTGTAAACATGTGTTTTAACGGTACATTCAGCGATAAATAAATCTTCAGATATCTCACGATTGGATGCGCCTTTGATGACAAGTTTAAATATTTGAATCTCTCTCTTGGTTAAATGAGTCTGTTTCGCTTGCAGCTGTAGTGCATAAGGACGAATGTCGGTTATCATCTCTGTCATTACTTTTCTTGGCAGCCACAGATCACCATCAATTACGCTTTTTAAACAACGCGTAAAGTGCTCTATAGGTGCATCCTGGTAGATAATCCCTTTCAAATCTATGAGATACATTAATTGTGTTTCTGCTACTATCATTTCTCCAATTTCTTTAGGAAAATCATAAATTATCCATTTATTGGATAATACCTGTGATAACGTTACTTGGATATCGATAACCTTTTCTAAGGTTAGATAACTAATAAGAACGAGATCAGAGCTGATGGTCTTAGTAGATTTATTAATTTCTTGTAAGCATTTTCTTTCAAAAGAAAAATAGCCACTTTTGTTTATTTCTTGTATTATAAATTGGTTGCTAATCCCGTCATCGCCTATCAAAAGTATATGCTTTATAGCCCGATTACAATTATGTTCTTGTTCTACATAACTCATAGTTATAATTTCCGTTTTTTATTGTGCTCACTTATAGATTAGTCAATTCTAGGTAACAACGCGGAAGTTTGCCAATGTGGTATTCATATTTTGATATATGTATCGCTTTATGGCTGTTGGGATAAATTAGGTTCGATTGATATCTGCAATGTGTCTTCGTATTGACCTCCAGGTTTTTCTTCTGCGTTACCAATAACAAAGATCAGAGGAATAGGTTGACCAGTCGTAGCAGCGTGACGTGGGATACGTACACTAAATTGTGTAAGATTGACGTAGTCGTTGTCGAAGATAATTTGATAGGGAATATCCCACTTGGGTTCATGTGATTCGTGGCGTAATGCACCATGATTTGATGACTCCAAAACAACCGCATAGGCAGAGTTACTTTGAACCCATAGGTTAGGCGATGAATTGATTACTTTGTTTGAGTGTAACGTTCCTAAGTCAAGGTCATAATGTGGTTGTGATAATCCGTAAAAATGAATTTTCGCTGCTGGTGGTACATCCACAGTGACAGGAAGCAAAGTAGGACTTATTTCTATTTTGCCGTCTATTTGTGCATATGACGTAGCAACTTCTAATACGCCTCGATAGATCCCTGACGTTAACCATTGTTTAGCGGGAAAGCGCATTTGTACGGTTGCAGCAGGTTGGTTCTCGGTCAAAGTAAAGCGCCATTGATTAGCTATTGTGTTACCTGATTGCCCACTCCACTCGAAAAAGAGCGAATCTTGACGGCTACTTTTCAATGATTTACTTGTATCGTCAAGCTGTAAAACTAAGTTCAGTTTGCAGCCCTCACCAATAATATTTGCACTCACACGATAGGTATTGGTTGTTGCAAAACTGCTGTTATTGAAGACATCGTATTTTGCTTGTGTTGATACTGGTTGGATAGACAGAGAGTTAGCTTCACAAGCCCAAACAGAAGGTATATTAGCCAATGGTAGCAAGAACAACGCGCTCCGCTTTAGTTGTTTAATCGACATATAACTCTCCTAATCTGATCAAGGTGTCACTTCGTTCACTAAGATTAATAACTACTGACTCTTGTTCTTTAGTGTCAAGAACGAGTTTGTATTGCCCCGGTTTTAATCCAGAAATCGCAAAAACACCACTACGGTTTGTAAAGAATTCAATTGGTTGTTGCTGTGTTTTACCAAGGTACTGCGCAAAGCCCGCAACAAGTGAAATAGGGCTGTTACTTTGACGATCGAACAGTTTACCAATGACGGTTAATACCGCATCAGAACCAATTTGCAGTTGGAATCCTTTTTTATAGCCAGGTTTAACCCAAAAAGCGCCTTCTCCGAGATCGTAACCGGGTGGTAAGTTTTCCACGTCGTATCCGATCACTTGGCTGCTATAGGCCACAAGGTCAGGAACCAACGCAGAAGAGTCTTCATAGAGATAGACGCGTGCTTGCTTACCGTCTCGGGTAGGGTCGATGGCAATGTCGTTCTCTGCAAGGCTTTCATGTTTATTAATGATGGCAAACGCTTCTCTAACGGGTCTTCCTATTGTCACTGATGACCCTGCAAATGCCACCGCACTACTAAGCTTAAGATCGGTGCTATGATTTCTCGTATTATCACTGATGCTCTCAAGGCGAGAGGTGTGACTCGCGCTTAATTCATAGCGGTTTGCCGTATAGTTAACCCCAAGATTAACATCCGCGTCAGTCTCTTTGTTATTAATGGCACTGGCAAATGCAGAAACGCCGCCAGTGCTTCCAATATTATTTTGATAACTATAATCTAAGGCACTTTCATTGAGTTCTGTTGAATAACGACCAACGACACGTGTTTGTTTGCTGAGTGGCCAACTTAAGGTGAGAGTCGTGCTAATGTCATCGCTCCCCCTCTCGTTATTCTTATAATTAACACGAGCGCTCCACGTGGCGGGTGTATCGAATAATCTTGCAGATAGGCTGGGGCTTACAATCCAATAGTCGTTTTTTTTATCAACGCCAGCTCGATAATTTAGAGTAACAGCCGCGCGTAATGAACGTGAAAGATAGATGGATCCAAAAGCACTAGCATAATGAGTCGTTAAATTAATATCACTGCTTGATGCTTCATATGCCGATATTCCACTGAAGCTATTGCTTAAATATTCATAACTGAGGCTTAACTGTGGCTCTAGTGAGTTTGATTTAGAAAATTCGGCATCGAATGCTACTTTATAAGCGTCACCGCGACCATAAATCGGATGATCACTGTGTGAAGCGTTTAATTCAGTAATGCCTAGTTTAGAAGCGAAAAGTGCGCTAGCACCATATTGGTATAGGTTTTCACGCACTTGAGAATTAACTCCTAAGGTTAACCAAGGTGAGACACCAACATCGAGATAACCGTGAAAAATACGTTCATCCGTGAGGTATTCTAATTGTTTATTTTGGATTTCTGATGGAACGCCATACATGATACTGTATTCGAATTCGCCACTGTTTAATAAATCATTACCGGTCGCAATCGAAAATTCAATGCGTTCTTCATTTCCTGAACGATCAGTAATAACGAGCTCAATATCATTGTTTCCTTGTGCTAGTGGAATATCACTGAGATTATAACTGCCCGCACCAAGGGTTAATCTTTGTACAGGGATGCCATCGATATACACATCGACATTAGACGTGCGCTGGAGTGTGAATGATTGACTTGCACGAGGGCGTACATTTTTGGTGGGTATAAGAGTGAAGTCACGCGTCACGCCAACTCCCAAAATGTCTGTTCCATCTTGAAAAGCTTGACCACTGTTGTACATATCGCCTATTACTACTCGAGTACCTTGTTGGGGGTAATCGATATTAAGGCGTGTGCCTTCTCTAATGTAGCTTGAACCGGTTAGAGAACCATTTTCTATAAAGGATTCATATTCAAAATTAAGCATGCTTAGATTGAATGCTGAGTCGAATCGACTGCGATATAGGCTTTCTCGAGCAGAGTCTTCGTCGACAAATTGACTTTCATTGGCGGAAAGCGACACATTCACATAGCCACTCAAAAGGCTTGGCTTCGCATAATTATATAAATTTCCCGCTTCGCTCATAGATAAATTCTGTGTCAGGCTGGACTGTGGTGGGATTGTCAAGACACATTCTAATGAAGCAAAATCAAAGGTTAAACTTACCCCTGTTTGTGCGAAGTGCTGTTGAGACAATATGTCATCACCACTGGATTCTTTAAGCGCATTTATTACCTCTTGTGTCACAACTGACGTTAGGAGAGACAGGGTGTCCTCTTTGGGTAATAAAATTTGGTTGTCTGCCGTAATGGTGATGTCTGCTTCACCTAATATAGTATCACTGACCCTTAGTAAAGAGGTGAGTTTAATATCTCGGCCAGTTGGATTAAGCACCATTTCTTGGCTGTGGGCAGCAGAATTTATTATGAATAGAACCAAGCAGCACATGAAAGTGGGCGTAACCAACGTGCGCATGATCTTAAAAATGTCAGTTTTCATAACCATGATATATGCCAACGGGTAATTGAATCGAAGAAGAATGTACAGTAATAGTAGAATGAGGCGGAACAAACTGCTCACCCAGCGCCTTATGCACGGTCTGATTAATATCATCAGGAAGGTTGTCGAACCTGAGTAATGAAGTGAAGGTAAATCGATTCCCGGTGTTAGTGAGCGTTAAACTACCATGTTCACCAATATGTAACTTTATGTCCGGTTGAAGAGAAGACGAGTGAACGTGTAACAGTGCATTGTAGTGGATCTGTAGATTAATCCCAGTAGACAAACCATTCACCTTTTCAACTTGAGTACTGCTTCGATTTATATCGGCGGTGCTAAAGCGGATAAAGTAACTTTGCGACATTTCGAGAGGCACTTTACTTAGCCATTGTATTCTAAATGTTTGACGCTTTCCGGGCGCGAGCATTGCTGCGGGCGGAAACACCAAAATGTCTTCATTTGGTGAGCTAGACGTAGACGTTTCAAACGTACCATTAGGCGCAAATGTCAAACGTCGAACGTTGGCTTCAAGTGCGAGCGTTTTGGTTGAGTTGTTGGAAACTACCAACTGCGAAGTTAGTTGATGATCCGTATTTAGCTCAATGACCGTGGGGGAGAGTGTAATTCCAAACGCTTGAGTATATATAAAGCACACTATCACTCCGGCTAATAAACGCCATTGCATCGTTACTCCTCCTGTTCAATATCAATTGATAGTGTACGAATGTTGAAGTTCTCGAGTGGCAACATTTCAAAAGAACGTTTGGAGTGGGGCAATACTAACGTCCCTGAGATACGTTGTGAAATTTCATTTCCTTTTAAATAAGTAGATTGAGTGCCATCGGATACTTTCCACGTCGTGTTGGTTAATCGTCCGTAACTGTTGCCGCTATTCAGCACATCTAGAACCCAATTGTCTTTGTCGTTTTGTTTTATACTTGTGACGGAAAACTGGGGCGAGGTGTTTTGCGGACGAACATTGATGAGCGTGTTGAATCGAAGAAGTAAACTCACTTGGCCTTGATTGCTGCTGGCTCGTTCCACTTTAACTTGTTTAACCGCAACCCGATACGCTTTAGATTCAGTGATGGATGGATCGCCTAAGTAACGAATCATAACTGATTGTGCCCGGCCTGGTTCTATAATGGCAGTGACGGGTATGACCAATAATTCTTCATCCGCAGGCACAATGGTCTCGTTACCATATTCATCCATGGTCATGAAATAGGGTTGTAGTTCTACCGTCAATGGCACAGTAGAGGTATTCTCCACCCGCATCGTCATTTGAGCACGTTTCCCTAATGGTGCCATCTCGGCAGACATCGGTTCTACTTTAAAAGCATGTGCGAACATACACGTAAACGACAAAAAGAAAAATGTGAACCAACGAATCATAGCAGTGAGCTCCATCAAAAAAATCTTACATGACAATAAAGGAGGAGGCGAAATACGCCCCCTCATTCTGTACGTTTAGTTTGAGGTGATATTCACAGTTAATGTGTCAGAGTAGCCACCAGCCCAAGGAGATGTCTCGGTAGTAACAATGTCAATTGATGCACCTACACCAGTAGCCAAATTGCCTGAACCACCATAAGATTGAGAAGCTGAAACATCGTTTAGACCAGGGCCACCCGGTGCGTTCAATGTAAAGGATGCTAAACCGCCAGCAGGGTTAAATGTTGCGTCATATTTTAGAGCAAAGTCTTCATTATCATCCGACTCCAAACCACCTTCCGCACTGGTCATGGTAACGGTCGCACCATCTGCATCATTACATTTCAATTCCAGACCACCTACACTAACGCTTTGAATTGTTGAGACGTTACCAAAGTCAATTAACTGTGTGGCAAGGCCAGTCACTTCACAAACAGGTGATACATAACCAACTAACTGAACGTCACCTGGAGCGGCGTAAGCGTTAGCACCAAAAATAGCGGTTACAGCAGCTGCACAGAGTGTTAGCTTTTTCATAAGAAATTCCTTTCACTTTTGATTGTTGGCTCAATTACGGCTGAGCGTATATTGCTCTGCAGTTATTTGCAGAGTTCCTACTTTGTTACGCTATGAATTGAAGGGTATACTTCAATTTCAATAACGTCATGATAATAACCCGCATAAAGCAAGTTATTTTCGAGCGTTACCCTAAGTACTCCTCGTTGAGTAAAAGGAATAACACCAGAGCTGTCTATCATTGCGGGCGAAAGCAATTGTCTACTAAGTCGACTTTCATTTAATCGAAGCTCATCGACTTGCAACGATAATTCGTAATTTTCAATTAATTCAACGCCCTGATGTTCATATTTAAGGCCACCATATTGAGAATTGATGGTGATCCCCAAAGGGCGATTGCAATATAGTGAGAAGGGCAATGATTGCGTCTTCTGCTCAGAAAAGGTCATCACATTGCCTGATAAAAAAGTAATCTCACAACGATCTTTAATTTGACCTGCTAACCCCATGGTCAAGGTGTTCGCACGGACATAGAAAGGGATCGATAGGCTCATAACCGTTAGCGTTATCACGAATCTACGAAGAGTAAAAAATATTTTAGTCATTTACTCGCCCCTATCTGTTCAATTGCATTCGTTGTTTAACAATTCAAACTATAGAAAGCACAGACTTTGGCATAGTAGTAAAAAAAGTTGATTATTAATGGAGAGTAGGAGAAATAGTATGAGTTTAGTTAAAAGAAATGAGCCCATTTGTTTGCAATAGGTTGATATAAAATGAGTTGTATTTATTGAGGTTAAAAGTTAGCGAATAAAGAATATTTTACTTATTGTAAATGTCTGATTTATAAACTAGCAGAAGTATGCGTTTACGATATGTTTTCAGGCAACGAATTGCTAGTACAAAAAGGGGATAGGAATCGACATTTCTGGTATTAATTTATACAAATAGGTGGATTTATCTCCAGTCAGTTGATAAATAGAATATTTTTTGTTGACCTAAAATTATTATCCGTTAAAGTACGCCTCGTTCTCACGGCAAAGGTCGCTGAGACAGATGGTGTCTAACCCATCGCATGAGTAACTATTCACCCACGAGCTATTGACGACGGTTTACGCTAAAAATACTGGCGCCTGATAATCAACTTTCAACATGT
>NZ_JAWPOP010000004.1:0-12027 GCF_033344345.1 Vibrio sp. 1978
GGCATTGCTACGTTCACTCCAACCGCAGACTGGAATGGCTCAGAAACCCTAACCTTTACCGCCACCGATCCAAGCGGTGAAAGCGTTAGCCAAACGGTGAACTTCACAGTGGCGCCTGTGGCAGATATTGAATCTGACCGCGCGACGGTTGTGGAAGACACACCAACCATCATCAAGGTTTTAGGTAACGACACGTTCGAAGGCGACGACAAAGTGGTGTCGCTCGATAGCAATCACGGTCCAGCGAACGGCACGGTCTCGGTCAACCCGGATGGCAGCGTCACTTACACGCCAAACGACAACTTCCACGGTACAGACAGCTTTACCTACATCGTTACGTCCGGTGGCGTCAGTGAGTCCACCACGGTGAACGTCGATGTGACGCCAGTCAATGACAAGCCTGACAGTGAGGACTTTACGCATGTGACTGACAAGCCTGTGACGCAAGTTGTATTTGATACTGATACGAAACCTTTAGGTGATGGCGACTCTCAAGATCATATCGCGGATGTTGAAGACGACTTAAAAGGCAACGATCTACATGTCCGAATTACTGAACTGCCAACCTCAGGTACGTTGTTCTTTAAAGATAGTGATGGTGAGTTGCACGAAATTAAAGAAGTAAGCGATACGCTTTATGACAAAGACAGCCTTTACTATGAAGCTGATAATGTTGGCTTCTTATTAGGTATCAAAGATCGTCCAAATACGCCTAATGGCTCGGAATCTACAACAGATTTCAATAACTGGGGATTAAGTGAGGATGGTGGTTCATCACATTCCCGTACTGAGCATTTAGCCAATGGAGCTTCTATCACCATTTCTTCTGATAGCGGTGAGCTTGCGCAGTACAACCGCCAGGTGTCACACATCGGCAATGGTATCGCTGACAATGATGGGCAGGGTATTGAGAAAGGTGAAACGATTACGATCGATTTGTCTAATAACCCTGTGGGCAGCGTAAACCTTGGCTTAGATGGATTAGGTGGATTGTTTGATTACGGTGATGACAACGCAGCACTTATTACGGTTACATACTTAGATTCAAATAATGTCCAACAGACTCAAACGTTCGAGTTTTTGAAGCCTGAAGGCAACTTCATGCTATTCCAAGAAACAAGCGTTGGTTATGGGAAAGATCTAGCTCTTCCTGAAGGTTCGGTCATTACTCAGTTAGATTTTTCTACGAAAAATGAAGGTAACTGGGAGTTACGTTATGTAGAAGGTGTTCCTGCCGAAGACAGCTTTGGATATGTTGCAGTCGACTCTGAAAATGGCGTTAGCGATCCATCTACAGTCAATATCGTTAACGAAATGTTAGATGGTAATGTTGCGGAAAACGGGCCAAGTCTGTCTGTGGTCGGTGATAGTGTGACCGAGGGTGACAATATCACGTTCTCGGTTGTTTTAGATGAAGTCACCAGCACTGCTGTTAAGTACCAAGTTGATATGCTTGCTCAAGGTTCTTCAGTTGATAAGAATGACATAAATCTATCGAATGCAACCTACACAAATGGTGTTGTTTTCTTAGGTGGTTACTTGATTGTTCCAGCAGGTATAAGTAGCTTCGAAATATCGATTCCGACTATTGATGACTTGGTTGTGGAAAGCAGCGAAACGGTCGTTCTTGAGCTCGGAGGTGAAACGGGGACGGCAACAGTTCTTGATAATGATAGTACAGAACTTAGCGTAATAGATGCGGGCGATGTAATTGAAGGAACTGACGCAATATTTACCGTTTTACTCTCTAACCCTGTTCAAGAGGCCGTTGTCGTCAATCTGAAGTCAACAACAAATGATAGCTATACTGCGGAAGATGTTGATCTAGGCACTATGGTAGTGACCTATGTGGATACTCATGGTCAAACTCAAACATTAGATATAGCGCCTAATGGAGACGTTACTATACCTCCAGGTGTCGCTGAATTTAAAGTCGCAGTCCCGACCAAACTAGATAATGTCCATGAAGGTGATGAGAGCTTTGGTCTTACGGTTACGGAAATCGGTAGTGTCACCAGTAATGGTATTGCAACTGGTAACGCAAATATTGTGGATTCTGATCCTGCACCTTTAGTTAGTATTAGTGCCGATCAAAATAGCGTAAATGAAGGTGAAACGGCAGGCTTTACGCTGACACTTGATAAAGTTGCAGATGAGAGTGTTACGGTTCATTTCGAATATAGCGGCGTGGCCCAAGATGGAAAAGATTTTGTTGGCGTTCTGAGTGTTGAAGTTCCTGCGGGTCAATCTTCAGCTGCTCTTGACTTACTGACGGTCACCGATGGTATTTATGAGGGCGCAGAATCTTTCACAGTAACCATTAAAGAGGTTGATGGCGCTGATGCGAGCATTGCTTCAAATAACAGCGCAAGTGTTGTGATCGTTGATGCCCAAAGTGCACCGAAAGTGACTATTAGCTCAGATCAATCCTCAGTTGATGAAGGTAGTGATGCAAAATTTATCGTCAACATTGACCAAAAAGCAGATGAAGATGTACTGGTAACATTCACAATCGGAGGGAATGTTGATGACAAAGATTATATTGCTCCAAGTACGTACACAGTCACGATTCCAGCGGGTAAAACGTCGGCGCCGATTGATATAAAAACTCTCGATGATGGTATTTACGAAGATCTTGAAAACCTAACCGTGACTCTAATTGATACGGTTGGTGCAGATTCGACGCTTGCAAGTGACTCGAATGAAGCAACAGTCTCTATTATAGATGCTCAGCACGCTCCAGAGTTTATTTCTGGCGGCGATAGTGCTGGTGACAAACCAAATGATGATGTTTACGACTTCGGGTCAGTTAACGAAAACACGGTGAGTGGGGCCGTTATCGGCACGGTCGTTGCTGAAGATCACGATAATGACGTGCTTGTATACCGCTTTGCAGATGGCTCGAGCACTAATGGTATTTTTGATATCGACCCGACAAGCGGAGAGATTTCATTGAACAAGACAATCGATGATGTTGACTTGGGCGATTATACGCTTCAGGTTGAGGTTATCGATGGAACTGGCGGGATTGATACTGCCGAGGTAAATGTATCTCTGGTAAATGTGAATGATGCTCCTGAATCTTCGCCTTCAGTGGTTGAGATGAATGAAGATTCTCAAGTGATGCTTGATTGGTCATCATTCGGTATTAGCGATGTGGACTCTGATGTATCAGATCTCTCCGTCCAAATTACAACGCTTCCTGGCGATGGATCATTAGAGTACAGAGATTCGCAAGGCGATTGGCAGTCTGTCCAAATCGATCAAGTGCTTGATAAGCCGCTCTTTGATGAAAACAGTGTTCGTTTTGTACCTGAATTAAATGAGTCTGGCAGTGACAGCTTCGGCGGAAATCAAGTCGGAGACCAGGAGTCTAGTTACGCTCAAATTGGCTTTAAACCAACAGATGGACAGAGTACCGGTCAAGAGTCAACACTGACAATAGACGTAAACCCTATCGCTGATAAACCGAACTTAATCGCAGTGACGCCATTAAACTCATTGCCTCAACAAGAGTTTAACGTTACGACATGGAGTAATGTTCAAGTTGGTTCTAGTGATGGTATGGGGGTCAATGGAGAGACTCTAATCTCAGCGATCAACGCTCTTAATGAAGCCGATGGTACTCGATTGAGTTGGGCAAATGTGGAAGATTTAGGGACTCATGCAACCTTGGCAAATGAGGCCGTTCTAGTCACATCTCTTGTTTATCTCGAAGCTGGCTCGAGTTACGACTTTGTTGGTCAAGCCGATGATAGCCTTGCAATCAAGTTGGGTGGTACGTTACTTGATCAAGCTCGTTGGGGGAGCGACAGTGGTGATATTAAGGGAGCTAGCTTTACCCCTTCGGTATCTGGCTTTTATCCAATTGAAATTTATCACCATAACCAAAGTGGTCCGGGTAACTTTAATGTGGATGTATCCATTAATGGACAAGCGCCTGTCAACCTGAGCAATAGTAGTCTTTACGTAGTTAGTGATGAAAGTGCACTAGAAGCAACTGATATCAGAACGTCTGAACTACAAGAAGTTAATGGTGTTGCGTTTTACGAAACATACCAGCTGAACGAAGGGTTACAAGATACAGCGATACCGCTCTCTGAAATTAAAGCAAGCTTAAATGATACAGATGGCTCTGAATCACTTAAAGTCACGCTAACTGGCTTACCTGTAGGTGCGATCCTTTCAGATGGAAATAGTTCTATTACTGTCGCAACTATTGATGAAGAACTGGACGTGACAAGTTGGGCATTAGATGCACTTACTGTGACTCCACCTGCGGGCTCCCATGATGACTTCACTATCAATTTGACTGCAACGAGTACAGAAAGCTCGAATGGTGATTCAGCAGAATCTAACTTGGTGATCAATGTTGTAGTACATGAGAACTTACCGACGGAAACGGAAAGTGATTTGGGCGAAACCATAGAAGACAATACTCTACAAGGGAATGTATTGCTTAATGACTCTGACGGCGACAATATTCTGATGGTAGATCATCTTACTATCGATGGTGCTGATTACGAGGTAGGCGAAAGTGTTTCTTTGACTAGTGGTACGTTACTAGTAAACCGAGATGGTAGTTACATATTTGAACCTGCTGAGCATTGGTCAGGTGACGTTCCATTAATTAGCTATACCACAAATACTGGCGTAACAAATACACTTGATATCAATGTTGTTGCTATCGCAGATGCACCTACGATCACGATCAATGTTGGCGACTTAGTTAAACGAGATGCTATTGATCCAAACCATCACTTAGCTACATCGGCAATAAATAATACCAATACCGAAAATGAGGCTGTCGCAGCCAACCTTGGGTTGGATAATGCAGTACCTAAAATTAATACACACGCTGGTGTTGTGTTGGGAGTCAATACTGACTTAAGTGACACCGACAGCTTGTTTGTTGGGACAGATTTCAACGATGTATTCTATGGTGGCGGTGGCGATGACGTATTTGTTGGCGGTGGTAACAATGATACGTTTTATGGTGATGACGCGACCAGTCTTACTCTGCATGATGGTAAAGATACAGTTTACTTAACAGGGAACTTTGATGACTACAAAATGACCTTCAAAGACGATCATGGCGGTAAAGTTCCATATTGGATTTTATTAGATAGTCGTTCTATCGATTCGGTAAACGATCATACAGGTAGTGATGACCGAGGTGATCATTTATATGAAATTGAACGCGTTGTTTTTGCAGACAAAATTGTTGATTTGAAACCTGATGGCACTTATGAAGTGCTTCAAGATCGCTGGATTTCGGTCGATGTGGATGTTGATCTAGTTGATGTCGATGGAAGTGAGGATTTAGCGCAGACTGCTCTTGTACAAGATCTACCAGACGGTGTTGACGTGTATGTTGATGGGCTCGCAATTAAGCAAGATTCAAATGGAGATTACCCTGTCACTCTTGGTACAGATGGTAAGCTTTCCCTGGATATCAGAGTGCCATTCGATTATGAAGGCAGCTTAGAGTTCCCGCTAAGCGTTACTGCTACGTCTGTTGAAGGATCAAATAATGACGCAGCTTCAACAACTGAATCCGTTGAGCTTACAGCTCGTGACTATGTGTTGGAGTCGGGATCACATGGGAATGATCAGATAACGGGTAGTGACGATCACGATATTATTGTTGGTGATGTTCAAGGATTGGAGATCATTGCAGGTCAGGACTACAACATCGCATTTGTTCTGGATACTTCAGGGAGCATGGGTAACTGGGTAGGAACTGCGAAGCAAGAAGTGCTAGACGTGTTTGATGAGCTGTTAAGTGCGGTAAATCAAGGAGAGAAGCCAGGGACAGTGAATATTCACCTTAGTGAATTTGCTTCAAGTGCATCAGCGGTGATTTCTGTTGACTTGAGTTCTCTTACAGCAAGAAAAGAGTTTGTAGAAGAGTTGAATCGTGTAATTGATGATGAGGGTTCTGGCGGCACAAACTATGAGGCGGGCTTACAGTCGGCCGTTGAATGGTTCAGCAGTCAACCTAACCCTAATGGCCAAAATATCACGTACTTTGTTACGGATGGTCAACCAAATAGAGCAACATACCTCTATGGTGTAGCACCGAGTGAATTCTCGAAAGTGATTTTGGACGTCGATAATTCTGGCAAGCTTGTTACCCTGCAAGATATTGCGAGTAAAAACAATTACTCATACGGACAAACAGTTACCTACAAAGGTGATGTCGTTATAGATAGTTACGGTAAGGTTTATTCACCGCTAACAGGAAGAATCCTTGGCGATATCGACAGATATTATGGCTCTATCCGTTATTACGATGAAGGGAATAGCTCGACACAAGCTCAACACATGTATCAAGTACTAGCGGCATTGTCCTCTATAGAAGCGATAGGTCTTGGGAGTGGCGTTGATGAACATACACTCAAGCAGTATGACACTGATGGTGTGGTAGAGTCAGATATTGATGTTACTAAGCTTGCTGAAACGATATTGGGTCAAGATGTACCTCTCAAACAAGGTTCAGACACTATTCAAGGAGGTGAAGGTAACGATATCTTGTTAGGTGACTTAATTGAGTTTGGTGGTAATGAACAAGGCTTAAGTGCGATTCAATCACATGTGGCGCAGCAAACGGGTCAGGATGTGTCTACCGTTGACGGCGAAGATATACATGAGTACGTTAGAAATAACTTGGAAGAATTCAACCAAACTCACCAAGGAGATAAATCGGATAATTTATATGGCGGCGCTGGTGATGACTTACTATTTGGTCATGGTGGCAACGACATACTCGTTGGTGGTGAAGGGGATGATATTCTGATTGGTGGTTTAGGTAGTGATACTTTAACAGGGTCAGAAGGGGCCGACATCTTTAAGTGGAGTGAAGTCACTAACGATGTTGATACTGTCACTGACTTCAATAAAAATGAAGACGCTCTAGACTTCTCAGATCTGTTTGACGACTTATCTAAAGATGAAATTGGAGAGCTTCTTAATGATCTTCAATCAGGTGATCATACTGGTGATGTCGGAGAGTATCATGTAGAAGTGGCACCAGACGGGGGATCTGAGGCAAACCTGAGTATTACAAAAGGGAGCTCGACATTGGACATCCATTTTGACGGTGCAAGTGTTGATGATGTGACTCAAAGCTTAATTGCGAGTTTAGAAGCTCAGTACAAAGACATGTAGTAGCGCTAAACTGTAGTCAAATTTAAAATCAAAAAAGGTCTAGCAATTTGCTAGACCTTTTATTTTTACGGTCTGTTTATTGTTGTGCTAGCTTTTTGGAAGTGTTGTGAAAACGGTCCATTCTTTCTTCACTTCACCCTTGTGGCCAATCACTGTTGCGGTTACTCGACGGTTCAATGCGTGACTAACTTGGTCTGTACCTTGTGTCGCAAGTACTGTGTCTCCATAGCCGACAATGGTAACTCTATCTCCACTAATGCCATTCTTCATGAGCTCTTTTCTAACGTTTTCAGCGCGGCGCTTAGATAGGTCAAGATTATGTTCTGCAGTACCAGTGCGACTAGCATAACCTTGAATCTCTATAGACGTGTTCGGGTACTCTTTCAAAAAGTCGGATAGTTCAAGAATTTGTTGCGTAAAGATAGGGTTGATCACATCGGAATCGTTCGCAAATAGTACTCGAATTTGCATTTCTTGTGAGGAGTCAACGTACGAACCACAACCGTCGTTGTCTATTTCGGCACCCAAAGGTGTACCCGGGCACAAATCTCGCTCGTTAATGACTCCGTCAGAGTCATCATCTATATGATCAGCCCACTGATCGGCAATTGGGGTATCTATGTAATCATATTCATCACCACGATCTGATGAACTGCATGCGGAGAGCATTAATGAGAGTGTAATAAAAGCTATGTGTTTCATAATTAATACTCCACTTCTTCTAGCCATTCTTTAGGCATTTCAACCCTTAATGCACTCAACAGTTGCCCAGTTGCGTTCATCACTCGATATTTGGCGTACTGCTCTGCGTATTTAGAATCTAAGTAGTCTTTACGCGCCTCAAAGAGCTCGTTTTCAGTGTTCAATAGATCAAGCAGTGTTCGTTTACCGATGCGATATTGCTTCTCGTAAGCAATTACGGTCTCAGAAGCAGAGTCTACATGATCTGATAGAAACTCTTTTTGTTGTAATGTTAAATCAAGCGCACTCCAAGAAAGCCTTAACCCTTCTTCAACATTGCGATAGGCACCTTCACGCAAGTCTTTTGCTTTATTTAGCTGGTAGGCGAAGTTTTCTGAGTTCGCTGCATCACTGCCGCCATTGAATAGGTTGTAGCGTAGACGCAGCATGGCAAGTGTCTCATCACTTCGACCTTTTAAACCATCAGCGTCGTCACGCCATGTTTGCGAAGCTTCAATGGAAATGGTTGGGTAATTAACACCTTTAGACTGTTTGTATTGAAACTTAGCCGAGTCTACGTCTGCGAGCGCCACTTGAATAACGGGATGAAGTTCAAATGCCAAGCCTACCGCTTCATCAACCGTGTACGGGATAAAGTTTTGGTCCGCTCTCGGAAAGATTAACCCTTGTGGTGTTTGACCGACTAAACGAGTGAACATCGTGTGAGAGTCATACAGGTTATTTTGAGCAGCAGCTAAGTTTCCGTGTGCTTTTGCCAAACGTGCTTCTACCTGCGTCAAGTCAGCAGTAGAGCCGATACCCGAGTTGACTCGTTTTTTAATATCATCGTAAATATCTTTATGAACAGCAAGGTTGTTTTCTGAAAGCTTTAGGACTTCATACGCTTTAACAGCGTCCAAGTACACTTTAGTCACTTCAAGTGCCTTATCTGAAGCATCTGCTAAGAGTTGAAATCTAACAGATTCAGCATCAGCTGCGGTTCGATCAATATCATTTAACGTAGCGCTACCATCCCATATTAGTTGGGTCAGTGTCACTGAAGCTTCCTTTCGAGTGTAATCCGTGTCGCCTCGACCAACTTCATCTGACGGGTCTAATCCTTCATATCCAATTCCAGCATCTAGATCAACAGAGGGGAGGTAAGCACCTGATGAAGCTTCATTTATGTACTTCTGGCTCATAAACTCGTTAAATGCACTTTTAATATCGGGGTTATTTTGTAGCGTCTGTGCAACCGCTTGCTCTAGAGTTTGACCGAAAACTGGTGAAGACACTATTAAGCAACAGCAGGCTATATGTACTCGATTCCATCTCACGTTAGTTCTCCTAAAATCATGTCGCTCTTATTCTGTTTCATATTTGAGACGAGAAGTTACAAACAATGAATTTTCTTAGTGCGTATTATCAACTTGTTGATGTTTAAATGTTTAATTCAATAAAAAACAACAATCTTACTCTCTAAACTCTAGCATACGAGGCAAAGCTTGCTTGGTAAGTGGTCGATTTTTTCGTAGAAAACCTTTTTATCTTAAGAGCATAGCGGAAACTGGTTTAAATGAAGGCAAATTCTTCGGTTATTTTCCTTATTACTCTCAAAAAACTAAATCCTCTTGGAATAAAACGAAAAATTCATATTTTGTCTAAACTATAGACGTGTTTAGTGCAGTAACAAGCCTTTAATTAAACTAATACAAGGATGAAGAGCATGGATCGAGTAGCGTTAAGTTCATTGATGAGCAATGTCGTGGTTATAGGGCTTGATGGGAACCTGAGAAGTCTTGAAAGTGGTCAGCTACCTCAGCCTGGTGAATTAATTATTGAGGAAGTTTCTGATACATCAGAATTAATTGTACAACAGGTAACACCGCAAGGTAGTTCAATTAACGTTACTGATGATGTCACTGCGCTAATCGAGGCTATCGCTAGTGGAGAAGACCCGGCTGCTCTTGGTGAGGATTTTGAGCCAGCTGCTGGTGAGGAAAGTGGTTCTAGCCCCCAAAATACTGGTGCAATAGATCGTACTGGCGCTGAATTGTTGGCTAGTACGAATTTTGAGACCGTCGGTATTGATGGAATCGGACTATCTACAACTCAAGCACTATCTTTGTTGGATCTTTTCAGAGTAATTAATGGCCCTGTACCACCGACTATCTTAGTTCAAGAAATATCTAGTCCGACTATCAACGAAGGTGACCAAGTTGTATTCGATATTACTCTAAGTCAAACAACTGAAGACAATACTGATGTCATTCTTTCTCTCCTTGATGGAACCGCAACAGGCGGCTCAGCTGACGAGAACGGGAGTGACTACGTCAATGAGCGTGTCCTCATAACATTTTCTGATGGTACAACAGAAGAAGTTTCAGTCGGTGAAAGCGGAACCTTTACCATTTCGATCCCACCGGGTGAAAGTGACTTTACGGTCTCTATAGACTCTATTGACGACTCTGTATTTGAAGGCCCAGAAACGTTTACGCTCTCTGGCACGACAGAAGAACAAAGCACACCTGTTACTGGGACTGCCACTATTTTAGATGATGGTAGTGGACCTGGCTCAAATCCTGATGATGATCGCCCAGCGGTAACGATGAGTGATGCAGGTACGGTTAATGAGGGTGAGACAGCGAACTTCAAAGTGACGCTGTCGAATGCCTCCGAGTCCACTGTTCAAGTCGAGCTAGGCCTGAACTTAGGTGATACCGAAGTTGGAGACTTAGGCACCTTAGAATACAACACAGGCTCCGGTTGGGTTGCAGTGCCAAACGATGGCGTAGTAACGGTGCCAGCGGGGCAAACCGAGTTTGATGTGCGTATCGCTTCCATTGATGACGCCGTTTATGAAGGCCCTGAAGATTTCAGCGTGACAGTAACCGGCATTGGCGCAGTGCAAGGCAGCGATACCGGTACGGCAACGATAGTGGATGACGGCAGTGGTCCGGGCCCTGATCCGGATGATGACCGTCCAAGCGTGACTATTTCAGACGCTGGCACCATCAATGAGGGGGATACGGCGAACTTCAAAGTAACGCTATCGAACGCGTCTGAAGCGGAAACGCAAGTAGAGTTGGGTCTTAATCTCGGCGATACCGAAGTCGGTGACTTAGGCACCTTAGAATACAACACAGGCTCCGGTTGGGTTGCAGTGCCAAACGATGGCGTGGTAACGGTGCCAGCTGGGCAAACCGAATTTGATGTGCGTATTGCTTCCATTGATGACGCGGTGTACGAAGGCCCAGAAGATTTCAGCGTGACGGTGACTGGCATTGGGGCGGTGCAAGGTAGCGATACCGGTACGGCAACGATAGTGGATGACGGCACGGGTCCAGGACCTGATCCGGATGATGACCGTCCAAGCGTGACTATTACCGATGCTGGCACCATTAATGAGGGAGATACGGCGAACTTCAAAGTAACGCTATCGAACGCGTCTGAAGCTGAAACGCAAGTAGAGTTGGGTCTTAATCTCGGCGATACCGAAGTCGGTGACTTAGGCACCTTAGAATACAACACAGGCTCCGGTTGGGTTGCAGTGCCAAACGATGGCGTAGTAACGGTGCCAGCGGGGCAAACTGAGTTTGATGTGCGTATTGCTTCCATTGATGACGCGGTGTACGAAGGCCCAGAAGATTTCAGTGTGACGGTGACTGGCATTGGGGCAGTACAAGGCAGCGATACGGGGACGGCGACGATCGTGGACGATGGCACTGGGCCAGGCCCCGATCCGGATGATGACCGCCCGAATGTGACTATTTCAGACGCTGGCACCATCAATGAGGGTGAGACAGCGAATTTCAAAGTGACGTTGTCGAACGCCTCCGAGTCTACAGTTCAAGTCGAGCTTGGCCTCAACTTGGGTGACACCGAAACCGGTGACTTAGGTACCTTGGAATACAACACCGGAAGCGGTTGGGTTGCAGTACCAAACGATGGTGTGGTGACCGTGCCAGCGGGGCAAACTGAGTTTGATGTGCGCATTGCTTCTATTGATGATGCTGTTTATGAAGGTCCAGAAGATTTCAGTGTGATGGTGACTGGCATTGGCGCAGTACAAGGCAGCGATACCGGTACGGCAACGATTGTGGATGACGGCAGTGGTCCGGGCCCTGATCCGGATGATGACCGTCCAAGCGTGACTATTTCAGACGCTGGCACCAT
>NZ_JAWPOP010000004.1:12127-312683 GCF_033344345.1 Vibrio sp. 1978
GATGTGCGTATTGCTTCCATTGATGACGCGGTGTACGAAGGCCCAGAAGATTTCAGTGTGACGGTGACTGGCATTGGTGCAGTGCAAGGCAGCGATACCGGTACGGCAACGATAGTGGATGACGGCACGGGTCCGGGCCCTGATCCGGATGATGACCGTCCAAGCGTGACTATCTCAGACGCTGGCACCATCAATGAGGGGGATACAGCCAACTTCAAAGTGACGCTATCGAACGCCTCCGAGTCTACAGTACAAGTCGAGCTAGGCCTCAACTTAGGTGACACCGAAACCGGTGACTTAGGCACCCTAGAATACAACACCGGGAGCGGTTGGGTGGCAGTGCCAAACGATGGCATTGTGACCGTTTCTGCTGGGCAAACTGAGTTTGATGTGCGTATCGCTTCCATTGATGACGCCGTTTATGAAGGTCCTGAAGATTTCAGTGTCACGGTGACCGGCATTGGCGCAGTACAAGGCAGCGATACCGGTACGGCAACGATTATTGATAATGATGCTCCTCCTTCTATTTCAAATGTTGTGAATGCAGTTGTTTCGGAAGAAGGTTTAGCTAATGGTATCCCTGATAATACAGGATCACCTTCAGACACCACTAACTCCGCAAGTTTCTCAGGAACATTCACAGTTGCCGATCCAGACACGGCGAATGTTTCAGTGGTATTGGCAGGCCCTAACAACCTAACATCAAGAGGGGAGCCTATATCGTGGACGTGGGACAACAGTACTCAAACGCTGACTGCGAAAACTGCTCACCTGAGCGTTGTTGCTACTGTTGTGCTGAGCGAGCCTTCAGCTTCAGGTCAAGGCTCTTGGGACTATACTATTACTCTGTTTGAGCCACTTGATCATCCTGTTAATGATGTGGAAGACATCATCAACTTTGATTTACAGATTTCTGTAAGTGATGGACAAACAACAACATCTCAAAGCTTAAATGTGGCCGTTGAAGATGATTGCCCATACGTGCCTGTTGTTGTTCAACCCGTCGATGTGTCGCTTACTGGTGCACCTAACGTTCTGACAGGGCGCATAGATTTTGCAGGAAGTGAGGCAGACGCAACCAGTCGAACATTTGGGGATGTTGTTGTGACTGCAAACGGTTTTGTGTCTGACGAATCTGTGATGCTGGGAACAGCTGAAATCAATCAATCATCAGAAGGGGTTGGCGTTAAAAGTTCTGGTAACAACGGCTTCCAATTAGAAAACGAAGTCGATTATCGATTCGCGGGTAATGAGGGTGTATCAGAGCAGTTAATCATAGACTTAGGCAATAAAGTTGCTTACGGAGCAGAAATAGAATTTGAGAAAATGTTTGGTGGTGAACTTGAGAAAGGAATCGCATCTTTTTATAGAGATGGTGTATTAATTGCTCAGCAATCGTTCAGCTCTGACGCAAGCAGTGGTGATTACGCGGCAAATTTCAATGTTCAACAGGGAGGCTTTGATAAAATCATCCTCGAGGCGACCAGTAATGGCAATGGCCCGGATACTGAAGACAACAGTGACTTTACCGTTAAATCAATAACCTTTACAGGTGCGTACTCTGGCGTGCCAATTGCTAGTGCGGATGGGAACCTCGGTGCTGTATATGGAGCTGATGGCCCTGGTTCTATAGTCTTAAATGGAGGTGAGGCTGGTTTAGAGACTCTAGATGGTAAAGACGTGTTGATATACGTCGATCCACAAAACTCTAATAGACTGATTGCAGAGGCTGATGGAGAGCTTGCATTCGAAGTTCAACTTACACCTAGCACTGGAAAATGGGAGTTCTTCCAATACTTACCTTTGACCTCACCTTATGGCGATGGGGATATCGATTTTAACTACACGATTACTGATAATGATGGAGACAGTAAAACGGGGTACTTTTCTGTCAACCCTTACGCCCCACCAATCGTAGAAGGTGTAACTCTAAACGTTTCTGAGGAAGGCTTAAGCAACGCCATTGCTGATGACTCTGCTCTAAACGGCTTTGATGACACAACTGACTCGAGTACTGATGTAGAACAATTGACGCTGGGTCAAACCGTTGATTCTGTTACGCTCAGTGAACCATCTACAGCTCTTACTAGTAACGGTATCTCTGTAACGTGGACGTTATCAAATAACGACCAAATGCTTATCGGTTCAGCGAACGGTGAAGAGGTTATCAAAATATCAGTCAATGATACTGGAGTGGTATCTACGGAGCTTCTTGGTCCGATTGATCACACCAACCCATCTGGAGAAGACACCTTAAATATTGAGGTGCCTGTGCTTGTCTCGAAAGCTCGTGGTCTTACTAACTCCACAACGGTCAACGTTATTGTGGAAGATGACTCACCAGATTCTGCATCTATTATTCACGATGTAGTTGCAGAAACTAAAGAAAGTGCCAACGTTCAGCTCATAATGGATGTCTCGGGTTCTATGCGAACGGATAATCGCTTGCAGATAATGAAAGATTCGGCAACTCAGTTATTGAATCAATATGAGTCTATCGGTCAAACGCGAGTTCAAATTATTACTTATAGCAGTACAGCATCCACTTACGCTATAGGTGCTGCGACGTGGCTGACGGTCGAGGAGGCCAAAGCGTATATTGAGACGCTAACTGCGGGTGGCGCGACTAACTATAACAACGCGCTAAATGAAGCAAAACAGTCATGGGATGATGTAGGTAAGTTAACCAGTGCGTCGAATGTTAGTTACTTCTTGTCAGATGGTCAGCCAAACCCTGCGTCATCATTTATAAACGACGCTCGCGAGCAGAGTTGGATTGATCACCTAACCGATCCTGATAATCAGATAACAGCCCTAGCGTATGGTATGGGCGTTAATCTTATGCCGGAGCAATTAGATCGCGTAGCATATGATGGCTTTTTGAATCAAGACCTTGATGGTGTTGTGGTTCCTGACGTAACTCAATTACCTCCGGTTATGTTGCAGTCAGTGATTCAACCTGTTGGGGGGAACTTGATGTATACCACTTCTCCAGATACAGGTATTGGTGCAGATGGTGGTTATATTAGCGAAATAGAACATGACGGTGTCACTTATTCGTTTGATGGTACAGACCTAATAGTAACTGACAATAACGATGGTATTTCGCATGCATTTGACGACACAACGATGCAGCTTACTATCTATATCGACAGCAAACATACTCTGGAAATCGACCTAAACGATGGTGCGTATGCATTTTATGGTGCAGTGGGTGATACAGTTGAAACGTTAGACTTCGATTATGTATTGACGGATAACGATGGCGATCAAAGTGAGAATACCCTGCAATTCGTTATTGATGAAAACGGAGGAGTAAATGCTTCAAGTAATGGCTCTGCAAATATTATTGAAGCTGAAGTAGACGTAAGTCATGACATCTTGATCGGTAATGATAACGAGGCAGATGTCTTTAAATGGGTCAACGACTCCTTGGATACAGGAACAGATCTAATTAGAGGTTTTGAGAGAGATTTGGACACCTTAGATCTGAGTGAAGTCGTTGAAGATGCAGGGCACAATACGATAGAAGAACTTCTTAATAGTATTGACTTGAACATTGATGGCGATGACTTATCTCTAGAAATAACCCATAACGATGGAAACTCAATTCAAACTATCGTAATAGAAAACGGGGCGACAGAGTTTAGTGATTTAATCGTGGGAAATGCGGACTTTGAGAGAGATGTGTTATCCGCACTAACTAAGGTTAACTTAGAGCCATAATGAAAAGGGCCAGTAGGCCCTTTTCTTCTGCTTTGTCTTACTTATTCGTAGCCTAAAGCACTTTACATGCAAAACCTTTTAAGTAGAAGCCTTCTGGATATGCTGTATCGGTTGGGTGGTCAGCGGCTTGCTCAAAACGCTCCACAAACTTTACTTGGCGGTTAGCGTCTACGGCTGCATCAGCGATGATTTTCTGGAACAGAACTTGATCCATCAAGCCAGAGCACGAGTAGGTCAGTAGAGTGCCGCCCGGTTTTAGAATTTGCATTGCTAGCATGTTGATGTCTTTGTAACCACGACATGCACCGTTTAGTTGTGCTTTGCTCTCTGCGAACTTCGGTGGGTCCATAATAACCACATCGAACTGAGTTCCTTGATCACGATACTCACGAAGCAGCTTAAACACGTCTGCATTTAGGAACACGGCACGCTTCTTCGAAATATCAAAATCGTTTAGCTCTGCGTTGAATTTTGCGGTATCTAAAGCAGGTTGCGACACGTCAGCGTTAATCACACGCTTTGCATCACCTTTTAGAGCGTAAAGTCCGAAGCCACCTGTGTAAGAGAAGCAGTTAAGAACTTCTTTGCCTTTCATATATTTCATCGCTTGCTGGCGACTATCACGTTGATCTAGGTAGAAACCTGTTTTGTGTCCGCCAACGATATCTACACTAATCTTTACGCCATTTTCTTCGATGACGACCGATTTAGGTGGCTCTTCGCCATGCAAAACGCCCGTGCTCTCTTTTAAACCTTCTTTTTTACGAACGGCCACGTCAGAGCGCTCGTACACATTACAATCAGGGAAGCACTCAACCAGAGCGTCAACAATAGCCTGCTTATTGTGTTCTGCGCCAGCACTGAGAAGTTGGCACACAAAGAAATTTTGGTAACGGTCGATCGTAACGCCAGGTAAGCCGTCAGACTCTGCTGCGATAAGGCGATAACCCGTAAGGCCATCACGTTTGATAATGTCTTCACGAAGAAGTTGTGCGTCTTTAAGTCGTTTAACGAAAAACGCGGTGTCGATTTCTTCTTTATCAAAACTCCAAATACGAGCACGAATTTGTGAAGCTGGCGAATATGCCGCCTTAGCTAGCCATTTACCGTCGTGAGTGAATACATCAACCGTTTCGCCAAGAGCAGGTTCGCCCTCAACTTTGTTGATGCCTCGAGAGAAGATCCAAGGGTGCTTGCGCTTGACCGATTTCTCACGACCTTTAACCAAATAGATAGCAGCTGTCATTTCATTAGCTCTTGTTGAATTTTGAAAGGGGCGTATTGTCCGGGATGTAAATGGTAAAAGCAATATCCCTCGGCAATCCAGTACATTGTAGTGACTTTTAAATACAAAAAAGGTCACTAAAGTGACCCTTTTATTGAATTTGCTGTAATAGATTCCGTTGCTATGCTTTAAGTCCAGTAAGTAGTGCTTCCATTGTGTCGCTTTGCTTACGCAGTTGATCAACGTTTTGTGAAGTCGTGCTTATCATATTGCACACGTTATCTGCTTGAACTCGAATTTCTTCAACGCTTGAGGCGATATTGTCCGCGACTACACCTTGCTCTTCAGCTGCTGTTGCAATTTGAATGCTACTGTCGGAGATAGTTTGATTTTTATCTGCCAAAGAGCCGATTTCGTGATTCACTTCCGTCATGAGGTTTTGTCCCTCATTTGCGTTATTAACTGTCACTTCCATCAGCTTAGTAAGTGACTGACTGTTACGCTGTAACGATTCAATCATCGTTTGGATTTCCACTGTCGCTTGCTGAGTGCGTCCCGCAAGAGCGCGAACCTCATCCGCAACGACCGCAAATCCACGACCTTGTTCTCCAGCACGTGCAGCTTCAATAGCCGCGTTCAGAGCAAGTAGGTTGGTTTGCTCGGAGATCCCATTGATGGTTGTCACGACTTCATCAATTTGTGCTGCATTGGCATCTAACTCGGCAACGGCTTGAGACGCAGATTGAATCTCATTAGAAAGGTTCGAAATCGAGTGAAGCGTATTCTCAACTTTCACTTGTCCAGACTGAGCCACGTTTCGCGCATCATCGGTTTGCGTGCTTGAATCGTGAGCTAGTGTCGCGACTTCTCGAATCGTTGATGCCATCTGTTCAGTTGCACTCGCAAGAGAGTTGAGGTGTTCCTGCTGAGTCGCTGAAATATCTGAACTGTGATGAATCGATTGATTCAGGTCTGAGCTAATTTGTTGCATTAACGCCACAGACTCTTGAATCGACAGCACCATTTGTTGCTCTCGTTCTGCAACTTTGTCTATCGTAATAGCAATTTCACTAAACTCGTCGCGAACAGGGAAGAAGTTCATTCTCGCAGTTAAGTCGCCACCCGCAAGGGTGTTTAATGCTTTGTTCATCGTGAACATCGCGCCGCCAATAAACGTCATGATGTAGTAAACGCCAAGAGCGAGAATAAACAAGCTCACACAGATGATGCTCACTTGAGTCGTTGATAGGGCAGTCCATAAAGAAAGTTCATGGTTCGCAACCAAACTGTACGCACCATTTAAAACAGACACGGATTGCGAACCAGAGCCAATAGAAACGGTTTCTGAACCCGCTATGAGGCTTGCTACTTGAGATTGAGAAAGGTTGCCTGCCTCTATCAGACCTTTCATAAGCATGAGCTCTTCTTGGTACATACTTGAGATCAGTGTATTAGCCGCGCTATTAAGGACGAGAGTGAGAATGACTAAAGCAAGAAGAGGGAGAACGAAGAGCAAATAGAACTTTTCTTGAATCTTTAAGTGAATGAGATACTTATCAATCCAGCGGAATGGAATTTCTTTCATAATTATAATAACCGTGCAAAAACCCACTATCCTTAGTGGGGTGAATAGACGAAAAGAATATATCACTCAGTAAAAAGAAGCGGTACAAAGATGAACGTAAAGTGTGAGAGATTTATAGTAAAAGGTCATGTTCAAGGCGTGGGCTTTCGTTACCATACTTCCCATCAAGGATTGAAGCTAGGGTTAACAGGTTATGCGAAGAACCTAAACAATGGTGATGTTGAAGTGATGGCGTGTGGAACAGACGCGCAAATAGTTGCGTTTTCGGAATGGTTACAAGAAGGACCGCGAACGGCAACAGTAGAGCATGTGATGCAGGAGCCTGCGTCGTATAAGCCGTTACGCGGTTTTAAAATTTTATGAATCTACAAGCATTTAGCTGGCTTTGGTAGGCCGGCTAATTTGGTTGCTTGTTTGGCTGGCCCCTTTTTAAACAGCTTGAATAGATACTTACTGTTACCTTTTTCCGGGCCGTGCGCTTTTTCCATCGCTTTCACAAGCATACGCACTGCAGGGGAGGTATTAAACTCTTCATAAAAGTCTCGCACAAAATGCACAACTTCCAAATGAGCATCCGTAAGCTCGATGTCTTCTTCTTTTGCTAAAAGCTCAATCATACCTTCTTCCCATTGAGTATGATCCAATAAGTAGCCTTGAGCATCCGTTTCAATTTCTTTGCCGTTGTAAACGAACATAACGTTTTATCCGTTAAGTAAACATGGATGTTTATAGATTAGCGACAGCCGAGAATGTTCTCAACAAAAGAATCTCGAAGTAGTGCCGAGCGAAGCAAAAGCGTACAAAATGGTGAGTGTTTTTGACTGAGCTAGGCACTTTGATATAAATGCTCTTTTATTCAAATAAATAGGAAACTATTCAGTTTGTTAGAAATTTTACGGGGTGAGTACCAACGAAATTGCATGGATATCCAGGCTTATTCATTTTTGTTTTGGTTTTTTCTTGGCTACTTGTCTGATTATGGGATTTTATGGGTGAATGAATAGCTGACAACGTTGTGTTTGTTTTCATAGACCGATATTCTCATTGGATTAATGAAAGCCTGTATTCAGGTTAGAAACAACAATGATGACAAGGAGTTAGTCATGTCGAAACAACGTTACATTGAGATTAATGACAATGTAAAATCCACTTGGTCCATCGAGCGTATTTGGCAACTTGCAGAATCCTTACCTGTAGAAGAAATTTCGATTGATGATATCAAAGGCCCAAATGAAGTGACTTGGTTTAGTCATGAAGGGCCACAGCCAACCTGCCGTGAAATTGCAAAACATTGCCAACGAATCAACAATGCTGATTTGTCGTATCCGGTAATCTTAACCAGTGACTATCGTGTTTTTGACGGTATGCACCGAATCGCCAAGCAAATCATGTTAGGAGAGGAAACGATCAAAGTGAGACGCTTTAGAGAAAATCCAGAAGCTGACGAAGTTATCGAGTTGTCAGTAGAGCAGGCGTAATACACTGAATTGCACACAAAGAAAAAGCCCGAAGGAATTACCTTCGGGCTTTTTTATTCTACTTAACGAGAAACGATTAATCGTCGTTCATAATACCTAGAATGCTTAGTAGACTAGTGAACAAGTTAAGGATGTTTAGGTACATCGAAATTGTTGCACTGATGTAGTTTGTCTCTTCGCCACGAACGATACGACTTGTATCGAATAGGATGAAACCAGAGAACACGAGTGCAGAAACACTGCTGATTACTAGGTGAGCCATTGTTGAAGCAACGAAGATGTTAATCAGCGCTGCAACGATCACAATGATCAAACCCGCCATCAGGAAGTTGCGCATGAAAGAGAAATCTTTCTTGCTTGAAATGGTGTAAGCCGATAGGCCAAGGAACACCATACCAGTCAAACCTAGAGCTTGAGCAATGATAGTAGGACCGTTTGGAATTGATGCGTAGTAGTTAAGCATTGGACCTAAAGCACCACCCATTAGAGTCGTGAAAACGAATGTCCAAACGATACCAGATGATGAGTTGATTGCCTTTGGCATAACAAAGAACAAAATACCAATCGCTGCAAGCTGCATCACAATTGCCATGATTGGTGAAATTTGCATTGCCATAGTCGCGACTGCTGCGATAGCACTGGTCATCAGTGTCATCGACAGTAGGAAGTAAGTGTTTTTCAGTACTTTGTTAGTTTCTAGTGTATTAGGAACACTTGTTGAACGAGTAAACATTGGACTGTTCATAATTATCCTCAATAAGGGAGTTTACTATTGGTACATTTATGGGGCTGAAAGTTCAAAAAATCAAGCCCTTTTCATGCATATCCTAGATAAAATGATAATGGAAATAAGATGTTATGTATTTGGCAACTTGTAACACAATATTACTGCCTAGCATAGCTATGTTGATTCTCACACGGATTTTTGAATTTAGTAACAAAAAGCACTGGCTTCATAGAAACCAGTGCTTTTTTATGTCGATTCGGCTAAATCTTAGTGGTGTAAGATTTGCGCTAGGAAGTTTTGGGTCCTATCCGATTGAGGATTCTCAAAGAAGTCGACCGGGTTGTTTTCTTCGATGATCTCTCCTGCGTCCATGAATATCACGCGATCGGCAACCTCTTTAGCAAAGCCCATTTCATGTGTCACACATAGCATAGTCATGCCTTCCTCGGCGAGTTCGACCATTACATCCAGTACTTCGCGAACCATTTCCGGGTCGAGTGCAGATGTTGGCTCATCAAAAAGCATGACTTTAGGGTTCATACACAAAGAGCGAGCAATCGCCACACGTTGTTGCTGGCCACCAGACAGCTGACCGGGATACTTCTCCGCTTGGTCTGGAATTTTTACACGTTCCAGATATTTCATCGCAACTGCTTCTGCCTCATCTTTTGGCATCTTCTTCACCCAGATAGGCGCGAGCGTACAGTTTTCCAGTACGGTTAAATGAGGGAAGAGATTAAAGTGTTGAAAGCACATGCCCACTTCTCGGCGTACTGCTTCAATGTTCTTTAAGTCTTCAGTTAATTCCGTACCAGAGACGTAAATGCTGCCTGCTTGGTGTTCTTCAAGGCGGTTAATACAGCGAATCATCGTTGATTTTCCCGACCCAGATGGGCCACAGATAACGATTTTCTCGCCGCGCTTAACGTCGAGGTTAATATTTTTTAGTACGTGAAACTCACCATACCATTTATTCATGTCCTTCAATTGGATCATGTAATCTTGTTGTTGCGTCATAATACGTCCTTGATCTTGATGAGTTATCGTTTGTGACCGGTATGAAGTTTGTTTTCAAGCCATATCGAATAGCGTGACATGCCAAAACAAAATACCCAAAACACTAACGCGACAAATACATAACTTTCAGTAGCAAAACCTAACCATTCAGGGTCGGTATTTGCTGCTTGTCCTATACCGAGTACGTCAAACATGCCAATGATGAGTACTAAACTGGTGTCTTTAAACAAACCGATAAAGGTGTTCACGATAGAAGGAATAGTAATCTTTAGCGCCTGTGGCAAGATAATAAGCCCAGTCTTTTTCCAGTAACTTAACCCAAGCGCATCAGCGGCTTCATATTGACCTTTCGGAATGGCTTGTAGACCACCGCGTACCACTTCTGCCATGTAAGCGGAGGCAAACATAACCACACCGATAAGGGCGCGAATCAGTTTATCTGTCTCTGAACCTTCAGACATAAACAATGGAAGCATAACCGAAGCCATGAACAAAACCGTAATAAGCGGAACGCCACGCCAAACTTCAATGTAGACGGTACAAATGCTGCGAATGATCGGCATCTCTGAACGTCTACCAAGCGCAAGCACCACACCAATTGGCAGTGAAACTACGATACCAACTAACGCAATAATGAGCGTAACGAGTAATCCACCCCATTTGTGTGTATCGACCACTTCTAGTCCAAAGACACCCCCGTATAACAGCCCAGCGATGATGAATGGATAGATGTTTACGAAGAAAAGCCAAATCCACATCCGTTTCGGTGTCTTCTCATACGCGAGTAAAACGGTAAATATGGCTAATGTGATATAGAAAAGGCGAGGGCGCCATAGTTCGGACTCTGGATAAAAACCATACATGAACTGCTCCCAGCGCACGCTGATAAATACCCAGCAAGCACCATCTCGGCTACAGTCGTCACGCGTTGAGCCAATCCAGTCTGCGTTAATAAACGCCCAATCCACGATATACCATATTGCAGTTACGACAATATACGCAAGAATGACAGTAACAATGGAATTGATAGGGCCATTAAATAGATTTTTCCGCATCCAACCAACGAAGCCTACAGTATTGGCGGGTGGTGGGAGATCCGGTTGAAATTGATGAGTACTCATATTATCTCTCCACCAGCGCGACTTTACGGTTATACAAGTTCATTAATGCAGACGTAATCAGACTTAATGTCAAGTACACGCCCATCGTCATCGCAATGATCTCAATCGCTTGTCCCGTTTGGTTCAGGGTAGTACCAGCAAACACAGAGACAAGATCTGGGTAACCAATCGCCATCGCTAACGATGAGTTTTTGGTGAGGTTGAGATATTGACTGGTTAAAGGTGGAATAATAATTCGTAACGCTTGAGGAATGACAACAAGCTTTAAAGTTTTCGAGCGTGGTAAGCCTAGCGACATCGCTGCTTCGGTTTGACCATGGCTAACCGCATTAATACCAGAGCGCACAATCTCAGCAATGAAAGAAGCTGTATAAACACTCAATGCCAAAAGTAGCGCAGCCAATTCAGGAATAATGCTAATACCACCTCGGAAATTAAACCCTTTTAGTTCAGGATAATTCAGTGAAATTGGCATACCAGCAAGGAAGTACACAACCAATGGAAGGCCAACAACTAAACCCAAAACTATTCTTCCCATTGGGGTTTGTTGCCCAGTGAGACGTTGCTTATTATTCGCCCATACATTAATTAATAAGCTTGCGATTACCCCGAAGATTAACGCGGCAATAACGTAGCTACTGCCAGGTTCCATAGTCGGTGCAGGGAAATATAAGCCACGAACGTTCAAGAAAATAGCTTCACCAAGACTTAAGCTTTGGCGTGGTGAGGGTAATGCTTGAAGAACAGCGAAATACCAGAAGAATATTTGCAGAAGAAGGGGGATATTTCGGAAAGTTTCGATATAAACTGCCGCTAAACGACTAACTAACCAGTTAGAAGAAAGGCGGGCAACCCCCATGGTAAAGCCAATCACAGTAGCCAGAATAATACCTAATACGGAGACTAACGCCGTATTAAGAAGGCCGATGATAAATGTTCTACCGTAAGAGTACGTTTCATCGTATTCAATTAATGTTAACCCAATACCAAATCCGGCTTCTTGATTCAGAAAACCGAAGCCCGTTGCAATACCACGAGCATCTAAGTTATTGAGAGCGTTGTTTACAATCGTGTAAAAGAAAAATACCAGTGCAGCAATGGCAATGATCTGGAAAATAGCAGAACGAAAGGCAGGATTATAAATCAGGCTCTTGCTTCCGCTTGGTTTGGACATCGTACTTGGCGATGCATCTTGTGTCGGTTTCATACAGCGATAACCTCAAACCTTAGTTATAGATATCGGCCTGTATAAAGAAGTTTCGTCCTTGCTGGCTAAAGAATAACGCTCCCATGTCTGGTGACTTACGAACCTTTAAAGCCGTTCCACCAAGCGAGCGCTTTTCGCCATCCAATGAGCGATCCTTACTCATACAGTGAGATATAATCAAGAAAAAGGGCGGCATGAACCGCCCTGATTAACTCTTTCTATCGGATTGGTGGCGCGTACATAAAGCCGCCTGCATTCCATAGCGCATTAACGCCACGAGAGATTTCTAACGGCGAACCAGTACCGACTGTACGTTCGAAGCTTTCACCATAGTTACCAACTTGTTTGATAACCTGGTAGCCCCAATCGTCGCGGATACCCAACCCTTTGCCTTTAGGGCCATCAACACCAAGGATACGCTTGATGTTTGGATCTGTTGACTTCAGCATTTCATCCGCATTCTTCGAACTAATACCGTATTCTTCAGCGTTAATCATCGCAGACAATGTCCACTTAGCGATGTTAAACCATTGATCATCGCCTTGACGAACGACTGGACCTAGTGGCTCTTTAGAGATGATTTCTGGAAGAACGGCCGCAGAGGACGGATCTTTCAAATTCAAACGTAGTGCATAAAGGCCAGATTGGTCAGTTGTTAATACGTCACAGCGTCCCGCATCAAAACCTTTCGAAGTTTGCGCCGCTGTGTCGAATACCACTGGTTTGTACGCCATGCCTTGGTTGCGGAAATAATCTGCAAGGTTTAGCTCGGTTGTTGTACCTGATTGAACACATACCGACGCACCATCAAGCTCTTTAGCACTTGATATACCAAGCTCCTTCTTCACCATAAAACCTTGACCGTCGTAGTAGTTCACACCTACGAAGTTTAGGCCCAGTGCAGTGTCGCGGTGGAGAGTCCAGGTCGTGTTACGGGAAAGCACATCAATCTCACCAGATTGAAGCGCAGTGAAACGTTCTTTTGCGGTTAGGGGTACATATTTAACTTTCGTTTTATCCCCAAGAACAGCTGCAGCCAGTGCTTGGCAATATTCTACGTCGATACCTTCCCATTCGCCTTTTGAGTTAGGGTTAGAGAAACCAGGTAGACCGGTACTTACGCCACAAGTAAGAAAGCCTTGTTTTGTGACTTTGTCCAGAGTAGTGTCTGCTGCTTGAGCTGATGTTGCCATCATCGCAGTAGAAGCCGCTACGACGGAAGCAAGAACTGTGAGTTTATTTGCCATTTGTATCCTTCCTGTATGATCCATGTTTAATCAGGAGTGACCTGAAATAACGTGTCCAATTCGTTAGAGTTATCGTCCTACGTGATTGATTTTCGAAGAAACGGCATTCGATAGATCAACCAGTTATAAGCGTAGGAAAGGATCTGTTAATTCTCAAATATATAATTTAAATGAAGTTTTGAGAGAACTTACAAAGTGCCTTGAGATTTAGAATGACGAAATGTTAATTGTTTGTAAATAGTGCAATTCATGGACAATTTGGTGCATCAGAACAATCAATAGAAGAGTGAACAATACAAAAGAATAAAAAGTTGTTATTAAAACTGTCATTAGCTGAGCAAGGTGAAGTTCAGTAAAAATTCAAACAAAAATTATTTGTGATACCGAAACAGGGTGATGAGCTTGCCCCATTTTTGGTAGCATGGTCTACAACAGCTAATTAGAGTAATCATGGATTGAAATGCGATATTTTCCTCTGTTCTTAGATTTAATTAATAAACCCGTTCTCGTCGTGGGTGGCGGTGAGGTGGCAAGCCGAAAGGTGGAAGCGTTGCTAAAGGCTGGGGCGGATGTGACTATCGTTTCTCCGACGTTGGTTGATTTTCTGTCTAAGCTTGCTTCTGAGCATCAACTGCGCTGGGTACAACGTTTCTATTCGAGTGACATTGTCACTAAAAACTTTGTTCAAGTGTGGGCGACGACAGACAATCCTGAGCTAAATCACCAAGTGTACAAAGATGCCAAAGAGCTAGGCATCTTGGTTAACGTTGTGGATGATAAGCCTTATTGTGATTTCATCACGCCGTCTATGATTAATCGTGGCCGCATCCAAATCGCTATCTCTAGTGGTGGAGCTTCGCCAGTTTTAATTCGAAACATCCGTGAAAAACTTGAATCGATACTGCCACAAAACATGGGGTTGATGGCGGATTTTGCTAACTCAAAGCGAAACTCAATTAAAGAGGCGCTGCCTAGTGTCGATTTACGCCGCAAGTTTTGGGAGCAATTCTTCTCGAATCCCGAGGTGGAAAACGCGCGAGATAATCGTGAGTTAGAAGCAATTTACCAAGCGACCATGGCAACACCCTTAGATGAAAAGGGAAGTTGTACTTGGGTTCATGTTGGGAAAGATGTTGAGATGTTGCCAATAAAAGCCGTACGCTATATGCAACAAGCGGAGCTGGCTCTGTACTCAACTCGATGTGAAGCGAATGTGTTAGAACTAATACGAAGAGATGCAGAAAGAGAAGCTTTCTCGAGCGCTGCTGAGCTTTCGGATATGCTGGCCAAGGCTAAAGCTGAAAAGCTTCGAATTTGCGTGTTCATACCACAAGGAACGAGCGAATTCGTATTGCTGCAAGGGCAGGACTTGGTTATCTAGCAATGCCAAATGCTAAAAGTGGATACGTAGTTCGTTACACAAAAGCCAATAAAAAACGCCAGCGGATTATGCGCTGGCGTTTTTACTTACTTCTCAGATTGATTAATCACGGAAGTTGTTAAACTGGAATGGGATACCCATCTCTGCTTCACGAATCGCTGCCATTGTCGCTTGCAGGTCGTCGCGTTTCTTACCAGTAACACGTACTTTGTCGCCTTGAATAGAAGCTTGTACTTTTAACTTTGCGTCTTTGATAAGTTTCACTACTTTTTTCGCCGTTGGAGTATCAATACCTTGACGGAAAAGCAGAGTTTGGTGCCAGTTTTTACCAGTAACGTCTGGGTCTTGTGCATCCATTGCGTTCGCGTCAATGTTACGCTTCGCTAAGTGGCCGCGTAAAATGTCGCGCATTTGCTTAAGTTGGAAGTCACCTTCCGCAGACATTTTTACGTTTTCTTCTACTAGCTCAAAGCTCGCATTTACGTTGCGGAAATCGAAACGAGTAGACAATTCACGGTTAGCGTTATCAACGGCGTTACGTAGTTCAACCGTATCGATTTCAGAAACAATATCAAACGATGGCATGAAGATTCCTTGATTATTTTGTTATAGGGACTTTCGGGACTTAACAGCGCTTGCCAGCATATCTAGCATTGTAGCAGTGTCTTCCCAACCTAGGCATGGATCTGTAATAGACTGACCATACGTTAGGTTATTGATGTCAGTCATTGGCTGATTGCCTTCAAGAATAAAGCTTTCAGCCATGATACCCGCAATACGAGTGCTGCCTGACTTAATTTGGTTACAAATGTCTTGAGCTACGTCGATTTGTTTTCTGTGTTGCTTCTGACAGTTTGCATGGCTGAAATCCACAACCAAACGTTGTGGCAATCCAAACTCAGCTAAAGCATCACATGCTTGTTTGACTGATGCTTCATCAAAGTTAGGGCCTTTTTCTCCACCGCGCAGAATAATATGACCGTAAGGGTTGCCACTTGTGCGGTAAACCGTCATTCGACCGTTCTTATCTGGCGAGTAGAAGTAATGCGATGCTTTCGATGCGCGAATTGCATCAATTGCAATTTTTACGTTGCCATTTGTGCCATTTTTGAAACCAACTGGGCAAGATAGTGCCGACGCCATTTCACGGTGAATTTGTGATTCCGTTGTGCGAGCACCAATCGCGCCCCAAGTGATCAAATCCGCGATGTATTGGCCAGTGATCATATCAAGAAACTCAGTAGCAGTCGCAAGACCAAGCTTGTTGATATCCAGTAGTAGTTTACGAGCTTTATGAAGACCAGCTTCAAGTGCGTAAGAACCATCTAGGTTAGGGTCCGTAATCAAACCTTTCCAACCAACTACTGTACGAGGCTTTTCAAAGTAAGTACGCATCACGATAAACAGTTCGTCTTTGTACTTGTCTTGGATTTCACTCAGGCGAGTGGCGTAATCAATGGCAGCTTCAGTGTCGTGAACAGAACACGGACCTACAATCGCAAGAAGGCGATCGTCTTCACCCGATAAAATGTTTTCAATCTGACGACGAGATTGAGCGATACGGTCTGCAACGTCATCCGTAATAGGATGTACACTACCTAGCTCTGCTGGGGTAGGCATTGGACCCAAAGGTTGGGTTCTCAATTCATCTGTTTTTATAGGCATGTTATAGCTTTATTCTCTATTGCGAAGGGGTAAAGATAACGGAATTACAGGCAGGAATAAACCGTTTCACGGGAATCTTCGCCAGGAAATACCGAATTGTATACAAAGGTGTAGGTATTCATTTAAATGACTTATGTATAAATGACAAAACTTGATCATTAAATCAATATATATACATTTGAATTTATAACCATTTTATCTATCTCGCTGTAAGGTAATCTAAGTAACTGCGATAAACTTCATACCTCACGGGTGACGCCGTCACTTCCTGAAGGTTAAATAACTCGTGAGATCGAGCTTTTGTTAACATTTCTTTGACATCTATTTCTTTCGTTGATTAACTGGTCTGACTAGATTGGTAAGGAGACCAAAATGTTATCAGCTCTACGTCGTGCGAATTTGTATCTAAATCTGTTTGGCTTTTCAAAAGTGCCGCTGATTTGGCTTTGCCACCCTAAAATCATTGCGATAGATAGCAAGCATGTTGAGGTTCGTATCCCATTGCGCAGAAGGACGAAGAACCACCTGAATAGCATGTATTTCGGTGCTTTAGCGGTTGGCGCTGATGTTGCTGGTGGTTTTCTTGCTATGAGTAAAGCGCAAGAAAAGGGAGAAGCGATCTCGCTGGCATTTAAAGGTGTGAAAGCCGAGTTTTTAAAGCGCCCGGAAGCCGATGTGCACTTTGTTTGTAACGATGGTCATGTCATTGATGAGATGCTCGAGCACACCTTGGCAACGGGTGAACGAGTAAATCGTGACGTAAAAATTGTCGCGCTGTGTCCTAACTTACATGGTGACGAGCCAATGGCTGAATTCTCGCTTACTCTTTCGATAAAAAAAGCAGCCCAACAAAGAAAAGAGGCTGCCTAGTGGTTTGTGGCTCGCTTGTTTAAAGGTGGTGGCTTAATTGAGTTCAATCTTCTCGATAGAGACGATTTTGGAGCGATTTAAGACCACTTTCCAGCGGTAATAAACAGGCTCATCGGTGTGGTTGTCCTCTTTGACAATCACATTGAGCAAATGACGTTTCTCTACTGACTCTTTGGTTACTTGACCTTCATTTAAACGGTAAACTCGGTTTGAGCTTTTATCCATCAAGCGGATGATAGGGCGCAAACTGATGTTCAATGTTTCTCTCGTTTGTTCGTAACCACTCAAGAAAAGAGAGGTCGCCATTTCGGTTTTCTCGTGATAATGAAGAATCTGCTCTTCACGTTGCACGACGCGTTTTTTACGTATTCTTTGAATCTTATCCGGCAAGCTACTTAAGGTACGATAATCGAGCCACTCCAATTTTTTGCCAACCACTTTTTTCGTCGTTGGATCAACATACTTCTTACGCCATTTTGGCTTGCCTTTACGGATCCATCGCCACATGGCATCGCGTAAATCATCTTTAAAGATTTCTCGTAAAGCGTAAATAAAAGACATCGCGATAATGAATGAGGCAGAAATTTCCCCCAGATAATCGCGAGCGAGAATCACTGTCGAGGTCACGACAACCATCACTAAACCGGTTGCAATACCTTTGATAGCGCGCTTAATGTTGTTACCCATCGATATGGTTTCTTCACGAAGCACGATAGGGTGTTCAATCAATCGCCTTAGCAAGCGCATTTTGTTAGATAGGCGAGTAACGTCTTCAACGACTCTTGATGAGTTGTATTTGTTGAGTTTACGATGGGCTTGCTCTTTCTCACATAGCGTGATCAGACGCTTTTTGATCGTGCCATAGTCGCCTTCACGTGGTAGATGGGCCACCAGTGACAGGAACTTTTGCTCGGTATACCAAGACAGATAGTTATCGATGTTAACGTAGTAGCGTTTTAAGTTCTCTTCATAAGGAATAGAACGCCGCAAGCGCTTTAAGATCTCAAGCGTGAGCTCGATAACTTCGTCCACTTCATCTTCCGTTACGGAGTTGTTCTCATGCTTGTTTAAACTTGCTACCGCTTTGTCTAGCGCGATAACGTATTGGTAAGCGAACAAACTCAAACTTACTCGGTATTGCTGATTCGACAGGCGTCCACGTTTGGCAAGTCGACTGTGTACTAGCGGAAGAAGGATTTCAGTACTGTAATAAGATCGTTGCTGTGTGATTGAGGTGTAATAAAATTCGGATTCACTGATGATATCGGCGTTTAAACCAAGCTCACCAGGTATAAAAAAGTAAATATCTAGGTCGACACTTTTGCTCTTTGCGAGTGCATGACTGATTTTTAATGTTATTGAGTCTTGTTTATCGACGGTGACCAAAGAAAGCTCCTGACTTTGCTAAAGCATTCTTAACTTATGCGTTCCGTTGAGCAGGTAAGTATAAGAGTGCTAAAAGAGTGACTGGGGCATATAGCTGAACGACAACAGCATAACAGAGCACTATGCTTTTCTCTCTGATTTTCTTGTTAGTTTAGGTATAATTCCACGTAAATTTAAAAAGAGACAAAATCAATGATTAAAATTGGTCAAATTAACAGCTTAGAAGTCATTAAAAAGGCTGATTTTGGCGTATTTCTGGATGGCGATGATTACGGTTCTGTTCTACTACCTAGTAAGTATGTACCAGAGGGTACTGAAATTGGTGAGTATGTAGACGTATTTCTGTACTTCGATTCAGAAAGCCAACTTGCTGCGACCATTGAAAGACCAATTGCCCAAGTGGGTGAGTGGGGTTTAATGAAGATTGAGGGTGTGAATGCGACAGGTGCTTTTGTAAATTGGGGCATCAAAGAAAAGGACTTACTGATTCCTTTTAGTGAGCAACGCACTCGCTTCTCTGCCGGACAAACCATTTTAGTGTATGTTTATACCGACAAAGCGTCAGGTCGCATTGTTGGTACGACTAAGTTCAATAAATGGTTAGATAAAACTCCAGCGAATTATGAAGTTAACGAACAAGTTGATTTGATCATCGCAGAGCGTAGTCAACTTGGTTATAAAGCTATCGTTAACGGTAAGCATTGGGGCATGATTTTCCCATCGGATGTTTTTGGTAAGCTTTACATCGGTAAAAAGCTGAAAGGCTTTATTAAGCACATTCGTGAAGATGGTAAAATCGACCTTGCTCTACAAAAAGTAGGTGTGGCGAAAATGGACGATCTTTCTAGTAAGATCCTTGACCTGCTAGAGAAGAAAGGCGGATTTTTGCCTTTGAATGACAAGTCGTCTCCTGAAGCGATTTTTGATGCTTTCCGCACAAGTAAAGGGACTTATAAAAAGACCATCGGTGGCTTATACAAGCAGGGTAAAATTGTCATTGAGAAAGACGGTATTCGTCTAGCGTAGTCCAAACTCACGTATAGCGGATCTACAGCCAAAAAAACGGCCCAAACTTTTCCTTTTTTTGGGCCTAGGGGAAACGGCTCCGCAGAGCCTGCGCTAAACTTGTCCAACAATAATTTTGTTGGTGAACATAGAGAGAAATGCCACATCAAAGCATTACTTTGATACAACTAGTTTAGTACAGCGTGTCCGGATCGCTAGCGAGCCCACTTGCTTTCATACTTACGAATTAAAAAGCCATCGCAAATACGATGGCTTTTCATTTATTTATGGTTCGTTTTACGTCTTTTAAAATAAGTTCTTATCTCGTACTAATTCGCGAGGGAGACCATTCTTTATTCGGTTGCTTACCCACTTGCCAAGGCCAATAACTGCGCCTTGATAGGTGACAAGCACTTCGCCTTTACCTGTTTTCATTCCCTCAGGAATGGTTTGTGGGCGAACATCACGCCCCATGTACCATTCGCGCGCTTCTTCAATACTGAGTTCAATGGCGTTGCTTTCAGAACCTGTCGCCAGGGCAGTCGCGACTTGGTGTTGCCAACGGTAGCCATTTTTATGTGCTTCCGCGATCTTTATACCCATACGGGAGAAGCGTAATTCGCCGATCATCGCTTCTAAAGCATTAGGGAATAACCAGACATCTTTATCGCGAAGCCATACAGAACTGTCATTTGGAAGTTTAATACCTAACGCGCTTTGGAGTTGTTGAGCAATTTCTGTCGATTCTTTTTTTGAAGTTTTAGCAAAGGGGAATTTCCCCATGCGCTTTTTGACTTCTGGCGCCTCAACAGCAGCCTGTTTGCGAATTCTTGCAACAAAGAACCCTTCACAGTCGTAGACCTGCGGGAAAATATGCAAAAAGCCTTCTTCAGTTAGAGCTGCCTCTGCGTTTTCAAACAAGTTCTCAAGGCTTTCAAACTCTACAGCATCCCCAAAGGTTTCTTTCAAGTGTTGACAAACTTGTTGGTTTTCTTCTGTACTGAGCGTACATGTTGAGTAAACCATCACACCACCGGGCTTTAATGCATGGAAGGCGCTTTCAATAAGATCTTTCTGTGTGTCAGCGATGTCGAGTACGGAAGCTTGCGTCCAGTTTTTCATCGCATCTTCGTCTTTGCGAACGGTGCCTTCTCCAGAGCAAGGCGCGTCGAGCAAAACCGCATCAAATTGTTCTGGTAGCCAACCGCCAAAAACGCGCCCATCGAAGTTACTTAGTGCGGCGTTACGTACTCCACAACGTTCCACATTAGCGTGCAGTACTTTTACACGACTTGCGGCGTATTCATTGGCCACAAGCACACCTTCGTTGTTCATTAAAGCTGCAATTTGAGTGGTTTTTGAGCCTGGAGCGGCTGCGGTATCTAACACGGCATCGTAAGATTCATCATTCATAAACAGAGCAGATACCGGCATCATCGAACTGGCTTCTTGAATGTAGAATAAGCCAGACATGTGTTCTGCTGTGTTGCCTAATGGTACAACTGACTCGTCCGCTTCAATCCAAAAACCTGTGTCACACCAAGGCACGGGAGAAAGCTTCCAGCCTTTTGCTTCTGTTCGTTCTAGAAACGCTTCAACACTGATCTTCAACGTATTAACTCGAATACTTTTGCGCAGTGGCTTTTGGCACGACGCGATAAAGTCTTCCATGTTGAGGTGAGCAGGAAGAATAGTTTGGATTTTTTCCAGAAACGCGTCTGGGATGTAAACATTAGGATGCAATGTGGGATCTCGTTTGCAGAATTTGTGGCAAATAATATACGAAAGCGAAGCAGAAACGAATAGTGACAAGGGCCGAGCAATAAAAAAGAGCAGCGATTGCTGCTCTTTTAAAATGATCAAACTTCAATTGTACGTGAATTGAGCTTTATTCTACGGCTTCGGAATTGCTGTACGCCATTGAGTCCAACCTTCTTCAGCTTGTGGATACAAAAAGAAAGATTGCCCACTCTTTGCCGCTGGTGGAATAGTCGATTGCTCTGGCGTTGAAAACGCAATTCCTCCGCGAACTAAACTATCAAAGGTTCCCGCTTTGATGTTAGCGCCGGTAAGCCCGATGGAAACATCTACTCCTGAAACATTCCAGAACACACTGTTTTGACGAACGAGGTAAGCATATTCAGGCTGTATTTTGATAGTCGTGACGATGCGATCAGCAAATTCTCCTAGGCTTACGTCGGTCACTTGGCCAACTTCCATCTGGCGGTAAAGAATAGGGGTACCGACTTGTACTGAGCCTCTTTGTTCACTTTGTAACGTAAACATGATTCCATGCACGCGTTCTGAACTATTTTCTAATTGAAAATCAAATTTAGCTTTACCTTTACCTGGTTCAACACTGATGGATTTCGACACCAACGCCCCGAGGTTTTTAACGCCACCTAAACCAATTTCTGGTTCAGTTAGCCAAAAATGTGAGCCTTCAACTGCAATGTTTTCTACGTATTCAGGTAGGATCCTTGCAGTGACTTCAACCATGTTACGACGAAAATTCGGTACAACCAGAGTGATTTCACCAACTTTAACACCTTGATATTCAATCGGCATTCCTTTAGCAATCTCTTGCGAACCGTCGGTTTCTAAAGCAATGACGCGCCCAAACTTGCGAGCGGTTTTTTGATCAGAATACAGCTTCCAGTTTTCTCCGATTTTGTTTTCAACGCCTGGTACGGAGTCAAAAGCGATGCCACCTTCGATTAACGACTTCAAAGGGTGCGCTTTCACACTGACGCCAGCTAATGATGCATCTATCTCAATCCCTGAACGATTCCAAAAAACGGTTTGTGGCGTTACAAGATAAGCGAAGCGGTTTTCGATAGTAGCCTTAATTAGTACTCCGCCATCAACTAGTTGGAAATCGGAGACGTTACCAACTGGAAGATTACGATAGAGTAGAGGGCTGCCTTTGGAAATCGGCGGCAATTCAGAAGCAAATAGTGTTAGCGCCCTAGAGCCACTTTGATTGTACTGCGCCAATTCAGCCAATGATTCATTTTGGAACAGTTGATACTCTTTTTGAATATCCTGCTTGCCTTCGCTCACAAAACTAATTGACCCGGTTAACAACTGCTTTGCTGGAGGAACGGTAACGCTGAGCCCCGATTCAGTTAACTCTGCTGATGCACTGCCGGTTACATAAAAACGATTGTTTGATTTGATCAGATGTTTGTATTCATGGTCAATCAATACATCCATAAATACTTCGTGTTGTGATTTTTTATCTTCCTTAACTAGGCCCACTTTGATGATTGAACCAACAACGATGCCTTTATAAAGTACATTGGCACCGCTATCTAGGCCAAACGAATTGTCGGACACCAACCGAATCGCGATAGACTTTTCTTGCTGTTGGTTAAACACGTTTTTACGAATCGCAGTAAAGCGGCGAGAGCGTTCACCCGCGCCCGGTACGATCGTTAAGAAGTTTCCTCGCACTAAATTAGCAATGTTTTCAACACCAGAAAGGGACACCTTTGCTTCTTCTAAGACAAATCGAGTACCTGTCGTCAGCATGTCACTAAAAGCGGGTTGAATTGCCGCTGACGCCAATATCACTTCTCGGCCTTCGGAAAGGCTCAAGTCCGTAACTTGGCCAATTTCGATTCCGCGATACATAATTGGAGCGCCTTCTCCGCTGATCTTGCTGTCATCAGGTAGGACGATTTTAACCGCGATGCCTCGACCAGCAGTTTTCAAATCTTTATACAAACGGAACTCGGTGTTCTCTTCTACAGGCTCACCATCATCCGGAGAGTCGACGGCGATGGCGCCACCTAGTAAGGCACTCATGCTTTCTAGTCTTACATCGACACCTTCAAAACCGATGCTGGCACCAATTCCACTGACGTTCCAGAATCGACTGCGGTTGTTAATGATATGTCGGTATTGATCCTGAATGTTGGCTTGAATAGTGATAGATTTTGCATCTTCATCTAGCTGGTAACTGTACACTTCACCGATTGGGATTTTCTTATAAACAATTTGAGAGCCAACCGATACACCACCTAAATCACGGCTTTTGAGCTTAATATTCAAACCTTGAGAAACGCGTAAATCTGTTGGGGCAGAGTCTAACGCATGGAATGTTGTCTCAAACTCTTGACCATCTCCGGGTTGAATCGAGATGTAGTTACCTGAGACGAGCGCATCCAGTCCGGAAACTCCCGTTAGGCTAGCTGTTGGTTTTACTAACCAAAAGCGTGTTTTATCGTTCAGTAACTTTGCAGCTTCAGGATAGATATCAGCATCGACATAAATACTGCCGAGATCTTCGGTGAGGTTAATGTCTCTTACCATGCCGACTTCTAATCCTTGGTAACGGATAGTGGTTCGGCCGGCGACAAGACCAGCGGCATCAGAAAAATAGATTTGCACTCGTTGTCCTGCATCGTGTATCGACTTCACAACAAGCCAGCCAGCTAAGACCATGGTCAAAATTGGCAACAGCCAAAGAGGAGATATGCCTTTACTCCGCTTTACATCTGGTACGTATGACGTTTGAGAACTGTTCTGATCACTCATTCATTGACTCTTTTTCTGATTGTTTTGGGCTTGTTTGGTCCCAGATTAGCCTTGGATCAATACTTTCTGCTGCAAGCATGGTCAATACAACGACAACACCAAATGCTACCGCGCCATATCCTGGTGTGAAATCCAGTATCTGACCACGATCGACTAACGTCATCATGATAGAAATAACAAACAAATCCATCACAGACCATTTACCGATCCATTTAACAACAAAGTAAACCATCATTCGTTGTCTCTTAAACACCGAACGTTTGAATTGGATGCAAAGCATGATGTAGGCGAGCCCAAGTATTTTAATCACCGGGACAACGATACTGGCAACAAAAATGATCGCAGCGATTCCATACATGCCGCTTTTTACCAAACCAGCCACGCCTGAAAAAATAGTGTCCTCCAAACGCTTACCATTGGTAAGCAAGATGGAAATAGGGATCAGGTTAGCAGGGAAGATGGCGACCGTTGCTGCGATGAGGTAAGCCCATGTTTTCTGAATGGAGTTTGGCTTGCGATGATATAACTCGTGATGACAACGCTGGCAATGGTCACCTTCAGGTTGGGACAAGTGGCATTCATGGCAATGCACATCTTTATGCTCAAAAGCATATAAACTTTCTGGCTTCCAAGCTTCCCAATAACGACGGACGCTGATTCTTGAAACTAACAAAACGGTAAATATCTGCAAAAGAACCAGACCAATTAACCCTGGACCGACGAAAATGTCGGAATAATCTTGGAGTTTAAAACAGGAAATGGCGATGCTAACTAAGAACACATCCAACATAACCCAATGCTTCAAATGTTGAATTAGCCACAGTGAGATACGAAGCCCACGGAACCATCGTTGATGTAAAGAAATATGTGCCGTTACCACTGAAACACAAACCGTCAGTGGCGCAAGAGAGCTACAAAATAGAATGAGCAATGAAAGAAGAACAAATCCTTCTTCCATCAATGTGATCATCCCTGAAGGTAGGGTTGCCGGAATCATCACACCAAAGAGTCGGATGCTAATAAAGTTAAAAAAGTGCGATGGAATAAATAGTAGGATGCAGGTTATCGCGACGGCTAGATTACCAGAGAGGCTAGGGCTACCTCCGCGATATAATTGTGTACCACAACGAGGGCAGTGTGCATTTTTGCCATGGGGTAAGTCGACGATGTCGACAGGCAATTCACAACCTTGGCACAAACGTACGTTATTGGGTTGCATGGCGTGCTTAGACAGAGAGGTCATAACGACCTCTCTAGCTTGAACGATTTAAGCGTGGGACTGTATGCCCCCATATAAGGTTTGATATAAGCCTTCTTGCTCAACTAACTCACCATGAGTACCTGTTTGCGTCACTTTCCCATCTTCAAGCACGTAGATCAAATCGGCTTGTTTAACAGCGGACAGTCGGTGCGCAACGATTAATGTTGTTCTACCACGTAAGAACTCGGTCAGTGCTTTGTGTAAAGCCGCTTCAGTAGCGGTATCTAGCGCAGACGTGGCTTCGTCTAAAATAACAAATTGAGGATTACTCAGCACCATTCTAGCAATGGCCAGCCGTTGTCGTTGACCTCCTGACAAACGAATGCCATTACGACCAACTTGAGTATCCAAGCCGTGGTTCAGTTGAGAAATAACATCTTGCAGCTGAGCCACTTCAAGCGCACGCCAAAGTGACATTTCGTCAAAATCCCCACCAAGCGTTAGATTATGCCTCAAGGTGTCGTTAAATAGTATAGGTTGCTGTAATACCACGGCAATTTTGTCGCGAATTACTTCAAAACCAATATCTTCTGTTAATTCATCATTAAAGCGAATGCTACCGGAGTTTTGACGGTAAACCCCAATAAGTAATTGTATCAAGGTTGACTTACCACCGCCGCTTGCACCAACTAACGCCACTTTCTTTCCTGCCGGCATATGTAAAGAAAGATTATCTAGGACTTTGTTTTCATTATTGTAAGAGAAATTAATGTTTTCTACTTTAACATCAACTTCTCTACCTTCTTTGAAAGGATTTACCTTAGAAACCGGTCTCTGCTCTTCTTCTAACTCTAATAAGTCGTTGATGCGTTTTAATGCCGCTTTAGCGCTATACCAAGAAAACTGAATCCCAAGCAACTCTTGAACAGGAGACAGCATGAACCATAGGTAACCAAAAACGGCAAATATTTGGCCAATAGTAAGGTCACTGAACATGACCATTAACATTGCTACAGCTCTGAATAATTCAAAGCCGATCAAAAAGAGAAGGAAAGATACGCGACCAGCAGCTTCAGATTGCCAAGCATACTTGTCTGCATCAACGCGAACTTGGTTCGCACTGTCTTTGAGTTGCTGGAGAAATTCTCGTTCTTTATTGGCCGCGCGTAGTTGGTAGATTCCATCTAATGTTTCAACTAAACGGTTTTGGAAAATTTCAAAAGAATGATTTTCCTTCCGTTTCAGATGTTTAACCATACTGCCTAGTTTACGTGAGAAGTAAATGACAATAGGGTTAACTAACAGGATAAACAGACCAAGTCGCCAATCGAGCCAAAGTAGAACGATAGCAGTACCAATAACAGTCAGAAAACTGATAACGAATTTTGCTAACGTAGAACCAATAAATTTATCAATGGTCTCAATGTCAGTGATAAGGTGTGCGTTGATTCCTCCGCTACCTTTGGTTTCGTATTGTCGGATGCTGATACGGCCGAGTTTGTCGATCATTTTACTGCGCATCTCAAACGTGATGGTTTTTGAAACAAGCGTAAATTGTCGGCTTTGAAGGATATTTAATCCTTGGCTCGCAGCTCGCATAAGAACAACCAAGAACAGGGTGAAGAAAATATAGCCTGTCGGAGTGTGCCACGCTTCAGGGAGAATGGCATTCATGGCATCTAAACCTTTTGCAGGTTGGTCCAATAAGACCTCATCAACCATCAAAGGCATGAGGAGGGGAATTGGAACACTAATCAAGGTTGCAAGCACCGCTATCAAGTTCGCTATGATCAGCTTGGACTTGTGCTTTTTTACTTGTGTTATCAACCAAGAACGGCTAATAGTGTCATTTTTCAGAAGCATTGTAATTGAGAATAAGTCCTATTATAAAGTAGGGCTGCATTTTAGCGCCATACATTGAGAATGGAAGCTTTTATAGTAAGTAGGAAGTTAATATGAACTTAGAACAATACCAAAGACTAACCAAACAAGCTGTTGCTCTAATTGAGTCTGAACCAGACTTTATTGCGAACCTAGCAAACTTGAGCTCATTGCTTTTCATGGAACTTGACGATCTTAACTGGGCAGGCTTTTACCTAACAAAAGGTGAAGAGCTTATTCTTGGTCCGTTCCAAGGAAAACCAGCTTGTGTTCGTATCCCAATGGGTCGAGGCGTCTGCGGTACTGCTGCACAAACTAATACTATACAAAGAGTATACGACGTTCACGAATTTGAGGGGCATATTGCGTGCGATGCAGCGAGCAATTCAGAAATTGTGATTCCATTTTCTATTAATGGAAAGGTGGTTGGTGTACTTGATATTGATAGTCCAAGTATTGGCCGATTTAATGAAACAGACGAAGAAGGTCTCACTCATTTCATGGTTGAAGTAGAAAAGCTGCTTAATTCACACGCGAACGACGCATAAATTAGCCTTCGAGTGTGGTTTTTCCTTGGCATGTCACTATAATACGAGAATATTTTTTCTTAATGCTCGCGGAAATCCGCTCAAATCAGGACCCCTCATGACTGAAAAGTTAAAAAACAGCAAAGAAGTTATTGCATATATTGCTGAATGTTTCCCTAAGTGCTTTACTTTAGAAGGTGAAGCAAAACCTCTGAAAATTGGTATTTTTCAAGATCTTGCGGAACGTCTAAATGAAGACGAAAAAGTAAGCAAAACACAGCTTCGTGCAGCGTTAAGACAGTACACTTCATCATGGCGTTACCTACACGGTGTAAAACCAGGTGCAGTACGTGTAGACCTAGATGGCAACCCTTGTGGTGAGCTAGAAGAAGAGCACGTTGAACACGCGAAAGCGACACTTGCAGAAAGCAAGGCGAAAGTTCAGGCTCGTCGTAAAGAACAAGCACAAAAAGCTCGTGAAGAGGGTAAGGCGAAAGCGAAACCTGCGGCTAAAAAGCCTCAACAGCCTCGTCGTACTAATAAACCAAAAGTACAAAAACCAACTAAGCCTGTAGAAACGCGCGCTCTAAATGCTGATGAAATCACAGTAGGTAACGCAGTTAACGTGAACATGGGCAAAGGAAACATGGCAGCGACCATTGTTGAAATCAATAAGGATGATGTACGTGTTCAACTTGCTAACGGCCTACAAATGGTTGTGAAAGCGGAGCACTTGCGCGCATAAAGGAGATACTCCTACGCATGAATTGCCGTTCAAAAGTGACCCTGATTGCTGCTAGCTTATGGCTAGCAGCATCAGCTCAGGCTCTTGAAGCCAAACTACATAAAGATGACCTGCCGGTTCTTTCTCCTGAAGTTCAGCATGAAACAGCTAGCAAACGAGTCACCTCGCGATTTACCCGCTCTCATTATAAGCACTTCAGCCTCAATGATGATTTCTCTAAAGCGATATTTGAACGCTATGTAGAGTTGCTTGATTACAATAGAAATATTTTCACTCAAGCAGACATCGATTCATTTAAAAATTGGTCAGTCGAGCTTGATGATCAGCTTAAATCGGGCAACAACCAAATTGCTTTTGATGTTTACAACCTCTCAATGCAGAAGCGTTTCGATCGTTTTGCTTATGCGTTAACTCTACTCGATGAAGAGATCAAGTTTGATACCGATGACGAGATAGAGTTAGACCGCTCTGAGGCCGCATGGCCAAAAGACGAAGCAGAGCTCAACGAGTTGTGGCGCAAGCGTGTGAAATATGACGCGTTAAATCTGAAACTGACTGGCAAAGAGTGGCCAGAGATTAAAGAAGTTTTAGAGAAGCGTTATAACAACGCGATGAAGCGCATCACACAGACCAACAATGAAGACGCATTTCAGTTGTATATGAATGCCTTCGCGCGACAGGTTGACCCTCATACAAGCTACCTTTCTCCACGTAATGCCGAGCAATTCCAATCGGAAATGAACCTTTCTCTAGAAGGCATCGGCGCCGTTTTGCAAATGACAGACGATTACACAGTAATTCGTTCACTTGTTGTTGGCGGTCCGGCATCAAAGAGTAAGCAACTTGGTGAAGGGGACCGAATCACTGGTGTTGGACAAGACGGTGAAGAAATTGTCGACGTGATCGGTTGGCGTCTGGATGATGTTGTTCAGTTAATCAAAGGCCCTAAAGGCACAAAGGTTAATCTACAGATCTTGCCAGAAGGTAACGATGCGAAGAGTTACATTGTCACAATTGTTCGTGACAAAGTTCGCTTAGAAGATCGTGCGGTTAAGTCAGAAATCATCGAAAAAGACGGTAAGAAGATTGGTATTTTAGAAGTACCAAGTTTCTACGTCGGCTTATCGAAAGACACCGATAAATTACTAGCTGAGTTGAAAACCAAAAACGTTGACGGCGTAATCGTTGATCTACGTAACAATGGTGGTGGTGCGCTAACAGAAGCGACGGCATTGACAGGTTTATTCATTAAAGAAGGTCCTGTAGTTCAAGTTCGTGACAGCTATGGCCGCATCAAGGTGAATGCCGATACCGATGGAAAAGTGAGTTATGATGGCCCATTGACGGTATTGATTAACCGCTACAGTGCTTCAGCATCTGAAATTTTTGCAGCGGCAATGCAAGATTATAATCGTGCAATCATCTTAGGTGAAAACTCTTTCGGTAAAGGTACAGTTCAGCAACATCGTTCACTGAATCATATTTACGATCTTTTCGATAAAGAGCTAGGTTATGTTCAGTACACGATTCAGAAGTTTTATCGTATTGACGGTGGAAGTACGCAAAATCGTGGTGTTGCACCAGATATTTCGTACCCAACGCCAATTGAGGCTTCTGAAACAGGTGAAAGTGTTGAAGACAATGCTTTACCTTGGGATCAGATTGATAAAGCACAATATCAAACGTTTCCAAGTAACGACGCCTTAGTTGAAAAACTTACTGCTCTTCATAACAAGCGTATTTCTGATGAAATGGAGTTCCGCTTTATCAATGAAGACATCGAGAAATATCGTAAAGAAAAAGACGATAATACTTTGTCTTTGAACGAAAAAGTTCGTAAAGCTGAATCGGATAAAGCGGAAGCACTTCGTTTACAACGCATCAATGAGCGTCAAGCTGCTTTAGGTAAGGAAGCATTCAAAACATTGGATGATATACCTAAAGATTATGAAGCGCCTGATGTTTATTTAGATGAGTCTGTCGCGATTATGGTTGATCTACTCAAGCAGAAAAATCAGTCATAATAACTGGCAATTCAAAGTAAAAAGAGTGAGTCTTTCAGGCTCACTCTTTTTTTATGTCTTTTCATCTTTGTTTGTATTGAGTATCAAGTAAGATATTCGCTTATTTTTTCCCAATAATTTACGTGATCTACATCTAAAATTTCGCGAAAGTGAAGACTACTGGCTAAGCTAAAAGAAAACGATAAGGATGCCGATATGAAGTGGTTCTTTATTTTACTTAGCTTTTGCTGCTTTAGTGTGGTTGGTGGAGAAAACACCAGAGAAGATGAATTAAGTCACTTTGACACGCCGTTTCTCATCGGAGACTGGTATTTAATGAACCCAAACCCCGAAGAGTCGGCTGAAAACTTTCGCGCGATCAAACTCTCATTAGGTTCGGACTACAGCTTTTCTATTGATATTCAAAAGAAAGACTATTCCGTTGACCATTGGGAAGGGCTGTATAACGCAAATGAAGACACCATCGTTCTTGGTTTAAACACCGACGAGCCTCAAATTTATGCCTATCGCAACAACCATAATACGCTTGATCTTAATGGTGTAACATTCACTAAGGGATTATCCAATTCACTTGCAGGTATTTGGTCTAGCTCTCACGTATCTGGCGACGGTCTTGTGGCAAACAACATTAATCAGATGGATTTGATACTTCAACCTGATTTCGTGTTCATGTTTAGGATTTCGAACGAAGAAGGGGATGAGTCCATCAAACAAGGTGTGTTTTACACAGAAGATGAGTTTCTGGTTCTGTTGTATGAAAATGGCGAGCATGGAACCACGTATAAGCTCAACAAGAATGAGCTAACGATCGAAGATTCCAATGGTGATATGTACGCCGTACTCAATAGAGTTACGCCATGATGCCTTCATGCGCCAAATTACGCGTGCGTACGGTAAGTCATTAATGTTGTTTAAATGTTAATCAAAAAACGGAGCTAGAGCACTAAAAGCTCCGTTTTTTGATGGAAAGACTTGTATTCTGATACCACAACCCCTACAAATAGCTTATATAGTGATACCAGAACTGCATTTTTGATCATGCAGTCTGGTATTTTTGTTGTTCGACATACAAGGATTTATGCTCATGTCTCAAGCTCCCCTGGCCAAATATCGTAAAGATTATAAAGAGCCATCTCATGCGATTACTGATATCGATCTTACTTTTGATCTATATGACAATGACACAATCGTTACGGCGGTATCAAAAGTTGCTCAAAAAGGCGATACAACAACGCTAGAACTCGATGGCGAAGGGCTTGAGCTACGCGCTGTAAAAGTAAATGGTGAGGATTGGGCTCATCACGAGGTGAAGGAGTCATCGCTGGTACTGACCGATCTTCCATCCGAGTTTGAACTTGAAATCGTCACCAAAATTGATCCTGAAGCGAATACAGCACTCGAAGGTTTGTACAAATCAGGCGGCGCATTTTGTACTCAGTGTGAGGCTGAGGGCTTCCGCCGTATCACGTACTATCTAGACCGTCCGGATGTTCTAGCAAAATACACAACAAAAGTGATCGCAGATAAAGCGGCTTACCCATATTTGCTGAGCAATGGTAACCGAATTGCAGAAGGTGATGCAGAGAACGGTCGTCATTGGGTTCAATGGCAGGATCCGCATCCAAAACCAGCTTACTTGTTCGCCCTTGTTGCAGGCGACTTTGATGTATTGCGTGACAAATATACAACGATGTCAGGTCGCAGTGTTGATTTAGAAATCTTTGTTGATAAAGGTAACTTAGATCGTGCAGGTCATGCGATGACATCTTTGATCAACTCGATGAAGTGGGATGAGGAACGCTTTGGCCTGGAATACGATCTGGATATTTATATGATCGTTGCTGTTGATTTCTTCAACATGGGTGCAATGGAAAACAAAGGCTTGAACATTTTTAACTCAAAATATGTTCTGGCGAACGATCAAACTGCGACAGATCGTGACTATTTAGGTATCGAAGCTGTGATCGGTCATGAGTACTTCCACAACTGGACTGGCAACCGTGTCACTTGTCGTGACTGGTTCCAACTAAGTCTAAAAGAAGGCTTAACCGTATTCCGTGACCAAGAATTCTCTTCTGACTTAGGTTCTCGTGCTGATAACCGTATTGATAACGTACGTATTATTCGTGGTCCTCAATTTGCGGAAGATGCAAGCCCAATGTCTCACCCGATTCGTCCTGACAAAGTCATTGAGATGAATAACTTCTACACGCTAACGGTGTATGAAAAGGGCAGCGAAGTTATTCGCATGTACCATACACTCCTTGGCGAAGAGGGCTTCCAAAAAGGAATGAAACTTTATTTTGAACGTCACGATGGTACCGCCGCGACGTGTGAAGACTTTGTTTCTGCAATGGAAGATGCCACCGGTGTTGATTTAAAACAGTTCCGTTTGTGGTACAGCCAATCGGGTACACCAACGCTACGCGTAAATAGCGAATACAACGCTGATGCAAAAACTTACGCACTAACGGTAGAGCAATTTACGGAGCCGACGCAAGACCAAGCAGAAAAACAAGCGCTGCATATTCCGTTCGATATCGAGTTGTATGATTCGAAAGGTCGAGTTATCCCACTGGTAATTAACGGTGAATCTGTTCATAACGTGCTGGATATTAAACAAGATAAGCAAACGTTCGTATTTGAAAATGTCGAAGAACAGCCAGTGCCATCTTTGTTGCGTGAATTCTCGGCACCAGTCAAATTAGAATACGATTACAGCGATGACGAGTTAGTCTTCTTGATGAAGCACGCAACGAACGATTTTGCTCGATGGGACGCTAGCCAAATGCTATTGGCTAAATACATTCGTCAGAATGTGAAAAACGTTCAAGCGGGACAAGAAGTATCGCTTTCTGAAGGTGTGATAGATGCTTTCCGCGGTGTGCTGTTGGATGAAACGCTTGAGCCAGCTTTCATTGCTCAAGTTTTCTCTATGCCTTCAATCAATGAGATTACTGGTTGGTACCAGCAAATTGATATCGATGCCGTAGACAAAGTGCTAAACAGCATTACAGTGTCACTTTCTAAAGAGTTAGAAGATGAGCTAAGTGCAACTTATCACACGCTTAAGCAAACAGAGTATACGATCGACCATGCTGCTATTGGTAAGCGTGCTTTACGTAACCGTTGCCTTCAGTACCTAGCACATACGGAAAAAGGTAATGATTTAGTCAACGCGCAGTACGCATCTGCAAATAACATGACAGATACGATTGCTGCGATGAGTGCTGCAAATAACGCTCAGCTCGAGTGTCGTGAAGCACTTATGGCTGATTATAGCGATAAATGGAAGCACGATGGTTTGGTTATGGATAAGTGGTTTGCACTTCAAGGTAGCAATCCTGCAGAGGATGCTCTTGAAAAAGTAAAAGCAACCATGAACCACGAAGCATTTAGTTTGAAAAATCCGAACCGTACGCGCAGCTTAATTGGCTCGTTCTTAAGTGCGAACCCTGTACGTTTCCATGATAAATCCGGTGTAGGTTACCAGTTTGCCGGTGAAATTCTTCGCCAACTAAATGATTCGAACCCACAAGTAGCTTCTCGAATGATTGATCCTTTGCTTAAGTTCCGTAAATACGATGAAGCTCGCCAAGCAATGATTCGTGCAGAACTTGAAAAGCTCAAAGCAATGGATAATCTTGCTAAAGATCTATTCGAAAAAGTGACTAAAGCACTAGACGAATAGTAAACAACACAATAGGGTGGTCATTTAGACCACCTTATTTGTTTATGTCACTTAGTTTTCACTTCATGAACTATTACTACTTCAATCTCAACATTTCATATCAAACGTTTTTATCTCATTATTCTGGTGCGGCAAGTGTTGTTCAAGTTGTCACACACAACGGTTTGCGTTTGCAGTTACCCGCCGCGAGATTTAGACCATTTCTTAGTCAATTGGGCGTTAGAGGCCAGTTTAGACTAACAACTGACCAAAATAATAAGTTTCTTAAGTTAGAAACTCTGTGATGTATTGTATTTGCAGAGAGTTAAATAGGAATCTTAGTCACAGAATCGGACATTTCACCTCTTACCACTACGATTAGTTGTTAAACATTTGTAATTATGCTTTTACAATGGGCACATGCATTACCTATGCTTAGTTTCTAAGGTAACAACCTAGCTACTAAGTCCCCCTACAAAACAACAATTCTAATGTGGAGTGTGAATATGACCGCGCGTGAAAATGTAGTGCCGGTTCTGCTTGAAAAGGTTTACCAACTGATTCAAGACAAACTCGAGCTTTCTCACCAAACGCTTGTAACTAAACTTGCTCAACACTTATTCAGTAACATTGCTGATGATGATCTAATTCAGCGAAACGAATCCGACCTTTATGGTGCTGTCGTTAGCCTTTGGCACCATATCAATGAAAAAAAACCAGAAGAGATTTCGGTTCGAGTATTTAACCCGACCGTAAGTCGTCAAGGCTGGCAATCCACACACACAATCGTAGAAATTGTTGTTCCAGATAGTCCATTCTTAGTGGACTCAGTCAAAATGGCTTTAGCACGTTTGGATCTTGTTTGTCACCTAATGTTGAATAACCCAACACAGATTCAGCGTGATAAAAAAGGCCAAGTTACAGACGTAAACGGTGAGGGTGGTGTTCTTCAATCACTTTTCCACATAGAGGTAGACCGCCTTACTAGTAAAGACGAGATGCAAGCGCTTAAAGAAGAGCTGTTAAGAATTCTATCTGATACTCGCTTAGTCGTTGATGACTGGAAGCAGATGGTTGATAAGCTTAAGTTTGTTACTGATGAACTTGAGAAAAATAAAGATCGTGTTTCTATCCAAACTGATCGTATGGATGAAACGATCGCATTTCTTCGTTGGCTAGAAGATCATAACTTTACCTTTATGGGTTATAAAGATTATGACTTAAAAGAGGTCAATGGTGATACCGAACTTGTTCCTGCTAAAGAAAAAGGACTAGGTCTGTTTGCTGATGACAAGCGCGTGCGTAGCGTCAAGCTCTCTGAATTATCAGATTCAGCGCGATTAGAAGCGAAAAAACCATACGCTCTGATCATCACCAAAGGTAACAAAGCATCTCGTATCCACCGTCCAGCTTATACTGATTACATCGGTATTAAGAAGTTTGATGAAAACGGTAAAGTAATAGGTGAGCATCGCTTTACTGGTTTATATACCTCCGCCGTTTACAACCAAGCGGTACAAAGTATTCCTTTGATCCGTGAAAAAGTTGACCGTATCCTTGAAGCAAGTGGATACCGTCACGGATCATACTCATACAAAGCATTGCACAATATCTTAGAAAACTACCCACGCGACGAGTTGCTTCAAGCTAATGAAGAAGAGCTGCTTGAGGTGGGAATGGGTGTTGTACAAATGCAAGATCGTGACTTGCTGCGTTTGTTTGTTCGTAAAGACCCATTTGGTCGTTTCTTCAGTTGCATGGTTTATGTCACTAAAGATCGTTACAACACAGAATTGCGTCGTCAAACTCAACGCATTCTTAAGCAGTACTTTGGTTGCGAGCAAGAGGTTGAATTTACAACGTACTTCTCAGAAAGCCCACTAGCGAGAACACATTACATTGTTCGTGTAGACAATAACAACATTGACGTAGACGTGAAAAAGATCGAGCAAAATCTAATGGAAGTTTCTACCTCTTGGGATGACAGACTAAAAGAATCCATCATTGCTAACTTTGGTGAAAGTAAAGGCCTTCCTCTTTCAAAAGAATATATGAGTGCGTTCCCTCGCTCATACAAAGAGGACATGATGCCAGGTTCTGCGGTTGCAGATATCGAGCGCTTAGAAGCGTTAAGTGATGATAATAAACTTGGTATGTTGTTCTACCGACCTCAAGAAGAGGGAGCAGATTCCAAAGCTGTCCGCTTAAAGTTATATCATCGCGATGAACCAATTCACCTTTCTGACGTAATGCCGATGTTGGAAAACCTTGGTTTGCGTGTGATTGGCGAATCGCCATATGAGATCGAGAAAAACAACGGTCAGACTTTCTGGATCCTTGACTTCTCTATGCTGCATAAGAGCGAGAAAACCGTTGACCTTCGTGAAGCTCGTGATCGTTTCCAACAAGCATTTGCTGCCATTTGGGCGGGTAATCTTGAAAGTGATGGTTTCAACCGATTGTTATTAGGTGCGTCTTTATCTGGCCGTGAGATTTCCATTCTTCGCGCTTACGCACGATACATGCGCCAAGTCGGCTTCCCATTCAGTCAGCAGTACATCGAAGACACGCTAAGCCACTACCCAGACTTAGCGACAGGTCTAGTCAAGCTGTTCACCAAGCGATTTGATCCGAAACACAAAGGCAGCGAGAAAGGCCAAAACGATCTAATTAAAAAGCTAACAGAGCAGTTGGATCGTGTAGAGAGCTTGGATGATGATCGTATTATTCGTCGTTATATTGAAATGATCATGGCGACGCTTCGTACCAACTACTACCAAGTAGACGAGAATAAGCAGCCTAAGCCTTGGTTATCTTTGAAAATGAAGCCAAGCGATATTCCTGAGATTCCGCAGCCTGTACCTGCATTCGAGATCTTTGTTTACGCACCAGATATTGAAGGTGTTCACCTTCGTGGTGGAAAAGTGGCTCGTGGTGGTTTGCGTTGGTCAGATCGTCAAGAAGACTTCCGTACGGAGATTCTTGGCTTAGTAAAAGCGCAACAGGTTAAGAACACTGTAATTGTACCAGTTGGTGCAAAAGGCGGCTTCGTTTGTAAACGCCAGCCATCTCTCACCACTCGTGATGAAATTTTTGCGGAAGGTCAGCGTTGTTACAAACGCTTTATCCGTGCACTGCTAGATGTGTCAGATAACATCATTGAAGGAGAGGTGGTACCACCACAAAACGTTGTTCGTCACGATGAAGATGACCCATATCTAGTAGTGGCTGCCGATAAAGGCACAGCAACCTTCTCAGATTTGGCAAACTCTGTTTCTGCAGAATACAACTTCTGGCTAGGTGACGCATTCGCTTCAGGTGGTTCAAACGGTTACGATCACAAAGCAATGGGAATCACCGCAAAAGGTGGTTGGGAATCTGTTAAACGTCACTTCCGTGAAATGGGCATCAACTGTCAGACCACTGATTTTACTGCAATCGGTGTAGGTGATATGGCAGGTGACGTGTTCGGTAACGGTATGCTGTTATCGAAGCATATTCGATTGCAAGCTGCGTTTAACCACATGCACATCTTTATTGATCCAAATCCAGATTCAGCCAGCAGCTGGGAAGAGCGTAACCGCTTGTTTAATTTGCCAAGATCAAGCTGGGAAGATTACAACAAAGACTTGATCTCTCAAGGTGGTGGCATCTTCTCTCGTCGATCAAAATCGATCCAGTTGACGCCAGAAATTCAGAAAATGTTAGGTACGAAGAAAGCATCTTTAGCGCCTAACGATCTGATAAAGATGATCTTGAAAATGAAAGTCGATCTTCTTTGGAACGGTGGTATCGGCACTTACGTTAAATCATCAACAGAAACTCATACAGATGTTGGTGACCGTGCTAACGACATGCTGCGCATTGACGGCCGTGACTTAAGAGCCAAAGTGGTTGGCGAAGGTGGTAACTTGGGTATGACTCAGCTTGGTCGTATCGAATACGCACTAACTGGCGGTCGAGTGAACACGGACTTCGTTGATAACGTAGGTGGCGTTGACTGTTCGGATAATGAAGTCAACATCAAGATCTTCCTCAATGGACTGGTTTCAAATGGCGATCTTACGGTTAAGCAACGTAACCAAATTCTAGAGTCTATGGAAGACGAAGTGGGTGAAATTGTCTTGGATGATGCTTACCGTCAGTCGGAGTCGATCTCTGTTACTGAACAGCAAGGTGTTGGCATTGTTAAGGAGCAAATTCGATTCATCCACACTATGGAGAAAGCAGGGTACTTGGACCGTGCTCTCGAATACATTCCTGATGATGAAACGCTAATCGAGCGTGAAAAACAGGGACTAGGTCTGACTCGCCCTGAGCTATCAGTGTTAGTTGCCTACGGTAAAATGGTACTTAAACAGCAACTTGTTACGGATGAAATCGCAAATGATGAATTCCATGCAAAACAACTTGTTGAATATTTCCCAAGTGCGTTACGACGTAACTATAAAGATCAAATGGTTAATCACCCACTGCGAGCTGAAATTATCGCTACAGCATTGGCTAACCAGATGGTTAATGAAATGGGCTGTAACTTCGTTACTCGTTTGCAAGAAGAAACTGGTGCAAGTGTTGTCGATATTGCCAACGCTTACAGTGCGGCTAGAGAAATCTTTGATTTAGAAGAAATCCTCAAGCAAACTCGCAAACTTGATAACGTTGCGACAGCGCAAGCTCAATACGAAATTATGTTTTACGTGCGCCGAGCACTGCGTCGAATTGCACGCTGGTTGCTTCGTAACCGTAGCGGCAAATGCACGGTCGGTGAGTTGATTGCTATCTACAAGCAAGATGTCAATGTTATCACTGAAACCCTAGACACTATGTTAGTTGAGTCTGAAGTTGAAGAACACAATGAGTTGGCTCAAGGTTGGATAGAGAAAGGGGTTGAAGAGAAACTCGCTCACCAAGTTGCCCGCTTATCAAGCTTACAATCTGCACTGGATATTTCATCAGTAGCAAGTGAAACAGGTAAAACGGTTGAGCAAGCATCGAAACTCTACTTTAACTTGGGTGACCGTTTATCGTTGCATTGGTTCTTGAAGCAAATTAATAGCCAAGCCGTTGATAACAACTGGCAAGCACTTGCAAGAGCGGCATTCCGTGAAGATCTGGACTGGCAACAACGTCAACTTACCGCTCAGGTACTGACTTGTGGCTGCTCAACCGAAGAGCTTGACGTGATGGCTGCGTTAGAAGATTGGATTGAAACTAACGAGCAATCGTTGCACCGCTGGGAGAGTATCTTAAACGAGTTCAAAGTTGGCTCAGTACACGAATTTGCTAAGTTCTCTGTAGCACTTCGAGAGCTAGTACTTTTAAACCTCAACTGCTCATCGAAAGAGTAGTGGAATAATCAAGTCATAAGTAAAAGCCTCGTTATTTAACGGGGCTTTTTATTATCTATTATTCACATTTGGAACGAAAATAGTTACATTGTCACATTGAGTTGAAATTAAAACAGAGTGAAATCGATTGCTTTTAAGCGGTTAGTTACGATTTTTATCGCAGAAACTTGATTGTAATTGTTTGTTTTATATTTGAAAATCTTATAAAGATATAGGTTTTTACTTATTACGTTCATTTTCATTGAATTACGATGAAAAACGGTAAATAATATTGTCCCGTTTATACGGGGCTTTTTTCTTTCGGAGGCACAATGCTTTACCGTCTAGCCAGAACTGGCTTTTTCCAACTCGATGCCGAGAAGGCACATGATCTTGCAATCAAGAACTTCCAACGCTTTAACGGCACACCACTTGATCTCTTTTACCGCCAACAGTTACCAACTCGTCCAGTTGAGTGTATGGGTCTAACATTCCGTAACCCTGTTGGTCTTGCGGCTGGTTTAGATAAAAACGGCGAATGTATTGAAGCATTTGATGCCATGGGCTTTGGCTTTGTCGAAGTCGGCACTGTAACGCCACGACCACAACCAGGTAATGATAAACCACGCCTATTCCGTTTAGTGGAAGCAGAAGGGATCATCAACCGCATGGGCTTTAATAACCTAGGCGTTGATAATTTGATCGAGAATGTTAAACGAGCAAAATTCAATTGTGTTCTCGGAATTAATATCGGTAAAAATAAAGATACGCCAATTGAGAAAGGGGCAGAGGACTACCTGATTTGTATGGAAAAAGTGTATGAGTATGCTGGCTATATTGCAGTAAACATCTCATCGCCAAACACTCCAGGTCTTCGTTCACTTCAATATGGTGAAGCCCTTGATGAACTGCTTTCCGAATTAAAGGCGAAACAAGCGGAGTTATCAGAGAAGTACAACAAGTACGTCCCGTTAGCATTAAAGATTGCGCCAGATTTAAGTGACGATGAAATCTGCCAAATTTGCGATTCTTTATTGAAAAACAATATAGATGGTGTGATCGCGACTAACACAACTTTGGATCGCACGATCGTAGAAGGGATGAAACACGCCAATGAGGCAGGTGGCTTGAGTGGTCGCCCTGTGCAATCACGCTCTACGGAGGTCGTACGTAAGCTTCATGAAGAGCTTGGAGACAAACTTCCAATTATCGGTGTTGGTGGTGTAGATTCCTATGTTGCAGCCAAAGAAAAGATCATGGCAGGCGCTAAGCTTGTTCAAGTCTACACTGGCTTTATTTACCACGGCCCAGGTCTCGTACGTGATATTGTTAAGAATCTTTAACATATACATCAAAAACTACTGAAAAATCAGTACCTGTTACATAAAAAAGAGGACTTTGTTTCCTCTTTTTTTTTATCCGTTCGTTTGTAGAATTTAAAAATCACGAGTAGGTAATTAAGCGTCTTACCTCTTTACCACTGATTTAACTAGTCAAGAGAGAACGGAATAATGCTTAAACCCAGCGACAAATGGAATTGGTATTTTGACGAGCAAAAAGCTTGCTTAATGCTGGATCTGGGGGAGGAAATGATTTTCCAAACCAATCTATCCCGAAAATTGTTGGTTAACTGTGCCTTCTCAAACAGTGAATTTACCGTTGATGACGCCAGCGCATTTCAAACGTTTAATGAGCGCATTCGCTGTCTCGATATCAGTGAATATCGCCAAGCTGAATTAACACTGTATTGTGTTGCTGCAAAGCGTTTTCATAAACCTGTACAGCCTAAGAGCTGGTTCTTCGATGCACAGTCCTCTGATTATGAACCTCAAGAAGGGGACATGGTCTTTCTCACAAATCAATATTCTGATGGTATGTTCATCGTTCTAGAACCAGGCGAAACATCGAGCTTATGTGCTTATGTTAACCAAGAAGCCTTCGTTCTTGATGGCAATAAGGCGCTTCAATTTGGGCAGCCGATTAAAGTAATGCATGATCGCATGGCTTGTGCAAATCACCTCTTTGCAATGACCCCTATGGCAATGGTGGGTTAAAGCGGTTTAATTTTTCTTTATTTCGTTCCTTTGTTTGCCTTAATCGACCTTATTGGGTCGATTTTTTTTGTCCTTTCCTCTGACACTCCAATCCGAAAGACCATGAAACTGTTTGTTTTCTATGCATGCAAACATGAAGCTGGTCACTTTTATTTTACTTATTTCAATTTGATTACTCCTTTAATTAGGCAACCTAGCGCCTAAAACAACCCTATTTATTCCCCTATAAAGGGCATTTGTAAGTAATTTACATCAACCAATCACGACTGGTATATACCAAAATGCATGTAAATAAGTATTCACTTCTTCTAAAGGAAACAAAATACGTTCATGAATGAAAAACATTCAAACTAAAGATGTTGAAAGTTTTAGATCATTTGAGTGGTGATGATTTGAACTAACGGGTGGGAAAATACCTTTAAAAACGAGGCATTGATCGTAAAGTCAGGTATAATTGAAGCCATTTTTTATCAGCGAAAGAACACTATGAATCAATATCTCGCGGTAACTTCAAATGGCATGGAAAATTTGCTTGTTGAAGAACTGACTAAACTAGGCATTGAAAATGCGAAACCAGTACAGGCAGGCGTAAAATTTAAAGCGACAAACGAACAGGTTTATCGCTGTTGTTTGTGGAGCCGTTTAGCGTCTCGATTTGTACGTGTTTTATCTGAGTTCACGTGTAACAACGACATGGACTTGTATCTATCCACTTCCACTATTAACTGGGTTAACCAATTTCATAGCTCTAAACGCTTTGTTGTGGACTTTAACGGCACAAACCGTGAGATTAGAAATAGCCAATACGGAGCTATGAAGGTCAAAGATGGCATCGTAGATTGCTTTGAGAATAAAGGCTTGCCACGTCCTAATATCAGCAAAGAACGCCCAGATATTCGTATTCACGTTCGTTTGCATAAAGATAAAGCGTTGCTTGGGATAGACATGGTAGGTAGTGGTCTTCATCAGCGTGGTTATCGACCAGAATCGGGTCGTGCGCCATTACGTGAAACGCTTGCTTCTGCGATTATCATGCGTTGTGGCTGGGATGGGCATCAACCATTACTCGATCCAATGTGTGGTTCTGGTACTTTGCTTATTGAAGCGGCAATGATGGCAGCCAACATGGCACCTGGCGTTAAGCGCAAACAATGGGGCTTCGAAGTTTTGGAAGATTTTGAACCGGAGACCTGGGCTGAGATTAAATCAGAGGCTAATGTTCAAGCTAGACGAGGTGTCAAGAAAGTTGACGCTAAGTTTTTTGGATTCGATAACGACTCCAAAGTATTAAAAGTTGCTCAAGAAAACGCCCGCAGAGCAGGTGTTGAAGAGTTGATTGAGTTTGCGCAAGGTGATGCTGCAACTATTACTCGTCCCGCAGGATTTGAACACGGTGTTATCGTTTCAAACCCACCTTACGGTGAGCGTCTAGGAACTGAGCCGGGGCTGATTGCGCTATATACCGCATTCGGTGGACAGCTAAAATCTGAGTTTGGCGGATGTAAAGCATCTATCTTCTCTAGCTCAGACGAGCTCTTGAGTTGCCTTCGTATGCGCGCTGATAAACAGTTTAAATTGAACAACGGTGCGTTACCGTGTCACCAAAAGAACTACAGCATTGCCGAGCGCAGCGCTGATGAAGTTAAAGGTGCAGATACTAACGTTCAAATCGCACCAGACTTCTCAAACCGTTTGAAGAAAAACATTGGCAAGATTGGCAAGTGGGCGCGTAAAGAGAAACTAGACTGCTATCGTATCTACGATGCAGACCTTCCAGAATACAACGTAGCGATCGACGTGTACGGCGATCAAATTGTGATTCAAGAGTACGCAGCACCTAAGAACATCCCTGAAGAAAAAGCCAAGCGTCGTCTAACGGACATTATCCGTGCGACGATTCAGGTGACCGGTGTCGAAGCGAACAAAGTTGTACTGAAAGTTCGTGAGAAGCAGAAAGGTCGAAGCCAGTACCAAAAATTAGGTCAGGTATCAGAGACGCTCGAAGTAAACGAGTACGGTGTGAAGCTGATCGTGAACCTCCATGACTACCTAGACACAGGCCTGTTCTTGGATCATAAGATCACTCGTCGTCGTCTTGGCGAAATGGCACAGGGTAAAGATTTCCTTAACTTGTTTGCTTACACTGGTAGTGCAACAGTGCACGCTGCAGTTGGTGGTGCGCGGTCCACTACAACTGTCGATATGTCAAACACCTACTTGAATTGGGCGAAAGACAATATGCAGCTTAATGGCTGTGTAGGGCGCCAACATAAATATGAACAAGCGGACTGTTTGCAATGGCTAGAAAACGCAGAAGGTGAGTACGACTTGATCTTTATTGACCCACCTACGTTCTCTAACTCTAAGCGTATGGAAACATCATTCGATGTACAACGTGACCACATTAAGCTGATGAAGAATCTCAAACGTTTACTGAGAAGTGAAGGCACAATCGTATTTTCAAATAACAAACGTCATTTCAAGATGGATGAAGAATCACTCGCTGAATTGGGTTTGAAGGCTCAGAATATTTCTTCTCAAACGTTACCATTAGATTTTACGCGTAATAAACAGATTCATAACTGTTGGCTAGTAACGCACGCGTAGTATAAACAAAAGGATTAATACGTGCTGATATTGTATAGCACGGAGGGATGCCATCTTTGTGAGATGGCATTTGCTCTAGTAGACCAAGTCGGTTTGGCCGAGCAAACAGATATCATCGATATTGCGTTCGATGATGTACTATTTTCTCGTTACGGCGTCACAATACCCGTATTAAAATATCAAGATTCTGAGTTGAACTGGCCGTTTGACTTAGAACAACTCACACATTGGTTGGATAATAATGGCATTACTTACCATTCATAACGCACAACTTGCATTTGGTGACCACCCATTGCTAGACAAAGCGGAGTTCGCTCTTCAAGAAAACGAACGCGTTTGTTTAGTTGGTCGTAACGGAGCAGGTAAGTCCACGTTAATGAAAGTGCTTGCCGGCGACATTTTGTTGGATGATGGCAAGATTCAAATAACTCAAGACGTAGTAGTTTCTCGGCTTGAACAAGATCCACCGCGCAATCAAGAGGGTACGGTTTACGAATACGTATCTGGCGGTTTGGCTGAAATCGGCGAACAATTGAAGATCTATCACGATTTTCTCGATCTTGTTGCTCAAGACCCAAGTGAGAAGAACATTAACCGTTTGGCGAAAGTTCAAGAGCAACTTGATCATTCTAACGCTTGGCGCTTTGATGACCGTGTTAAGAACGTACTTGGCGCTTTAAAACTAAGCCCAGAAACCAAACTGACCGATCTATCCGGTGGCTGGCAACGTAAAGCTGCTTTAGCTCGTGCGCTGGTTTGTGATCCTGATGTATTGCTTCTTGATGAACCAACAAACCATCTCGATGTGACAACGATCGAATGGTTAGAGAACTTCTTAAAAGACTTCAAAGGCTCGATCATCTTTATTTCTCACGACCGTGCATTCATCAAGTCGATGGCGACACGCATCGTTGACTTAGATCGCGGTCAATTAGCTTCTTTCCCTGGTAATTACGAACAGTATTTGAATGACAAAGAAGAAATGCTTCGCGTCGAAGAAATGCAAAATGCTGAGTTCGATAAGAAACTAGCTCAGGAAGAAGTGTGGATTCGTCAAGGCATTAAAGCACGTCGTACTCGTAATGAAGGCCGTGTTCGAGCCCTTAAAAAACTTCGTGAAGAGCGTCGTGACCGTCGTGAAGTTCAAGGTAAAGTTAACCTAAATATCGATGATGCTTCTCGTTCAGGTAAGATTGTATTTGAAGCAGAAAATGTATCTTTTGCTTACGAAGGTAAGACAATTGTCGACGACTTTAGCTTTAACATCATGCGTGGTGACCGTATTGCACTTATCGGACCAAATGGCTGCGGTAAGAGTACGGTACTTAAATTGCTACTAGGGCAATTGGAAGCGCAGTCTGGTCGTTTACACTGCGGAACAAAATTAGAAGTCGCGTACTTTGATCAGTACCGAGAGATTTTGGATCCAGAAAAGACAGTGATCGATAACTTAGCGGATGGGAAACAAGAAGTAATGGTTGGGGGGCGTCAGCGTCATGCGCTGAGTTACCTTCAAGACTTCTTATTTGCACCTAAGCGCGCCAGAACCCCGGTTAAGGCACTTTCTGGTGGTGAGAAAAACCGATTATTGCTAGCCCGTATCTTGTTGAAACCAAACAACTTACTTATTCTTGATGAACCAACTAACGATTTGGATATCGAAACGTTGGAACTTTTAGAAGAAATGCTTGCCAATTATCAGGGTACATTATTGTTAGTGAGTCACGACCGTGAGTTCGTAGACAACACAGTGACAACCAGCTGGATTTTTGAGGGTAACGGTATAATCGAAGAGTTCGTTGGTGGTTATCATGATGCTAAACAGCAGCGTGACCAAGTTCTTGCTTCGCGCAGTCAGGTTGAAAAGCCAACGAAGAAAGAGAAAGTGGTTGAGGAAACTCCCAAAACTACGCAACCTAAGAACAATTCGAAGAAGTTATCGTATAAGCTGCAAAGAGAATTAGAGGCTCTACCAGCTAAACTTGAACAATTAGAGTCGGATATCGAGAGCCTTCAGGAGCAAGTGAACGATCCAGAGTTCTTTGCTAAACCTGTAGAGCAAACTCAGCCGGTATTGGAACAGCTTGCTGCACTAGAGCAGGAGTTGGAAATCGCATTCGAGAGATGGGAAGAACTCGAAGCAATGCAACAGGATAGTTAAGAATTCAATGAATTGTAGTAATAAATTCAAATTGACCGCCATTGCAATGATGGTTGGTACCACAATGAACGCACAGGCGGCATTGTATCAAGTTGTTGAGGTTTCACCTCAGGATCATGGTTCAAACGGTGACTACCAAACGGCTTACGGGGTTGCAATTCAACAGGGCGATGCAGGTACAGATCCTTCAACAGGTTCACCTTTCGCTTTAGGCTGCTTTGATGCAGCAGCAAACTGCACGCCAGAGCAGTTTAAACTTGCAATGGAAACTCGCACTACACCGATTTCAGCGACACAAGCCGTGGATGGGAACAGCTATCGTGAAGAAATCCCATTCGGATTAGACGCTGGCTTTTATTACATCCAAGAACTCAAAGACTTTGAGCGTTACTGTTACAACCAGCTTCGCTATTCCACCTGTGACTCTTGGGCTTCAGTAAACTGGACGCCGTGGAATAAAGAACGTAGTAAAGACTTTACTTCTAATGCGTTAGCGTTCATAGAAGAAGATTCTGCTGCTTATAAAAATGAATATAACAATGTTATCAACCAGCTTACCGAGGATGGTGCAGCTGTCGGTAATCAGAGTAAAGTTAGCACAGAAAATGCTTCTACATTAGAAACACGAAATACCGTAGTTGCACCAGTAGAGCCAAATATTCTTACTGGCGATAATGACGCAAGTGTTGTGCAAAGCCATGCTTGGAGCACAGACGGCATTTTTACTGTTGGCAGTGTTTCTCGAACAGCAAGCAATACCAATGGATCTCACCACACATCAAAAGCAGCGATTTGGGATCAAAGCGGAACCGTCAGTGAATTGGCTTGGCCTAGTGGCACATCTAAAGATGGAGAAAGGTTAGCTCAAGGGAGCATGCGTGACCTTGTCACTGATGGAACAACGGTCTATGGCGTAGGTTACAACACTTACAGTGATGATAACTACCTGAATGCGACCGTCTTTGTCGGAACTCTAGAAGCCGAAGGTAGCGTTGAAAACGCAACTTGGAAAAATAAAGTTGTTGTAGGAGCTAGACAGCGCGAAGGTGATGATACGGTTCATACAAACTCACGCTTAACCGACGTTAACTCTAATTTTGTTGCTATTGGTGAAGCGAAACGTTCGGGCGGATACTTAATGCCAACGGGCTCTGCTCCGAATCGTCTCTTTATCGTAGATGATGTTCGTAAGGATTCTATTAGCGCTTTTTACCCAACTACTGGCATTTTCTTTAGCGGTGCGGGCGGTAAGATGGGCGGTATCAACTCTTACAATGAGATCGTCGGGCAACTTGATGCAGAAACGACTCGTGAAGACGATGGCAAGCCACGTCGTAAGCGCGGTTTTATCTATCCATATAGCCTAGGTGGCGAGACTAGTGAACGTGCTGCAACATTGTTTAATGGAAAAGCTTGGTTCCTAGACAGTTTGACTAATGGCGGTGATTACTCTGAACAAAACAATCAGTTTCGTATTATCGACGCAACTGATATCAATGATGCAGGTGTGATCTCTGGTACTGCTATGAAATGTGCAGGTGGTTATAGCACAACAGCAAACAATGCGACATGTAGCTCTGAAGAGCAAATTGTAGCCGTCAAACTAGTACCTATTGCTGACGCAACGAAGGACGACATCGTATCTCGAAGCATTGACTCAACGACGACAGAGCGTCAAGGTGCAGGTCTTGGTTGGTTAGCTTTGACCATGCTTGGATTGTTTGGGTTCCGTAGAAAATAGTTAAAAATCGTCAGTAATTTTTAAATCAAGCAGAGGCTCACACATTTGAGTCTCTGCTTTTTTTATGCCTTGAGAAATTGCCTACTTTGATCGATTCTTATAAGTGGAGTCATAAAAACTCCATCAAAGTTTCACAATAACAGCTGTACGTTAGTAAATGGACCTGTATGAGGAATTAACTATGAAGAGACAAAAGCGTGATCGCCTAGAACGAGCTCAATCTCAAGGCTACAAAGCTGGGTTGAATGGAAGGTCTCAAGAGGCTTGCCCATATCAACAAGTTGATGCTCGGTCGTATTGGTTAGGTGGTTGGCGTGATGCCAGAGATGAAAGACAATCTGGTCTCTACAAATAAACTCTCCACATACAAAAAGAAGGATTCGAAAGGGCTCTACGGAGCCTTTTCTACATTATAGGGACATAGGGAAGTAGGTTAACACTCGATAACAAAAAGGCTCCTAACTAGGAGCCTTAATAAATCGATTAAAATCGTGATTAGAAGCTTGAAGTATCTTGGAACAAGCCAACTTTCAAATCTTTTGCTACGTAGATTTCTTTGCCGTCCACACATACACGACCGTCAGCCAAACCCATCACAAGCTTACGGTTTACAACGCGTTTCATGTGGATTTCGTACGTCACTTTTTTCGCTGTTGGCAGGATCTGACCTGTAAACTTCACTTCGCCAACACCCAGAGCACGACCTTTTCCTTTGCCACCAACCCAGCCAAGGAAGAAACCAACAAGTTGCCACATCGCATCAAGGCCAAGACAACCCGGCATTACAGGGTCGCCAGGGAAGTGGCAGTCAAAGAACCACAAATCTGGAGTAATATCCAATTCCGCCAAGATCAAACCTTTACCAAAATCGCCTTCAGTCTCAGACATTTTAGTAACACGATCCATCATTAGCATGTTTGGCGCAGGAAGCTGAGGGTAACCAGGCCCAAACAGTTCGCCTTGGCTAGAAGCAAGTAGATCGTCACGGTTATAAGAATCACGTTTGTTTTGCATTATCAATTACTCCAATTTTTGATAGCTGCATCTTAGTGAACACGTGTACGCTAAACAACTCCGATCAGTACTAGACAAACCAGTTTTTGATGCGCTGCACAATTCCTTCTGGATGCTCATGTCTTTCAAAGTTTTCAATACGTTCCGCTATTTTGCCAATAATGCTATCGTCTTCACCTCTAAAAGGTTTATTCATTACAATCGGAATAGCTTCATCTACGGTAGAAACGGACCAAATATGGAACTCACCATTTTTAATGCTTTCTATTACATCTTTATGTAATGCAAGGTGTTTAAGGTTTGATTTTGGCATCACAACACCTTGATTTCCTGTAAAACCTTGATGTTTACAAACCTGATAAAAGCCTTCAATTTTTTCGTTCAAGCCACCGACGGCTTGCACTCGACCAAACTGATCAACAGCTCCTGTAACAGCAACTTGTTGATTAATTGGAGATTCAGATAAAGCACTCACCAAGCAACAAAGTTCTGCAAGAGATGCGCTGTCACCATCAACTTCACTATAAGACTGTTCAAATACGATGGAGGCAGAGTAAGGCAGTGGTTCATCCAGTTTCAGAGCAGAGCTCAAGAAAGCTTGCATAATCATCATGCCTTTTGCATGTAGATTGCCTCCAAGCTCAGCTTTGCGCTCAACATCGGAAACATCGCCATCACCAAAATGAATCACACAAGATATTCGTGCAGGCTCACCATAGCTGACAGGGTGCCCAGCCATATCAATAACGGTTAGGCCATTGATTTGACCAACTTGTTCCCCAGTTGTCTCAATGATGACTTGGCCATCTAAAATATCGTACACGGCACGCTGAGGAAGGTAAGATTCTCGGTAATACTTGTCGTCAATCGCTTTATCTAACGACTTGTAATCTAATGCGTGACCATCACTGAACTGGCTGGCAAGCGTTAGAAGTTGAGAGTGCCACATTACTCCTAAAGGCAGATAATGTTGATCTTCAGTAAATCTCATACCGGCTAGCAACAATCTTCTAAAACCACATTCAGTTAAGTGAGGCAGCTTATATTGAGAACATATCCAGTTCACTAAACCAAAGTAATCTGTCAAATTCTGCTCTGACAGATGAATATCTTCTTCAACTTCCGTATACATGGCAAAGCCAGAACAGAAGTCTTCATCGATGTATTCTAGCTCTGCTAACTGACTTCTTTCTCCTGTTACAATCAGTTTTACTTCATAAGCTTTAGCTTGCGGTACTGAAGTAGGTAAACGAGTAGGGCTTAGGTTCAGTGGCTCGATAAGGTTTTGTTGAATTGCAGACTTTATATTTGGCCAAAACCCTGGGTTAGCCAAAATTAGATTAGCCGGTACAATTAAGTAACCGTTATCTGCCTGTGAAATTAAACCAGGTTGGAAGGCAATATCACCACTTACATCAACACTGTAACGGTCAAATAAACGTTTGGCATCAAGTGATTCCGAAAAAACTATCGCAGCGTTAGACTGGCTCTGAAGAGCTTTACTGATGAACTCTCTATATACAGAATTATCTACGCAGTTAATGAGTAGTACTCGCGTCAATCCGGAAATTTTTGAAAAACGAGATATCGTTGCCGACATTCTCGGTTGGAGATCAGTAAAAGACTTCTTTGGTAACGAAGGTGCAGACTTTAAAAGTGCTTCGTACTGCTCAAGTGAAGGTGTTACGTCTTGCCAATTAAGTTGGTTCATTAAAATTCATCGTAATTCAATCTTGCCGACATTATAACGAAACGGACTATAACACCCTAGCACCAATTTGGTTTGCTCTCGGCATTCATCTCTCAATGAACAATACTTAGACAAATGAGTGATCAACATCGATACTTCTAAGAGTTTTATTTGCCCAAGTAAACCATCTGGGTTACGCTGTCACTAGGTTATGTTTATGGGTCGGAACAAATGAAATATCAGCAGCTTGAGAATCTAGAATGTGGGTGGAAATGGAAGTATCTCATCAAAAAATGGAAAGATGGTGAAGCGATTACCCGACATATTGATACAAGCGAAGCAGATGCAGCGGTCGCAGAACTAAAACGCCTTGAACACGAGCCTACACTTGTCTTAGCTTGGATAGAAAACCACATGTCAGAAGAGTTAGATAATAAACTCAAGCAGGCTATCCGAGCGAAACGGAAACGTCACTTCAATGCAGAGCAAGTCCATACAAAGAAGAAATCCATTGATTTAGATTACCGAGTTTGGGAAAAGCTTTCTAGTAGAGCGAATGAACTTGGTTGTACGTTATCTGACGCAATTGAATATTTGCTTTCCGAAGCGTCGAGAAGTGAAAAAGCGAGTCAAAAAGTTACCTCAATTAAAGAGGATTTGAGTAAATTGCTATCTAGCTAGGATAGGGAGTGCCAAATGTTATATGTAATCTTAATTGCAGCCATCGTGATCTTTTGGTTGATCGCAGTCGATAGGCCGGTGTTAAAAGTAAAGTTCGATAATGGCCATATTAGTAACGTAAAAGGGCATCTACCTCCTTCTTTCAAACACAACTTACAGGATATTAGTGAGCATAACCCGTTTACTGGTGAAATGAAGGTGTATAGCCAACGAACAGGAATGCGCTTAAGCTTTTCCAAAGGCATTCCCAAAAAAGTTCAACAGAGGATTCGTAACGTTTTTCCGCACCAGGGCTTCAAAGCAAACAAAGGCAAGAAGCGCGCTTAATTACATATCAGTTACTTCATCATGTTAAATGGGACGCAATGTGGCGTCCCATTTTCGTATCTACAGAAAAATTACTTATCATCGAACAATCAACAACATAAACGGACCAAAACGATGAGATACGTTGTAACTTTAATGGTATTGATCTTTGCAAGTAATTCAGTTTTTGCTGACGATTCAGAAACGAACCTGTTGGCTAAAAAGATTAAGACTAAGCTTCAAAAGAAAGTAGACAATAAGTTTGATGGCTATCAAGGTTATTGTGACGTCATGATAGAAATGGAGCACAAAAGTAAAAACGCAGTAATAAAAAGAGTAACCAGCAGTGGTGACCAAAAAGTGTGTAGGTACGTTAAGTCCAACTTGAAGAAAGGAAAACGCTATCGTTACAAATACCCCGAAAAGTACATTCGCCTCCATATAACCACAGGCTTATAAATGTTTCAGAACGCAACTGAGCTCGTGATTTTTGGCAGATTTCGTTGCGGAGCGATTAGAGCGTTTAGCTGATTTTTGCTGTTGTACGAGGCGAGTATGAAAGGCTTTTTTGTTTGGTAGCGCTTAAGTTAGTAATCGTGATGCCATTGAATGGCAAATTCAGTGAGTTGGCCATCATCACCATACATAGATTGATTCAGGTGCTTACGGAAGGACACGCCAGTAAGTCGGGGACTAAGCGCGCATCAATTTTCAATAAGAGATTTGATTTGCTTCGTAAGCATAACCACAAACCAAACTAGCGATTGCAAGTCCACAGGAACCTCGGTTAAAGCCTCAAAAGCAAACAATGTTGTTAATCTTAGGAGGACATTTTAAAGTAGCTAAAACCGGACATTATTGCTTTGAGATCTCACTCCTTGGTGCGCATTATATGTGTTATGTTAAATTATGTATTGCTGTACGCTAAATGTTGTCTGAGTATGCTCCTATTCCCTTGCAGATTTTAAATTTAAGGGCTTTAGCATTAAACATAATGGTTATTTACCATAAAATACTTAATATAGATCTTAATAATCTATCGATTGTTAAGATCTATATTAACGCCTTTTTACTTATTGAAATGACTGTATAGCTTCAAAGATATCTTGTCTTCTAACTGGCTTGGAAATGAATCCGTCCATACCGGCATCCAGGCATTTATCTCTATCGCTTTCTAGCGCATGTGCAGTTAACGCTATAATTGGGGTCCTGAGACCTTTATCTCGAATAAGTCTTGTTGCGGTAATTCCATCCATCACTGGCATCGAGACATCCATGAGAATCAAATCGATTAAAGCCTCATTCTCTTCTAAAAATGTTAATGCCTCTGCTCCATGGCTTGCGATATGAACATTATGGCCAAGCTTATTTAAGATAAGCTTTATTACGAACTGATTCGATTCGGTATCTTCTACGACGAGAAGTTCCATTGCTTTTGTCGGTTGATTGGTTTCGATTCTAACTGGACGATTTTGATTACAACGAGTCAAAACTGGAATCGAAATCGTAAAGGTTGAACCAACATGCTCATCACTTTTAACGGCAATCTTTCCACGCATCATTTCGACTAAATGCTTGGTTATTGCGAGCCCCAGTCCTGTACCACCGAAGCGTCTCGTGATGGAACGGTCTCCTTGATGAAATGCCGTAAACAAGTGCTCTTGCTTTGCTTTAGATATACCAATTCCAGTGTCAGATATTGAGATCACAAGTTCAGCATCTTGCTCAGATACAGAAACTTTTACTTCACCTTCGTCTGTAAACTTTATTGCATTCCCTATTAGATTAAACAGAATTTGAGATAACCGCGTGGAGTCAATCCAAAATTGTTTGTCATTAGTGACAGTACAGTTGAGCTTGAATTTAAGATTTTTCTTCTTAGCTATTTGTTTTTGCTGAGAAATAACAAAAGTGACAGTGTCTCTTAAGTTAATCCATTGTTCATTGAGCTGAAAGCGACCTGACTCGATTTTAGAAAGATCAAGAATGTCACTGATTATCGCGAGAAGTAACTCTGCAGAGCACTCCATTTGGCTCAAAGCATCAATTTGTTCTTCTGACAAGGTTGATTGCTTCAGTATATCTAGCATTCCAAGAACGGAATTTAAAGGGGTTCTTATTTCATGACTCATCATCGCTAAGAACTCCGACTTAGACCGGTTCGCAAGCTCTGCTTCTTCTCTTGCTTTAGCGAGCTGAGTTGTTCTTACTTCAACGATACGTTGTAACTTCTCTTTCGTCTCGATATCAATGACCGCCCTTTCAATTAAGGGACGAAACCGCCTCAAGGTTTCCTTATTCTCTATGCTAAAGTGCCCTTTCTGAGCTCCAATAAGTAGGATTACGGTTTGCGTTACTTCTGAACGTATACCAGTTAAAACGACCGAGTTTACATGGCTTTTTATAAAGCTGTTTAAGTTAACAAACTCAGCGAGTTTATCTGGCTCGAACAGTAGAATGCATTCACCATTGAGAGCTCTTTGATAGGTGTTACCGTGTAACCAGGATACATTATCAAATACGCTATTAGTTGATATCAATGTCTTGAAGGGATATCGTTCACCATCACGAGTCAGTACAATAAAATCATCGAAGTTGATGTACTTTTTGAGGACATTGTTTAATCCCGTAAATATCTCATGCCGATTCTTTGCCTCACTCATCGCAGATATCGCGGAAAGAATGGCCTTGTTTTCATCGGCGAGTAGTCGTTCTCTTTGTCTAGCCTGCTTTAGCTCAACTAACGCTTCTTGAAGCGCTTCCTGTTGATATATGTCTAAGTATTTATCTTTCATAAGGTTTATGGAATATAGCCGATGAAATCATCAGGTTTCCATGTCCATTCTCACCACCAATAAATCTACCTTGCTCGCCGAAAGTAAAAGGGCAAATAAAAGGCAAATGTTCTAGTTCTTGGTTAATTTGTTCACAAACGCTATTCATGTCTTGCATTAAGTGCAACATGGGACCTGCGCAAAAGATATTTATCACTCCAATTTTTCGAGACTCTTCTAATTTTTGGTTAAAAGCGGCATTGACGACTTTTGCAGCGCGCGCAACGAGATGCTCACGACTTCCTTTCATTAATGTGAGCTCGTCACCCTCTTCTATTCGTGTAAACAACTCGATTCCACCATCTGGCGTCTCACGGATCGGATGGGATAACTTGTAATATGGGCGATCATAGAGATGACCTGCGATCCGCCCTAATGGATAAGCACTCGAGTTTGTAAACAGCATATTATCTTTACCTACTTGGTTATCCTGGTGATTTGTCCACCTTCTATAAACATTGAGCGCAGGTTCATTATCAATTTCAAGTAAGCATCTATCGTTGGTCTTGGTTGCAACACCTTTGATATTAGTTGGTGTATGCCCAGCGCTAAAAGCGATATCAACAGGTTGAGAGGAGTAAAAGAGAGTTAAGCTTAAACCTGAAGTTTGAGAGCCTTGGGCGGTTATCACAGACCATTTCCCAGCGATGTTATTATCAGCGGCCGAACCACCAATAATTGGAATTAGAGTTCCAAATCTTTCATCTATAGACGCAATGATTGATTCCTCTTGCCCTGGTGTAGCATGAAGTAGAATTAAGTTTGGTACCTCTCCTACACGGTTTGCGTTCTCAAGGGCCATATCCAAAGCCTTGGTGACGCTGTCACCTGAGTTGTGATTAGAAATACCAGTACCATAAGCATGAGGACCTGTATCATAAACAGCAAGTGCCGCAATTACTGGTCCTGTATGAAAGCCCTGATCTGTCATTACGGCTTGACATGAACTGGCGCCATGAAAAGGCACACCAGGAAAATGCGCAAGAAACGCTTCTCGAATCAACTCGAAATTGTATTCTTCCGTGTAGTAACACATCACGTAAGACAAGTTCTGTTGTGTCAATTCGGACCTGAGCGTTTTTATCGCTGAGTCTTCATCTTTAATATGAGTAAAAACTGATTGGCAATGCATACGATTTTATAATTGGATATCACTCTGCTGTTATACCATTCCAACCAATTTTCTCTAGGTAAGAAGGTGTTAATTTCATTAATAAGTTACGATTATCTCGTGATAGATCGTATTTATAATTGAACTACAACAATGTTTTCACCTTTTTTAAAGGTGATTTTTTTCGATTCAGGCATGATGTCCCATTCTACTGACTTATGCTTTTCGTTGAGATTGATAAAATTACCAGATTGATTTAGATCAATTTTTAGAGTGCTACTTTCTGTCGTTTCGAGCGAAATTCCCATTGAGTCACGATTAATCGTGATTATTTCTCCTTCAATTGTTACATCGCATCGTTCTTTTTGTGAACAGTCAACGCTATTAACACTCTCGTGTGTAAAGGTACGCCAGAAAAATGCGCCTATTAAAACACTGAGCATGATTAAGATTTGTGCAAGTCGCGCCTTTGTTAACTTTTGTGCAGGCATAATTACTAATATCCTTGTTACAAACTTCAAACTTTTTAAATAAAAAATGATTTCCAGAGGTCCAGTAAGGTTACTACCCTGTCATTGAATTGTTAATTCAAGTATAGTGTCACGCTGAAAATGCCACTTTTTATTAAAGTCAGCAATGGAAATAAGGTGATGATAACACTTGAATTCTAGAGTTTACTTGGGTGGTGTTACGACGCAAGTCGTGTTGGAAGTAAAAGTGTAGTTAATTAGAAATTGGAAGCATGCAAATGAGCCAAGTAAAGCAGCTTGAACAAAACTACAACTATACAGTCGTTCGCCAATTTACCCTTGTGACCATTTTATGGGGCATAGTTGGTATGGCTGTTGGTGTTTTGATTGCCGCTCAATTAGTTTGGCCACAGCTAAACTTTGATACGCCGTGGTTGACGTACAGTCGCTTACGTCCACTGCATACTAATGCGGTAATTTTTGCGTTTGGTACCAGTGCTCTGTTCGCAACGTCTTATTATGTTGTACAGCGCACATGTCAAACACGTCTTTTTGGTGGCCCACTCGTTGCCTTCACCTTTTGGGGTTGGCAAGCAATCATCCTGGCAGCAGCCATTACTTTGCCTCTCGGTTTAACATCGGGTAAAGAGTATGCTGAGCTAGAATGGCCTATTGATATCGCAATTGCGCTAGTATGGGTATCATATGCGGTGGTGTTCTTCGGCACACTAGTGAAGCGAAACACGTCACATATTTATGTGGCAAACTGGTTCTTCGGTGCCTTTATTATCACAGTAGCAGTACTTCACATCGTGAACAGCATGGCTATTCCTGTGTCACTTGGTAAATCTTACTCGATTTACTCGGGCGCAGTGGATGCGATGGTTCAGTGGTGGTATGGACACAATGCGGTAGGTTTCCTACTGACCGCTGGTTTCCTAGGTATGATGTACTACTTCGTTCCTAAACAAGCTGAACGTCCTGTTTATTCTTACCGTCTATCTATCGTTCACTTCTGGGCACTTATTTCTCTATATATTTGGGCAGGCCCTCACCACCTTCATTATACAGCGCTACCAGACTGGACTCAGTCTCTAGGTATGGTTATGTCGCTGGTTCTATTTGCTCCTTCTTGGGGTGGTATGATCAACGGTATTATGACGTTATCTGGTGCATGGCATAAGCTTCGTTATGACCCTATCCTACGTTTCCTAATCGTTTCACTGTCGTTCTACGGTATGTCTACCTTTGAAGGCCCGATGATGTCGATTAAGACGGTTAACGCACTTTCTCACTACACAGACTGGACCATTGGTCACGTTCACTCTGGTGCGTTAGGTTGGGTTGCGATGGTTTCTATCGGCTCTGTATATCACTTGGTACCTCGCCTATTTGGCCAAGAGCGTATGTACTCTGTTGGTCTAGTTAATGTGCATTTCTGGCTAGCAACAATCGGTACCGTTCTTTACATCGTTGCGATGTGGATCTCTGGTGTAATGCAAGGTCTTATGTGGCGCGCGGTTAACTCTGACGGTACGCTAACTTACAGTTTTGTTGAATCTGTAGAAGCGTCTTATCCGTTCTACTTTGTACGTTTCCTAGGCGGATTTATCTTCCTATCTGGTATGTTCCTAATGGCATACAACACGTACAAAACGGTAAGTGCACCTAAAGAAAGCCTAAAAGCTATCCCACATCCGGCATAAGGAGATTTAAGAATGAGTAATAATTCTAATAATCGCCATGAAATCTTAGAACGTAATGTCGGTTTGTTGGCTATTTTTATCGTGTTTGCTATCAGTTGGGGTGCTCTTGTAGAGATCACTCCTCTGATTTTCCAAAAGCAAACGACTGAACCTGTAGAAAATCTGCGTGCTTACACTCCTTTGGAGATGGAAGGCCGTGATATCTACATCCGTGAAGGTTGTAACGTTTGTCACAGCCAGATGGTTCGTCCTTTCCGCTCAGAGACTGAACGTTACGGTCACTACTCTGTTGCTGGTGAGAGTGTTTGGGAACACCCATTCCTTTGGGGCTCTAAGCGTACAGGCCCGGATTTAGCTCGTGTTGGTGGTCGTTATTCTGACGAATGGCACCGTGTTCACCTGTTAGATCCTCGTGAGCTTGTACCTGAGTCAAACATGCCAGGTTTCCCGTGGCTAGCTGAAAACGTTTTAGACGGTAAGTTAACTCAGAAGAAACTTGAGCTATTTCGTGATCAGTTCGGCGTTCCATACACTGATGAAGAGATCGCGAATTCGGCTAAAGAAGTAGAAGGTAAAACAGAGATGGATGCAATCATCGCTTACCTTCAGTCTCTTGGTCATGCAATGAAGTAAGGGGATCATATGGATTTCGGTACAATTCATAGTATTTATACCGTTGTACTCTTCGCTAGTTTTATTGGCATCGTATGGTGGGCATTTAGTAAAAAGCGTAAAGCACGCTTTGAAGAAGATGCCAACTTGGTGTTTGCTGACGAAGAACAAAAGACCCCTAATAACCAAGGAGTGAAGAAGTAATGACTACATTCTGGAGTCTCTGGATTATCGTGATTACTGTCGGTACGCTAGTAGGCTGTGCGATTCTCCTGACTTGGTGCGCTAAAGATAAAATGGGCGTCGAGGAAGGGGAAGACATGGGCCACGAGTACGATGGTATTCGCGAGCTAAACAACCCTCTACCAAAGTGGTGGACTTACCTGTTTGTAAGCACATTTGTGTTCGCAGCAGTTTACCTTGCCCTATTCCCAGGTCTAGGTAGCTTCAAGGGCTTTTTAAACTGGCAGAGTTCGGCTCAAACCGTTCGCTCACTAGAAGAGTCAAAAGAAGCCATCGCTGCAGCACAAGAGAACAAGCAACTAAACCAATATGCAAAAGAACTGGATGATGCCGACGCTTACTTCGGCGAAGCATTCCGTAAACTTGCGCACAATGACAGTGGTCTACGCCCAATTCCTGAAATTGCGCAAGATCCTGAAGCATTAAAAGTTGGTCAGCGTTTGTTTTTGCAAAACTGTTCTCAATGCCATGGCTCTGATGCACGTGGTCAGAAAGGCTTCCCTAACCTGACTGATGATGCATGGCTATATGGTGGCGAGCCAGCAGCGATCGTTACAACCATCATGCACGGCCGTATTGGTCAAATGCCAGCATGGAAAGATGCCCTTGGTGAGCAAGGTGTTCAAGAAGTTGTAAGTTACACACTTAGTCTATCTGGTCGTAAAGTAAATGCTCGTGAAGCCGCGGCAGGTAAAGCACGCTTCGTAGTGTGTGCAGCTTGTCATGGTACCGATGGTAAGGGTAACCCTGCAGTCGGTGCGCCTGACCTTACAGACCAAGACTGGTTGTTTGGTGACTCTCGTGCAGCTGTAACAGAAACCGTAATGAACGGACGCTCAGGCGTAATGCCTGCGTGGAAAGACATTTTGGGTGAAGATAAAGTTCAGCTTGTTGCCTCATATGTCTGGAGTTTAAGTAACTCAGAGAGTAAGTAACTGAGATATTACGTAACATAGCAATAACAGCCCCTTTCATAGGGGCTGTCTTTCCTTTAAATTTAACGCCTTACATTTTTTCATTTAGCTGTTGAGAACTTTTTTATGGTAAAGCCTTGGTATAAACAATTTTGGCCGTGGTTCCTAATCATCCTTCCTCTTACTGTCGTAGTTTGGACTGTGATTACTGTGGTCGTTTTCTCGAACAACTCTGTTTCTTTAGTCGCCGAGGATTACTATAAAAAAGGCAAAGGCATTAATATCGACATTAGTAAAATGAATGTCGCTCGTGACCTAGGTCTTAACGCTGAGATTTCCTCTGAAAATAACAATGTTGTGATTGTTTTCGCTAAAGGGAAGCTACCTCATTACCCTGCTCTAACGGCCACTTTCACTCATCGTACTCTTCCTGATCGTGACTTCACAAAGCTTGTAACAGCGGATGCATCTGGTAATTACCGACTAAAAGCTGAGGAATCTATTCAAGGACCATGGTTTGTTGAACTACAACCACACGACAAGCAATGGATGATCCAAGGTAAAGTTGAGTTTCCTGCCTCTTCAACACCGTTAATGAAGTAAGCATATGTGTAAATCCTGTTATCACTGCGGTGAAGATGTACCAGCCAACACGGATTTCAAAGTAGAAATATTGGGTGAAATTCGCGACATGTGTTGTCCGGGCTGCGAAACTGTGGCGCAGACTATTGTCGATAGTGGTCTTGTATCATATTACCAATACCGCACTGCGCCTGCAGAAAAGGCAGATCTAATACCAGAGCAACTCCAAGCTTTAATTCATTATGACAATGCGGATGTACAATCTGAATTCGTACGAAATCGCGAAAATGTTTCTGAAGTAACCCTTTCTTTGGAAGGCGTTTCATGTGCCGCTTGTGCGTGGTTAATCGAAAAGCAAGTTTCTAATACGGCCGGGTTGGTATCTATCCGTGTTAATACAACCACCAATCGAGCGTTACTAGCCTGGGATAAAACTCAGGTACGGTTAAGCGAGCTCCTTTCCGTTATTCATAAACTTGGTTACAAAGCTGCACCTTTTGAAGCAGATAAGCAAGAAGCCTCTTACCATCGAATGATGAAGCAATATCTATATCGGCTAGGTATTGCAGGTTTAGCAACCATGCAGGTCATGATGCTCGCCGTTGCACTGTATCTCGAAGTCTTTGGTGATTTAGAGCCAGAGTTTAAAAGTTACTTTCGTTGGGTAAGTTTGATTTTTGCTACTCCTGTTTTGCTTTATTCCGCTCTTCCATTTTACTTAAACGCATGGCGCAGTATCAAAGGCCGAACCCTTGGTATGGATGTCCCGGTTTCTATCGCGTTGATCTTTGCCTATGTTGCAAGTTTAGTTGCAACAGTAACTGAACAAGGCGAAGTCTTCTTTGAATCTATCTCGATGTTTACCTTCTTTTTGTTAGTAGGTCGATTCTTAGAGATGCGCGCTCGTCGCAAAGCTGCTGCAGCGAGTGGTAACCTTCTTAAGTTGATTCCTGCAATTGCTACAACGCTGGACGGTGATCAGATACCCGTGAAGACGCTAAAAGTTGGCGATCGTATTCGCGTTCTACCTGGTGAACATATCCCCGCTGACGGTAAAGTTATTTCAGGCCGTATTCATATTGATGAATCCATGTTAACGGGTGAGTCAGTGCACGTTGTGAAACGAGAAGGCGATGTCGTCTATGCGGGAACGCTAAACGGAGACGAATCATTTGAACTTGAGGTAGTAAGCTCAAAGGCCGATTCAATGATTTCTAACATCGTGCGTTTACAAGATGAAGCTCAACACTCCAAACCTAAAATTGCGGAAATTGCAGACATTGTCGCCCGTTACTTTGTTGGTGTGATTCTTATTATCTCTGCTGGTACTTGGTTTTACTGGCATCAAACAAAACCAGATGATGCGTTTTGGATCATGCTGTCTGTGTTAGTCGCTACATGCCCATGTGCGCTATCTCTGGCTACTCCGACCGCTCTCACTTGTGCTACCTCTAGAATGGGTAATTTTGGCATTTTGCTTCGTAAAGGCCATGTGTTTGAGACACTATGTAAGATCAACCACTTAGTTGTAGATAAAACAGGCACTCTAACGAAAGGTGATATTGAGATCTGTGAAACAAAGGTACTTAGTGATCTCCCACAGAAAGATTGTCTATCACTAGCTGCAGCTTTAGAGGCTCATGCAAACCACCCTATCGCTCGTTCTTTTGCAACTTACACCAATGATGACTTTATCGTGTCTGACGTGCAAAACGTGATTGGTTCAGGGATTGAGGGTATGTGGAATGGCAAAATCGTTAAGATAGGTAGTGCTGCTTTTGTTCAAGGCAAAGAAAGTGGTGAAAGCCAGGCGGTCTATCTGTCGGTTGATGGCAAGCATGTCGCTAGCTTTTACTACCGCGACCCTATCCGAAAAGAAAGCAAAGCCTTTATTCAACGTTTTGCTGACGCTGGAATTAAGACAACCCTGCTAACTGGTGATTCTCTCTCAAACGCCCAACCAGTGGCGAATGAAATTGGTATCGATCACATCGTCGCGTCAGCAAAGCCAGAAGATAAGCTTGCATACCTTAATAGCTTGGACGAAAACAGTATCACTATGATGGTTGGTGATGGAATCAATGACGCGCCGACTCTCGCCGGAGCTCACCTTTCTGTCGCAATGGGCGGTGGTACAGATGTCGCTAAAGCTTCTGCAGATATGACGTTACTTGGGGATAATCTCGAAAAGCTACTAGAAGCACGTTTGCTTGCACTGCGTACAAGAAAGATTATTCGAGAAAACTTGGCTTGGTCTTTGGGTTACAACCTGTTAATTTTGCCTTTGGCGGTCGCAGGTTTAGTGGCTCCCTACATTGCAGTAGTTGGCATGTCTGCAAGCTCAATTATCGTTGTATCTAACTCTTTGCGCCTGCTCAAAGAGAAATAAGTAGAGAAAGCAAACATGGAAAGTCTTTATATATTGATTCCCATCGCTATCGTTCTCGTTTGTGTTGCTGTCGCCGTTTTTCTTTGGGCGGTAAGAAGCGATCAGTTTGAAGATCTTGAACGGCAAGGGCACAACATTCTTCTCGACGAAGAAGACCAACCTAATAGTGATAAAAAGTAGCGACCTTTATGACTCCTGATTTTATCGGTGCGTTGATGATCGGCTTAGTAGGAGCCGGTCATTGTATGGGTATGTGTGGTGGTATCGCGTCTCTACTTACCATGGGCTCTTCTGCTAAAAATAAAACTACCCCTCTTATCCCCCTCTTCTACAACCTCGGACGATTGATCAGTTATACCTTAATAGGTGCATTAGTGGGTGGTGCTATATCAGGTTTATCTGAGCTTAGTGGGTTAACGCACTCTCTTGCTTGGTTAAGGCTGATTGCTGCGTTATTCATGATCCTGGTCGCGCTGTATATTGCTAAATGGTGGCAAGGCTTACTTTTAATAGAAAAGCTAGGGCAGTATATCTGGCGCTTTATCTCGCCGGCAGGGAAGAATCTGTTGCCACTAAAGCATCCTCTTCACGCGTTGCCATTTGGCTTTATTTGGGGTTGGTTACCATGTGGCTTAGTTTATTCAGCGCTTACTTGGTCGGCGGTTTCTGGTAGTGCGATGAACGGCGGCCTAATTATGCTTGCGTTTGGGCTTGGAACGCTACCTGCAATGCTTATTATTGGATATGGTGCCAATCATTTTCAGAAATTACAAAAATCATTAATATTTAGAAATATTTCAGCATTAATCCTTATTGGGTATGGTACGTATACCGCTGTAGGAGCCTTAGCGTTACTCGGTTTCATATAACGTTAAACTCTATTGAGGTGACATTTTTGCTACCCTTTAGGATTAAGCGATGCTAAAATATTGATGTATATCAAATAGTGAAAGGTTGTTATGATTTCTGAAAAACCTGCAACAAAGCGTATCCAATCAGGCGGTTGCGCCATTCATTGCCAAGATTGTAGCATTAGTCAACTGTGTATCCCGTTCACTCTAAATGAGGCAGAACTTGATCAGCTTGACCAAATCATCGAACGTAAGAAGCCTATTCAAAAAGGACAAGAGCTTTTTAAGGCCGGTGATGAGCTAAAATCGCTATACGCTATCCGCTCTGGTACCATCAAGAGCTATACGATCACAGAGCAAGGTGATGAGCAAATCACAGCGTTTCACTTAGCTGGAGACTTAGTCGGTTTCGATGCTATCACTGGTGACTCCCACCCTAGCTTTGCTCAAGCACTCGAAACGTCGATGGTATGTGAAATCCCATACGAAATTTTAGACGATCTATCGGGTAAGATGCCTAAGCTTCGCCAGCAAATCATGCGTTTGATGAGTAACGAAATTAAAGGTGATCAGGAAATGATTTTGCTTCTTTCTAAAAAGAATGCAGAAGAGCGACTAGCTGCTTTCCTTTACAACCTATCAACGCGTTTTTCTCAGCGTGGCTTCAGCCCTAGAGAGTTTCGTTTAACTATGACTCGTGGTGATATTGGCAACTACCTTGGTCTTACAGTCGAAACGATCAGTCGTTTGTTAGGTCGTTTCCAGAAATCAGAGATCCTAAGCGTAAAAGGTAAATATATCACTATCTTAGACCACGATGCATTGATGGAACTTGCTGGTGTAACTAAAGAATAATACACCCTAATTATTGATGTAGCTCGAAAATGAGCTACATCATATTTCTCATAAATTCCTTTCGAAAGTCCTCAAAAAGTTCTCCAAACTAAGCTACAGTAAAAATGTACGGTGAGTACTCCAAAATACTGATTTAATTTACATTCAGTATCTGGTTTTGCAATAGAAGTGGGCTTAGTTATGAGTATATACAGTAAGATCCTTGTTGTCGCTGACATCAATAATGATGAGCAGCCCGCACTTGCAAGAGCTGTTCAATTAGCTCAGAAAAGTGTATCTAGAAGCCGAATCACTTTCTTTTTATCCATTTACGATTTCTCGTATGACATGACGTCAATGCTGTCAGTGGATGAAAGAGATGCTATGCGTCGAGGTGTCATTCATCAGCGTGAGCAGTGGATGCGTAAAATTGCTCAACCATACCTAAACGATGGCTTCGACTTTGATGTTTGTGTTGTCTGGCACAACCGCCCTTATGAGGCGATTATTGCTGAAGTCTATGCAGGCAATCATGACCTAGTCATCAAAGGCACACGTAAGCATGATGTTTTAGAGTCTGTCATTTTCACACCGACAGATTGGCACTTGTTGCGAAAATGCCCTATTCCAGTGCTTCTTATTAAGAATGCTGCTTGGCCGGAACAAGCAAGTATCCTTGCCTCAGTACATGTGGGCTCAGAAAACCCGACTCATATTGATCTCAACGATACGATGGTCGAGCGATTAAAAGAAATCACCACTCGGCTTGAGGCCAAGCCATATCTTGTTAACGCCTACCCCGTTACACCGGCGAACATTACGATTGAACTTCCTGAATTTGACCCAACGACTTATACCGATGCGGTGCGAGGTCATCATTTAACGGCTATGAAAGCACTACGCCAAAAACATGGTCTTGATGAAGAACAAACGATAGTTGAGCAAGGTTTACCTGAAGATGTCATTCCGGCAGCTGCAGAGCGCTTGAACGCAGCAATGGTTATTTTAGGTACCACAGGGCGAACAGGGCTTTCTGCTGTCTTTATTGGTAATACAGCGGAGCACGTAATTGATAAAATAAATTGCGATGTGTTGGCTCTAAAACCAAAAGGCTACATTAGTCCTCTAGATCCAAATACAGCAACCTAATCTCTCTTTAGTATTGTTATGTATTGAGCGCTTTCAAATAAGCGCTAATAAATCCCCCCAATACAGGGGGATTTTTGTTTGGGAACAGTTAAAGCATTGGGTACAAAAAAGGAGGTCTAATTGACCTCCTTTTTTACGAGTTAGATGTTCGTAACATCGATGAACATTGATTCATCAATATTCGTCGAAGAAACGACAGCCTCATTAAATTCATACTCTTCGCGGTTACCTTCACGATCTAGCGGTAAGTTAACAAAGTCGAACAATTCGCGGTCTGCTAGTTGGCTTGGGCTTACGTTTTGAATTGATTTAAAAATTGCTTCCACACGCCCTGGCGTCTTCTTATCCCATTCAATCAACATTGCTTTTATAGATTGACGCTGAAGGTTCTCTTGAGAGCCACAAAGGTTACACGGAATTATTGGGAAATCCTTGTGCTCAGCGTATTTGATCAAATCTTTTTCACGACAGTAAGTCAATGGACGAATGACCACGTTACGACCATCATCAGAGCGTAGCTTTGGTGGCATCGCTTTAAGGCGAGAGCCGTGGAACATATTCAAGAACATTGTTTCGACGATGTCATCCATGTGATGACCTAGCGCAAGCTTAGTTGCACCAATCTTCTCTGCAAATGAATACAGCGTACCACGTCGCAGGCGTGAACACAGACCACAAGTGGTTTTGCCTTCTGGTACCTTCTCTTTTACGACGGAATACGTGTCCTTATCGACGATATAGTAAGGGATATTCAGTGTTTCGAAATACTCTGGCAGAATGTGCTCAGGGAAGCCCGGTTGTTTTTGGTCTAGGTTTACCGCAACCACTTCAAATTTGATCGGTGCGGCTTTTTGAAGATTCAGCAGGATATCAAGCATCGCGAATGAATCTTTACCACCGCTAATACATGCCATTACAACATCGCCTTCTTCGATCATGTTGTAATCAGTAATGGCATTTCCAACATGTCTTCTTAGGCGTTTCTGAAGCTTGTTGAATTCTAGGGTTTCTTTTCTTGTATCTATTTGGTTCATTGCGGGCTCTCACATCGCCGATAAATCGACTAGGACTTCCTAACATGGGTTTCTTTGGGGCGTGGATTATACGAGCTTTTTACGCAGGATTAAATGTTTGTCTTATTGAGTCTTTAAGAAAAGAGTGTGAAAGATACTTTAGTTACGGTCAAAATTAAAAAAGAGCTGCGATTGCAGCCCTTTCTAAACGTTCAGTGTTCATTTCTTTGCGTTAGGTAGATAAGGTAACACTCGCATCGTCGGTTCTGGTAGTGTCATTGTGCCACCTTGCCCTATTTCACTTAGTGCGACTTGTATCTTGCCATTGACAATTGGCTTTTCGGTTCCGTTTGAGAAAATCACTTTATCATTCAGTTGATTTGCAAACTCCATCGTCACACCTTGAACCTCCGGTGTAAACCAACCCGCAAACATACCGCCTAAATCTTCCAGCATCGTCTGCATTTGAGGTAAAAGAGGCTTAAGTTGGTCGTAAGAAACGTTACCCTGTAATGGTTCTTTGGTCATCACAACAAGTGAGTAATCGCAACGTGTATCTTTTGGGGTATCGACAAAAACCAACGGATTCGCTGACTTTAAGTTTTTATCAACAGGTAAAGGCAACTCTTGTGAAGCAGGGATAACAAACTCTTCATAGTGCTCTTCTTTTTCCATCCAAGCTTTTTCTATCATACAAATTTGTTTAGTTTTTGCGTCCACAAAAAAGACACCAACTTTCACATCGTCATGCCCTTCTTTATTGTTGTTTTTTAGTTGAGTATATAACTTTGAGTACGTGAACATGTACTCTTGAGCTTGGGTTATCGGCGATGCAAGAATTAGCGCCGCACTTCCCAACAGACTTAGGCTTAACTTTTTCATTTTATCCGTTATTTTATTGCGTCCAGTAGGCGTTGTTATGACGAATCATAGCGCGAAGATCGTGTACATAGGCGATGCCACGTTCAGAATAGGCTAGCAACCCATGCGTTAACTCTGACGCGGTTGCGACCGTTAACAAGCCCTTGTTCTTTTCAGCCAGAGATGTTCTGATTTCACGCAGGTCTGCATACGCTGGGTTTCGATTAACGTTCATAAAGTAGCCATGAACAGACTGTTGTACAGAATCGAATTTTTCAACTTCATGAACTTTGTTAGCGCCACGTTGCGCTGGAACAATTCCACAGCCCTTTTTATAACACCATTGGCCGAACAAGTTGTTTGCTTGAGTAGCAAAACGAGAAGTGCCCCACGCAGATTCATTTGCCGCTTGAGTTAGAACCAAGGCTTCAGGTAAGACGTTCACTCGCACAAGCATCTCGTCTAGCCATGCTTGATCAATCTTATCGTTACTCAAGGGCAACGAATACAGAGATGATAACCGCTGAGCATACTCTTGTTGTTCTTGCGTCATTTGTCCCACCTTTAAAGAGGTAAGAAAGGCCCGCTCATGACGAATTCGTTGATTCTCAAGAGCAATTTTAGGCCTTAAAAAATCAAAAAAAGCAGCTTTTTTCTCTTTCGTATCTTTTATTGAATTGAAGTCTGGGATATCACCGATGTATGGCAAGTGTGATAAATCGACATGCTTAATCTTGCCAGAGAGTACGTCAGGATTTTCCACATATTTAAACTGTTTCTCGTAGTGTAAATATGGGCCTATAGAAATAAAAGTGGCGGCTATACAGGTTGCCGCCACTCGTAAACTTATTGATTTCAAAGAATTAGGCATCAAACACCTGTGAGTTACCATCGTGATCATTATCGTTTTTCTGTGTTGTAACGATCTTAAGCTTAATTCCAAACATTTCGCGGTAGAGTATGCCTTTCAAATGGAAGAAGAATGGCAGCACAAAAATCAAGCCAATACCGTAGAACATTGCTGCAATAATAAACATTAACATCACGCCTAAGTAAAGCCCCGCGACCACAAAAATCTTCTTGTTGATTGCGCGAAGTGATAACAGCAACGCTTGCATTGGTGGCACCCTTTTCTCACAAATCAACAAAATAGAGTGACTAAATGCCAAGGAAAGATACAGCGACAGTAAAGGAAAAATCATACCAACCACACCTTGTAGCATTAAGCTCATGAGCGTTGCTAGAATAACAGGAATGGTGAACTGCAACCCCTTTCCAACATGGCGCAACTTAGTCTTCAGGCCGGCGACATGGCTCATAGCCATCAAGCTGATCCCCGCATAAATTGGTGCGCTAATCACCTCATAACTGAAATTCGCGACATAAATAGAAGACACAATATCGTTTGTGAACGACTCTGGGTTCTCAAATGCATCAAGAATAACGCTCAAATCGCCCAACTGCAGTTTTAATGCAATATAGAAAATACCTAACTGGACAAAAAGCAATACAATAATGGCAGGAGAAAATGATAAAAAGTGCTGGATGGTTGCTCGCCAAGCTTCGTTAAAAACCGCGCCAGCTTTAAGCTCGTAGTTGCCAGACAAAGCTCGCTCTACACTCCCCCCAAGATTGAAATCTTTCTCAAAATCGTCGTTCATAGTTTATCCAAGACTAACTTGTAAAATTTTGACTGGAATTCCAGTCAATTAATGTAATCGTCATTATAAAGAAATCTTTCCACATCTAACATCACAACTCACCTACAATCCTTGCAATCTCAACTGTATGGTTGATAATTAACCACTTTCAAGGTCATGAAATTGAAACAATTGTTGAACAAAGTTTAGTGCTATCAAACTGTGTCTAGATGCCAATTAATCTCATAAAAACAGTATGGTAAGGAATGATGGCTTTTTCCTGCAAAATTATTTCTGTTTCAAGATAAGAAAATGCTTTAATTTCACACTTTTGGTGATTATGATGCGCGCCTCAAAAGTGAATGGTTAGTGTCACATCAGCTGGGATAATCCCGGCTTGAACGTGGGGGAAATACAGACGTTGAACGCAAAACCGCAAGCAGGAAAGCCAGTTATTCGTTTATCTGGTATTAGTAAAAGTTTCGATGGTAAGGAAATCATCGGTAATTTAAATCTGGATGTTAATCATGGTGAATTTCTGACGATTCTCGGGCCTTCTGGTTGTGGTAAGACAACAGTTTTACGCATGATTGCAGGTTTTGAAACGGCAGATAACGGTCAAATTATTTTGGATGACCAGGATGTAACACAGGTTCCTGCAGAGCAAAGGCACGTCAACACGGTATTTCAAAGTTACGCATTGTTTCCACACATGACCGTATATGAGAATGTCGCTTTTGGTCTTCGTATGCAGAAAACGCCTACTGCGGACATTGAACCACGAGTAATGGAAGCGCTACGCATGGTGCGCCTAGAAAAAATGGCTCAGCGTAAGCCTCATCAGCTTTCTGGCGGTCAGCAACAACGTATCGCCATTGCGCGTGCGGTTGTTAACAAACCAAAAGTACTGCTGCTAGATGAATCTCTATCTGCACTTGATTACAAACTGCGTAAGCAAATGCAAATCGAGCTTAAACAGCTTCAGCGTCAACTTGGTATTACCTTTATCTTCGTTACGCACGATCAGGAAGAGGCCCTATCGATGTCTGACCGCATTATTGTTATGCGCGACGGTGTTATCGAGCAGGATGGTTCTCCACGTGAGATTTACGAAGAGCCGAAGAACCTATTTGTTGCTCGCTTTATCGGTGAGATCAACGTATTCAACGCAACCATGCTAGAGCGTATCGACGAGAAACGTATCCGTGCAGAAATCGAAGGTGTCGAGTCTGTTGTTTACTACGATCAGGAAGCGCAAGCAGGTGAAAAACTGCAAGTACTACTTCGCCCAGAAGACTTACGTATCGAAGAGATCAAAGAGTCTGAAGAAAAAGGCATCGTAGGTCACGTAACAGAGCGTACCTATAAAGGTATGACGCTTGATTCCGTTATCCAATTGGATTCAGGCATGCGTGTAATGGTTAGCGAATTCTTTAACGAAGATGATCCTGATGTGGACCACTCACTTGGCCAGAAAGTCGCTATCACTTGGGTTGAGAGTTGGGAGGTAGTCCTCAATGATAAGCAAGAAGATTAATCTTCAAAACGCGATCATTACCTTAATCGTCGGTTGGTTAACACTTTTCGTGTTGGTACCAAATGTGATGATTATCGGTACGAGTTTCTTAACGCGTGATGAAGCAAACTTAATCGAAATGACATTTACTTTCGACAACTACTTACGTCTACTCGACCCCTTGTATGCGAAAGTGCTGATGCACTCGTTCTACATGGCGATTGTGGCGACGTTGTTGTGTTTAGTAATTGGTTACCCATTTGCTTACATCATAGCGAAAATGCCAGAGAAATGGCGCCCATTCATGTTGTTCTTAGTTATCGTACCTTTTTGGACAAACTCTCTTATCCGTACTTACGGCCTGAAGATTGTTCTGGGTACACAAGGTATTTTGAACAAATCATTAATGGCGATGGAAATCATCGATAAGCCATTACGTATTATGTACACCGAAACAGCAGTAATGATTGGTCTTGTGTACATCCTGCTTCCATTTATGATTCTGCCGCTTTACTCGGCAATCGAGAAGTTGGACAACACTTATATCGAGGCGGCGAAAGATCTTGGTGCGAACAAGTTCCAAACCATTACGAAAGTGATTCTACCTCTTACAATGCCTGGCATTATCGGTGGTTGTTTGTTGGTTCTGCTACCAGCACTAGGTATGTTCTACATCTCTGACCTTCTTGGTGGTGCGAAGAACCTACTGATTGGTAACGTTATTAAGAGCCAAGTATTGAACGCTCGTGACTGGCCATTTGGTGCTGCGACCAGTATCGCCCTCACCTTCGCAATGGCTGTGATGCTTTACGCTTACTACAGAGCAGGCAAACTATTGAATAAGAAAGTGGAGCTAGACTAATGGGACGCACAGTTAGATTTAGCTTTATGGCGCTGGTGTATGCATTTTTGTATCTGCCAATCATCGTCTTAATTGTTAACTCATTTAATGCCAACAAATTTGGTATGAAATGGGGTGGTTTCACCACGAAATGGTACGAAACCTTAGTAAATAACGACAGCCTAATGCAAGCTGCATGGCATTCATTGAACGTAGCGGTATTCTCAGCGACAGCAGCAACCATCATTGGTAGCTTAACGGCCGTTGCCCTATTCCGTTACTCGTTCAAAGGTAAAGGTGCGGTAAACGGCATGCTGTTTGTCGTGATGATGTCTCCAGATATTGTTATGGCGATTTCATTGCTTGCTCTGTTCCTAGTATTAGGCGCGCAGCTTGGCTTCTTTACTCTATTGATTGCTCACATCACCTTCTGTCTACCATTCGTTGTGGTAACAGTGTACAGCCGCTTAAATGGCTTTGATGTGAAAATGTTGGAAGCTGCAAAAGACCTTGGTGCAAGCGAATGGGTAATCTTGAAACAGATCATCCTTCCTCTTGCTAAACCAGCGGTTGCTGCAGGTTGGCTACTGAGCTTTACCCTGTCTTTGGACGATGTGATCATCAGCTCGTTTGTAACGGGTCCAACATACGAAATCTTACCATTGAAGATTTACTCCATGGTTAAGGTGGGCATTTCACCGGAAGTGAACGCCCTAGCAACGGTGATGTTGATTGTTTCTTTGGTCTTGGTAGTAATTTCTCAGTTGCTAGCAAGAGAAAAAGTGAAGTAGAATCCGCACCTGTTAACATCACGAAACAGAATGGTTACATGCCATTCTGTTTTTCTATCTATCGTCCAAAATTGGACAACGTTTGGTTTGGAGCTAACGTCAATGAAAAAATGGGCTACTCTATTAGCTGGTAGTGCATGTGCGCTTTCTCTGTTCTCTGGTACAGCGACAGCGGATGATAAAGAACTAGTATTTATGAACTGGGGTCCTTACATCAACAGTAATATCCTAGAGCAATTTACTAAAGAAACTGGCATCAAAGTGATCTACTCGACTTACGAGTCGAACGAAACTTTGTATGCAAAGCTAAAAACCCATAACCAAGGTTATGACCTAGTAGTACCTTCAACGTACTTCGTGGCGAAGATGCGTGACGAAGGCATGCTACAAAAGATCGATAAGACTAAGCTGAAAAACTTCGGCAACCTAGATAAAAACTACCTAGACAAGCCTTACGATCCAAGTAACGACTACTCTATCCCACACGTTGTTGCGATTACAGGCCTAGCGGTTAACGCAGATATGTACGATCCAAACGACTTCCAAAGCTGGGCTGACCTATGGAAGCCTGAGCTTGAAGGTCAAGTAATGTTGATGGACGACACTCGTGAAGTGTTCCATATCGCTCTGCGTAAACTTGGCTACTCAGGTAACTCAAAAGACCTTAAGCAAATCGATGAAGCGTACGCTGAGCTACAAAAGTTGATGCCTAACGTTTTAGTTTTCAACTCTGACAACCCTGGCGCACCTTACATGTCTGGTGAAGTGGGCGTTGGTATGCTTTGGAACGGTAGCGCCGCAGCGGCACAAAGTGAAGGCCTGAACCTTAAACTCGTTTTTCCTAAAGAAGGCGGTATCGGCTGGGTTGATAACTTCGCTATCTCTTCCGGTGCGAAGAACGTAGAAGCCGCTCACAAGATGATTGACTTCCTACTGCGCCCAGAAATCGCAGAGCAAATCTCTCGTGATACTGGCTACCTAACGGCGGTGGAAGAATCGAATGCTAAGTTTAAAGACGTTGCCCCACTGTTCCCTTCTCAAGAAGACCTTGACCGCGTTGAATGGCAAGATGCGGTTGGTGATCTAACCGTTAAGTACGAAGATTATTTCCTCAAGCTGAAAGCGGGACAATAATCTAGCTTGTGTAACAAGTCATCAACCATAGGAAAATAGGCAGCAATACGCTGCCTATTTTTGTCTTAGGCTGATATAATCGCGCGTTGCTAGGTTTATTTGTCTTGGTATCATAGATTTATCGTCTCATAACAAGGAGACAACGATATTCAAGCTAAATGAACATATTTGTGCTTACTGCGATTTGGCTCAAATTGATAACTCCAACTAGTATTGACTTGTCCAATCGCGAAACAAAACGGAAAACAAATGAAAAGTAAATTCTACGCAAGCGCTCTATGTGCAGCGACGCTCATCGCTACCCCTGCAATGGCTGCTGATCAAGAACTGTATTTCTACAACTGGTCGGAATACATTCCAAACGAAGTTCTTGAAGACTTTACAAAAGAAACTGGAATCAAAGTTATTTACTCTACATACGAATCTAACGAGAGTATGTATGCAAAACTAAAAACTCAAGGTTCTGGTTACGACTTGGTAGTACCGTCTACCTATTTCGTCTCTAAAATGCGTAAAGAAGGCATGCTACAACAGATCGACAAAGAGAAATTATCTCATTTTGCCGATCTTGATACTAACTTCCTAAACAAACCGTTCGATCCGAACAACAACTACTCTATCCCATACATTTGGGGGGCGACCGGTATTGGTATCAATGCTGACATGCTAGACAAGTCATCGGTTTCTAAATGGGATGATTTCTGGGATAGCAAGTGGGAAGGTCAACTAATGCTGATGGATGATTCTCGCGAAGTATTCCACATTGCATTGACTAAGCTTGGTTACTCACCAAACACGACTAACCCAGAAGAAATCAAAGCCGCTTACGAAGAACTGAAAAAGCTAATGCCAAACGTATTAGTATTTAACTCAGACTTTCCTGCAAACCCTTACCTTGCGGGTGAAGTTTCACTAGGCATGCTTTGGAACGGTTCTGCATACATGGCTCGTCAAGAAGGCGCGAACATCGACATCATCTGGCCAGAAAAAGGCACTATCTTCTGGATGGACAGCCTAGCAATTCCAACTGGCGCAAAGAACGTTGACGCCGCTCATAAGATGATCGATTTCCTACTACGTCCTGAGAATGCAGCTAAAATCGCACTAGAGATTGGTTACCCTACTCCAGTTAAAACGGCACACGATCTGCTACCGAAAGAATTTGCTAATGATCCAAGCATCTTCCCACCACAAGAAGTGATGGACAGCGGTACTTGGCAAGATGAAGTTGGCGAAGCGAGCGTAATGTACGATGAGTACTTCCAAAAGCTAAAAGTGAACAACTAATTCGTTAGTTTTAAAGATATGAAAAAGCGGCTCATGAGCCGCTTTTTTGCTCTTAATGACAAGACAAAAACTCTTCCTGTTGAAGTTATTACGCTCTTTCTTTTCCTTCTAGAGCCAGTATCTCGTCAACTAATTTTGGAACCTCAACGCTTGCTTTTCCGTAGCGTTTTTCCTCAAATTCACTTTCTACCGCACTAGGTTCTAGGTTAATTTCAATGGTATGTGCGCCGTGCATTTTTGCATCATGAACAAAACCTGCTGCGGGATACACAACGCCAGAAGTCCCAATCGAAATAAACAAATCTGCTTCTTCTAATGACGCGTAGATATCACCCATTCGCAGTGGCATTTCACCAAACCAAACAATATGTGGTCGCATTTGTGAAGGGATCTGACAACAATGACAAAGCTCGCCGGTCTTAATGTCCTCATTGTGCTCTACTACTTGGTTAGATTCACTACAGCGGGCCTTGAGCAACTCACCATGCATGTGAATCACATTCTGACTGCCTCCTCTTTCGTGAAGGTTGTCTATATTTTGAGTGATGACCGTCACTTTACCTTCTAACTCAGCCTCTAAACGACCCAATGCTTCATGCGCTGCATTAGGCTTTATCGCATTATCTTGAAGTTTCTTGCGGCGTTGGTTGTAAAAATCTTGAACAAGGTCCGGATCGCGAGCAAACCCTTCAGGCGTTGCTACATCTTCGATACGGTGATTCTCCCATAGGCCATCTTGCGCACGAAATGTTTGAATACCAGATTCGGCCGAGATACCTGCACCAGTAAGTACTACAATATTTCTATAAGGGAAATTCATAACTCATCCTTGCTGTTTTTTCATTAGCTTAACACTGAAAGAATAGCAACAGTAGTAATATGGATTAGACCATAGTCGTAATGGTCACTATTAGAATTACAATTTAAGAGGAACAGCAATGAGACAAGTATCTCTAGCGTTTATATTGCTTATGACTTTGGCAGGCTGTCAACTTACCAATGTTGAAGGCGAAGTCGATGATGTAAAGGTAAGAGTCAGCTCCAATGATGATGACCATCGAGGTAATGGTAATTTCTGTCCTCCAGGCCAAGCCAAGAAAGGCAATTGCTAAAAGAGCGGCTTTATGCCGCTCCCATATTGGCCTCAATCCTCGTTGGTCGAAGATATTTTATGAATGGCTAGGTCAGCGCCATTGAATTCGTCTTCTTCTGAAAGCCTTAGTCCCATACTGGTATTAATCGCGCCGTAGACTGCAAGTGCCCCAAGCACAGCGATGGAAATGCCCAAAAGCGTTCCTAGAAACTGAACGATAATGCTCACGCCCCCTAGCCCACCCAACGAGCTTTGGCCAAAGATCCCCGCAGCAATACCACCCCAAGCGCCACATACACCGTGTAAAGGCCAGACACCCAGCACATCATCAATCTTGGTTTTGTTTTGTAGGTGGGTAAAAAGATAAACAAATAGCACGCCAGCAATCGCACCTGTCACTAAAGCACCGATAGGATGCATTAAGTCTGAGCCCGCACATACAGCAACTAAGCCAGCCAGTGGGCCGTTATGAATAAAGCCAGGGTCATTCTTACTAGCCAACAATGACGCAACAATGCCTCCGACCATTGCCATCAATGAGTTCATAGCCACCAAGCCACTTATGCCTGACACAGTTTGAGCTGACATGACGTTGAAGCCAAACCACCCCACACATAAGATCCAAGCTCCCAAGGCCAAAAAAGGAATATTCGAAGGTGCAAAGTTGGTGTGCTTTCCTGCTCGAACTCTGCCTTTTCTCATGCCCAAAAACACGACGGCAACAAGCGCTATCCAGCCGCCAACACCATGTACAACGACTGAACCTGCAAAATCGTGGAAGCCATAACCAAAGGTATTTTCAAACCAAGCTTGAACACCAAAGTTTCCGTTCCAGATCATTCCCTCAAATAACGGGTATACGATGCCGACAGTGAAAAATGTTGCGATTAGAATCGGATAAAAACGAGCTCGTTCTGCGATACCACCTGAAACAATAGCGGGAATCGCTGCAGCGAAGGTCAGCAAGAAAAAGAACTTCACTAACTCGTAACCATTGCCTTGAGATAATGTCTCAGCATCAGCAAAGAAGGTGCCGCCATAAGCGACCCAGTATCCAATAAAAAAATACGCGATGGCGGATATACCGAAATCAACCAATATCTTAACTAAAGCATTAACTTGGTTCTTTTGGCGCACGGTTCCTACTTCAAGAAAAGCGAAACCAGCATGCATCAAAAAAACCATGATTGCGCCAAGTAGTAAGAAAAGTGTGTCGGAACTTTGCGTGAGAGTTTGTACAGCGCCGTGTACCTGATTGGCAGTTACACTCATTATAATTGTCTCCATTGATCTGTAGCGCACTTATCCTGTGCATCAAAGTTAGGCTCATCACCAATTTGGTGAACTTGATTTATAGAGCGTCTAACAGAGCAATTCTCATTCCATAATTTATATTTCTAACACTTACGCTTTAATTTATTGTTTTGTATGAACTTTAATAAAATTAGGTATTCTTGAAATGGTGTTTAACATGCTAATAAATGCACCAATGTGGTTTTAGTGCACCAACATAATGCGCACCATATAGCTCAACAAACAGCAAACTTTATACGATAAACGTAAAAGCCACCCCATGAGAGGTGGCTTATATACGGAATTGCTAACTAAAGGAGTTTATCGAGTGATCTTCCCTGCTTTTACTTCTTCTAACCAACGTCCTTCGACAAGATAGGGAGGGAGCCAACCAGTTTCAACAGATAAACGGTTACCTTTGTCATACCACATGCAAGCCATGCCAAGCAGAGGGAAAGAGATGAAAGTTTCTATAGAAATCAAGTCCTCTGACTTATCGAGCCTCATTTGGTATTTCTCTTGGAACTGAAGGTTCTTAATAAGTACTTCTTCAAAGTCATAACCGATGTCAGTTGTCAGGGCAGCAAAAGTTTCCAAAATACCCATGGCGATTTCTAACGCCCAATTATCACCCTGAGCAACTGCCGCGTCCATCGCGGCCACCAGTTTATCAGGGTAGTCCGATGTGCGGTTATGGAACGACTGGATGACATCTACTAGCATATAAGACAACTTACCCGCCCTAGTGGCACTTTGTTTCATCAGAGAAATGGGAAAGTTCGCCAATACATCCATACTTGGCCTGTCACGCACAATTGCCGATATAAAATAAGCATCCAGCCACATTGAAGGACAAATGAAGCCCATTTCTAAGATACCTTCACCATCCCATGTTACTTCTGGATAATCTAGTATCTGAACAGTTAATGGCTCATTAGGAAACATAGCCAGCCGATGATAACAAGCCCCCATTAATGAAGTTTCATAAAGGCGTAATGTACAAATTTGTTCGTCTTCATGTGAGGTTTGAAACCATGTATACCAGCGAACCTGGTCGATGGCAAAATCACCAAGACTGACTAGGTTTTCCCGCCTGACTTTAAGACCTTCTTTTCTGTTATCTAGGACTCTATTTATAAATTTTTTTTTACTCACAATTGCTTGTGTGTCAAGTTCAGGATTTGCTTTGCGTTCTACAACCTTGCTCGATTCATTACTTTGCATTTTTACTTTAATCCTTTGGAATTAATTTTAAACTCTGCCACTTCTAGCTTTAAGTCCGAGGCCTTTCCACTTTCAGGGATGCTTGCTTGCGTATGTATATATCGAATAGGTCTACCGGATAAAGCGGCGTATTGAATTTCGTCGGCAGCTACTTTTTCTGTTGTTCCTTCTAAATTTTTCGACATTAGCTTAACTATTTCCGCCGTATATTTACTTGTCCCTTGCTGATACGCCTCGTTTCCAATCTTACGGCTGCCCAGCGGGCTGCTACCCCCTTTGGCCTCAACAATTATAATTTCACCTGGTGGCGGCTCTTCCACCTCGTAAACCATATCAAAATCGCCCGGCTTCGAAATTGAGGTTCCAATATCTTTGGGATGAAGCAGCTTAGCATTAGGACGTTTACTCCGGACAAAGTCATCCGCGGCTAACTCACCAATTTTTGCGGACTGTTGGTTAATATTGCCAATTTGAGCGTTATATCCCTCTTCGCCAGTTCGAGCGTCCATTGCCTCTTGACGCTCTTTCAAGCATTCGTCAATTTTTGCTTTGTTTCTTTCTGTTAGCTCATAATCACTCGTATTGAGTTCAGAGTTTTCTTTATACTCTGCTTTATTCAGCACAAGATCTTCAGTGAAGATCGTACAACCTTCCTCTCCACCAACTTTCTCTGAGTCAAAAACATGCGCATTTACAAACTCCTCAATCCCAACAACATACTGCACTTCGTGTCTGGTGCCATCTGAGTGATTGATATGACGGTAAAAAGTAATCTCGTTTCTCTCGCAATCAATATGGTCTAAATCGTATTCATATCGAATATGATTTTTACCTTTGGGTTTGCGGATTTTGACTTGCGAGCGAACGCCATCTTCTCCGACGGATGACTCTTTTGCTGCTTCTAAAATCTGATCGCAAACCTCTTGGGGAACATCGCTTTGCGCCTGATACTCTGCCAACATTTGACCCAAGCGTTTTAGCCCTTCTTCACATAGGAAACCTGTTGGGTCAATCCATTGGATAGGGTTGACTGCATATTGGTAATGATTAATACCACCAGCAATAGATATCGGATCTTGTTGGATAAAACGTCCTAGCTTAGGGTCGTAATACCGAGCGAGGTTGTAATGTAAGTTGGTTTCTTGATCGAAATACTGTCCTTGAAAACGCAATGGATTTACTACTTTTTCAATATGTACATGAGCAAAGCCGTGAGCATCGTAGCTGGCACTCCATACAACATTCCCTTCGCAATCGATCAGTCGCTCTGGTTTACCAACTTGATCGCACTGGTACCAATAAATAACGTCATTTTCTAGCAGTGCCACTGGCGTGTAGGTTTCTGGTTGATATAGGTACCAACGGAAAGCACCTGAAGAACGTTCACCAATTAAACGTTCACCTTCCCACAGGAACTCTGTAACGCCTTGTTGTGTAATTTTCTTCGTTCTGCGCCCTAATGCATCATATTCATATTGACTGATACCATCGTCGGTGTGAACTTCAATGAGCTGATTTAACGCATCAAATACGCGAGTCTGAACGTGTCCTTGCCCTTCACGTTTTGTCTGGTTTCCTTGCGCGTCATATTTGAACCGGACATCATCGTGTACTTCAATACGATCAGCGAATACCTCTGAAGATGGCAAAGTAGGATTGCCAAAACTATCGTATTCAAACTTAGTCACTTCTCCGGAAGCATTGACTCGTTTCAGTTGCCCTAAGGTATCGTACTGATAGTGCGTTGCTCCTGCCATATTATTAATGATTGATGAAATACGGTTTTGCGCATTGTAAACGTACTTTTTCTCTCTATCCGGCCAATGTTGTTCGACCAAACGACCAACACCATCATAAATGATGCGCTCATTAAAATGTGCCGTTTCAATTTGGGAAACTCGTCCCATTTCATCGTAATGAAATTTGATTTGAGGTAAATCTAGGTTTCCAAACCGAATCGCTGAAAAACGCCCATATCGATCATAAGAGAAGTTCAGCTCCGTATTATCTGGCAGTACCTGAGATACGCGTTGGCCAACTCTGTTAAACTCCTGCGCTATCTCAAACTGGCCTTGAATGCGCTTTGTTAAATGCCCGAATGAAGAGTATTGGTATTGCAATGTGTGATGGCGATTGGATGCGAAAGTAAGTCGCCCACCAAGCGTATAATTGAAGTGGTTCTCTACAATACTGCTACCATTTCCTGCTTTGACGTGCTTGAGATAACCCGCAGCGTCATAGCGATACAGCACCGTCCTATCTGCGACTTGCTTACGATGGATTCGCCCCATATGATCATAATCAAATTGGCTTTGTAGATTATCAAACCCGACAGTTCCTGACAGCTGGCCTTCATCGTCATACAGGAATTCGAATTCTAAGCCGTCACTCCGAACTAATTTAGTCAGGTTACGTTGTTGATCGTATTCGTAAGAAATATGGCTGCCATCGGGAAAGATGACTGCTTCTTGTTGCGCGAGTGCTCCCCATTGATACGAGGTAATGCCTGCTGGCGTTCGAATCTGAGCAACACGGCTGTGCTCATCGTAAGAATATTCTTCGCTATAACCGACTTTGTCTTCGTCGTTAAAATAACGAACTGATGTACGCCTGCCAAATTGATCATAAGCGAGTTGAGCAATACACCCATCGGGATAAGCAACGCCATTCACTAAATCTTCTTCATTGTAGCTATAACGAAGTAATGTACCGTCTATTTCATTCGCGATAAGTCTTTGTTGTTCATCCCACCACCACTGACTTTTCTTACCATCTTCAGACTCTTTTTTGACGACTTGACCGTGTTTATCGTAATCATATTCCGTGACACAGCCGAACTGATCGGTATCCCAAACTCTTTGACCGAGGCTATTGTAGTAAGCCTTCTCGATATCCCCGTCAGGTGAAACCGTTTTAACTAACTTACCTAAGCCGTCATAACCATATTGAATTTCTTTGCCAGAGGAATGAAACTTAGAAACTAATTGACCATGCTGATTATATTGATAATTGACCGTTGACTGATCAGGATAGATAGCTTGCGCTTTTCGCCCTAATTCATCATATTGCCATCGCCAAGTTCTACCTGTGGGGCTTATTTTCTCGAGTAAGTTACCCTGCTCGTCATGCAAGAAAGACCATTGATGATCTAACGAGTCAGAATAAGAAGAGTGATTTCCTTGATAATGGAAGCGATAGTCATAAATTCCTGCGTCCCCAACGTTTCTGATGCATTTCGCTTTTGCACCTTCGCCATCCCATTCAAAATAATGAGTAAAGCCAGTTGGTCGTACACGTTTAACAATTAAATGGCCGCGGTATTGATACTGTTCCTTTAAGCCTAAATGATTAGTTGCACTGACCAAATCATCGTGCTCATCATAGGTATAAGTTTTCAGAACTTTTTGGGACTTTGCATTAAGCAGTTCTACAAGGCGTCCTTGCTTATCATATTGACATTCAAGAACCGGACGCTTGTTATATGCGATCTCGATCAATCGATGGTTTCGAGAATACTGCAATTGAAACGTTGAAAACGTGCCATTTCTAACTTGTTTAACAAGCCAGCGATCATCTTTTTGCTCAAACCGATATTGATGCCCATTAGCGAGCGTTACAATCCGAGTTGTTGAGCTCAGGAAATAACAGCTCGCACCAGCGTATATTTGATAACTTGTTGCTCCAATATCTACTGGCTCAAATTCTGTGATATCGGCCTTATCGTCAACAAACTCCCAAGCGATAACATTGTCTTTCTCGTTCGTCTTTTCGCGTAATTCAAACTGAAATGCATGTCGCCAACCAAAGCCCATTCCATGATTTACATCCGACTGCGAAGAGCGGTAAGTACGCTGCCAAGTAGTACCTTGTTGTAGCTCGATATCATAGAGTTCGAGAATTTCTTCACCCGTCACAAGTGATACAGGATCACCGGCTTTCTCATGTTTTTCGCTGCTTTGTTGCTGAGGCTTGGCGGATGCGGCACTTCTGCCACTCTTTTTATTCGACTTCCCCTTTCCCTTCGATGGTTTTGAATTGACGGTATTTTGAGTCGGTGGAGGCGTAACCGCCGACGAGAGTGCGTAGTTTTCGCCGGTAGGTACAATTCGAGCGACATGCAAGTCACCGTTCACCAAAGCATTGGCAAACGTTGAATTATAGTGTTGGGAAGTAAGCTCACCGTCAGGTATGTTTGGCTTGAATTGACCAATCGCATAGAACAAATCCTCGACATAGCGAAGGTCAAGCTCACCAAAGCTCTCAAGAAACTCTATTGCCTCTTGTTTGGTCACGAATGTTTTAGGTTCGCCGCTAGTAAGTAACTGACCAGAGAAGTGATAACTTTCGCCAAAGCGATTCGTGATAGGAATGACGAATTGAGGGATCATAGCCGTAACGTGTTTGTCCTTTTCTTACCTTGCCGCATCATTTAATGCTCGTTTCGCTCTTTTTATTTGTGAGAGCAAGATGCCTTAATCAAACATCCTCCGATAGAGATTCCTCTGTATGCGTAGACTGAATGTATTGATGGCAATTTTCACGTATGCAACTCTTTGAATTTCTGAGCGCAGCGTACTTTAACGGGACGATGAATCCTGAGTAAATGAACAATAGCGTGAGTGAGACTAATGTCTCATCGTGACGCGATTTTTTTACATGTTTCTTACTTAACTATGATTTTCTGCCCAGTTACGTAAATTCACTCAATAAGTTGCATCAAGTATCACCACTGCGACTCAACGCTTCATATTTGAGACAAAACAGCAACAAAAAAACCGCCTATTACGGCGGTTTTGCTTAAAGAATACTGATTAAAGGTTTGGACCTGTCGATGGTCTGTGTGGTTGGTTATTGAGCAGTTGCTGCATCCCTTGAAACATTCGCATAAACCACACCAAGATGGCTAATGCAGCAAACACCATCCCTACCCAAGGAATAAAGTAAGCGATGGTTTCAAGCAAAGTACTATGCAACCAATAATCACTCACGCCAACGAGTACACCGTTAGAAGTCGCGACGGTGACGATCAACACAACAAAAAACGTCAGGTAGAGAAAGAAGGTGCGAATTAAACCGTAGTAATGAGAAATCACTACGTCGCTGTCTTCTCCCTTATCTAATCGGTAACCCGCATAGATAATTGCGATAACGCCTGAGATCAGAAACGTAAACGGGGTCAGACAGCTCAGGATGTACGCAACCCAAATCCCGTTATGAGGTTTGTTCATTCGCTTTCGCTCCTTTTACTTCCGTTTGTGCCGTATCTGTTTCACCCATCGCTTCTTTGGACTTCACTTCCTCATACCAAAGATCGTGATGCTCTTTCGCCCATGTTTCATCAACTTCACCTGTCACCATGCCTTCTAGCGCACCTTCCATACCGAATAGACCAATATAGATGTGGAAGATAAAGCCACAGATTAGAATCAGCGCCGAAATCGCATGAACTAAGTTAGAAAGCTCCATGTCACGGCGAGTTTGGCCAAAGATAGGAAAGTCCAGAACTAAGCCACTCACTGCCGCGATAGCACCAAAGAAGATTAACAACCAATAGATTGCCTTCTCACCACCGTTTGAGAAACCAGCTGACGGATGTGTGCCTTTGTGTTTACCAACCATGCCGCCCATTTTCATAAACCAACGAACATCTGTCATGTTTGGAATCGACTTGCGCCACCATTTAAAGAGCACGAGCATCAGTAAAATGAAGAACAATGGTCCCATGTAATTGTGGTACTGCTTCGCCAACATGACGATAAAGCCCCAGAACTCAGTAGGAACGTACGGTTTTAAGAAGTGCTTACCGTAAACCAGCATCAAACCACTGAATGCCAGCGTTAAGAATGTAAACGCCATACTCCAGTGAAGCGCGCGGTCTAAACGAGACCAACGCTTCATTTTTTTACCAGTACGCGGCTTGCTAAGCATCAAAGGACCAACGAATACGTAAGCCATGATTACCATTGCAATACTGCCGAAAATCGCGACAGCACCCGCTGGAGACATCCATTTCTCTTTTAGAATGTACCAAGTCTCACCAGGTTTACTGATCAATACGCCATGTTCTGGCGATTGAGACGTGGTGTAGCCTTCTTGCCCCTCTCTGACTTCGCGCCAATAGTCTGCCCCGGCGAGTTGCGTGATCTCCTGTTGAATAACTTTAGAAGATTGTTCCTCTGCTGAAGCAGGCATTGCGAAAGTCAGCAGCAATGCTGTCATCATTGACAGCATTGCTAAAGATGCACGTTTAAGCGTGTTTAACATGTACCTCTCCTTACTTAGCTTTTCGTCGCATCGTAAGAAAGATCGTTTCCGTCTGTCCAACCTGCGTTTTTCGCGCCGCGTTCTACCACACGTTGACGGAAAATGTCAGATACTTTCTCTGCGTCACCCGCAAGCAGCGCTTTAGTTGAACAAAGCGATGCACACATCGGTAACTTGCCTTCTGCGATACGGTTCGCACCGTATTTTTGACGTTCTTCCTCAGAGCCAGGCTCTGTTTCTGGGCCGCCCGCGCAGAAAGTACATTTATCCATTTTGCCACGTTCACCAAACGCTTCTTGTTTAGGAAATTGAGGTGCGCCAAACGGACAAGCAAACAAACAGTAACCACAACCGATACACAGATCTTTATTGTGAAGAACGATGCCGTCTTCGGTATGTTCGAAACAGTCTGCTGGACAAACTGCCATACAAGGTGCATCGGTACAGTGCATACAAGCAACAGAGATAGAGTTTTCACCAGCTTCACCGTCGTTTAGTGTTACCACGCGGCGACGTTGAATGCCCCATTCAAGCGCATCGTCGTTTTCGTTCTTACATGCAGTAACACAGCCGTTACACTCGATACAGCGTTTGGTGTCACATAGAAATTTCATTCGTGCCATTGTCAGACTCCTTACGCTTTACGAATGTTACATAGGGTTACTTTGGTTTCCTGCATCAAGGTAACCGGGTCGTAACCGTAAGTGGTTGCCGTGTTAGCCGATTCGCCAACAACGTAAGGTTGTGTACCTTCTGGGTATTTAGGGCGTAGGTCTTCACCTTCGAACTTACCGCCAAAGTGGAACGGAATGAACGCCAAACCAGGTTTCACACGACGTGTTACCATCGCTTTCACCTTGATTCGTCCTTTCTCTGCACCTTCAACCCAAACATCATCACCATCTCTAAAGCCAAGATCGTTCGCGTCTTTCGGGTTCACTTCAACAAACATTTCTTGTTGAAGCTCGGCAAGCCAAGGGTTTGAACGCGTCTCTTCACCACCACCTTCGTATTCAACCAGACGGCCAGAAGTCAGAACGATTGGGTACTCGCCCGATTTGTCTTGCTCTTGAATGGATTTATACAACGTAGGAACACGGAAGATTGCATCTTTGTCTTCCCAAGTTGGGTAATCCGTTACAAGGTCACGACGTGGTGTGTAAAGTGGTTCACGATGCAGTGGCACACGGTCTGGGAACGTCCAAACAATCGCACGCGCTTTCGCGTTACCAAATGGAATACAACCGTGCTTGATCGCGACACGCTGAATACCGCCAGAAAGGTCAGTCTTCCAGTTTTTACCCTCTGCTGCCACTTTCTCTTCAGCAGTTAAGTCGTCCCACCAACCAAGTTGTTTCAACAACTTGTCAGTGAACTCTGGGTAACCGTCTTTGATTTCACAGCCTTTCGAATAACTGTCTTCTGCAAGAAGGCTCTTGCCTTCAAATTCCACACCAAAGCGCGTACGGAAGTTACCGCCACCTTCTGCAACCGTCTTAGACGTATCGTACAGAATGTGTGTACCTGGGTGTTTCATTTCTGGTGTGCCCCAGCATGGCCAAGGTAGACCATAGGTTTCACCGTTGACAGGGCCACCTTCCGCTTCCAATGTGGTTTTGTGGAACGTATGCCAGTTTTGTTGGTGCGCTTTCAAACGCTCTGGGCTTTGGCCTGTGTAACCAATCGTCCACATGCCTTTGTTGAATTCACGCGTTAGGTCTTCAATCACCGGCTGGTTGTTTTCAACACGGATGTTTTTGAACAGAAGATCGGAATAGCCCAGTTTCTTCGAAAGCAGGTACATGATTTCGTGGTCTGGTTTTGATTCAAACAAAGGTTCAATCACCTGATCACGCCATTGTAGAGAGCGGTTAGATGCGGTAACGCTGCCGTGTGTTTCAAACTGTGTTGTTGCAGGAAGCAGGTAAACGCCGTCGGTACGGTCGTTCATTACCGCAGCAACCGTTGGGTATGGGTCCACAATCACCATCATGTCCAACTTCTGCATCGCTTTTTTCATCTCAACACCACGTGTTTGAGAGTTCACTGCGTGTCCCCAGTAGAACATTGCACGGATGTTTTCGCGTTGACGAATGTTGTCTTTGTTTTCCAGTACACCATCAACCCAACGAGATACAGGAATACCTGCACTGTGCATTGGTTTCTGACCGCTATAAGCGTTGTCATCGAAACGACCTTTGATCCATTCGTAATCGATTTCCCACACTTTTGACCAATGACGCCAAGCGCCTTCAGAAAGGCCGTAGTAGCCCGGTAGCGTGTCAGAGAGCACGCCAAGGTCGGTTGCGCCTTGTACGTTATCGTGACCACGGAAGATGTTTGCACCGCCGCCTGATTTACCAATGTTTCCAAGCGCTAGCTCAAGCACACAGTAAGCACGTGTGTTGTTGTTACCAGTAGTATGCTGAGTACCACCCATACACCAAACAATACAGCCCGGGCGATTTTCAGAAAGCAGTTTTGCTGTTTGGTAAACGTCTTCTTCGCTTACGCCTGTTACGCGCTCAACTTCTGCTGGCGTCCATTTCGCCACTTCAGCACGGATCTCATCCATACCGAATACACGTTGACGGATGAACTCTTTATCTTCCCATTGGTTTTCGAAGATGTGCCACAACACACCCCAAATGAATGCTACGTCAGAACCAGGACGAAGTGAGACATAGTGATCCGATTTTGCTGCCGTACGTGTACGACGAGGATCCGCTACGACGATCTTACAGTTGTTCTTCTCTTTTGCGATCAGAATGTGCTGCATCGCTACTGGGTGTGCTTCAGCTGGGTTTGAACCAATGAATAGCATCGACTTACAGTTGTGCATGTCATTGAAAGAGTTGGTCATCGCACCGTAACCCCAAGTATTCGCTACACCCGCCACGGTTGTTGAGTGACAAATACGCGCTTGGTGGTCAACGTTGTTCGTACCCCAAAGTGATGCCATTTTTCGGAACAAATACGCTTGTTCGTTGCTGTGCTTTGCGCTTCCCAAGAAGTAAACCGAATCAGGGCCGGACTCTTTACGGATGTCCATCACCTTGTTACCGATTTCTTCGATCGCTTGATCCCAAGAAAGCTTTTTCCACTTACCGTTTTCAAGCTTCATTGGGTATTTAAGACGGCGCTCACCGTGGCCATGTTCACGCAGTGCTGCACCTTTTGCACAGTGACCACCGGCGTTAAATGGGTGGTCGAATGCAGGCTCTTGACCCGTCCAAACACCATTTTGAACTTCTGCGTAAATACCACAACCCACTGAACAGTGAGAACAGATAGTACGTTTTACTTCTGTTTTCGCTTCTGGATCGACTGATTTTGCTTGCGCTTTTTTCATCATTCCCGGTGCGAATAGACTAGCACCAACCACTGCGCCACCAGCGGCAAGCGAAGTGTTTTTCATGAATGCACGACGAGATACGCCAAGCTGGTTCGTTTCTTTGCTCACACTGTCGGAGCGTTTGACAAGTTTCATCCGTTATCTCCTAAAGTGTGTCGTAGTAATCGCGAATGTGTTGAGTTTCACGATACCCTTTCTTCTTCACGTCGTTTTCAGAAGGCTCAACCGTTTCTGAAGCAACGGCCACTTTCGTGGTTCCCGCAACAACAGCACCGGCAACGGCAGCGGTTGTGAAGCCTTTTAGGAGATCCCTACGGCTTGTGTTTATTTCTTTATTATCTTTCATCATTGCTTCCTTACCTTACGGTAGATCTTTGGAGACTCATGCCTCTCTATCGATATGACCAAGTACTGCTCGATTACTCGTAATCAGTGACGTTTTTCACATCAATTTTTAATTTGTTCTTACTGCTTTTGGTGTTCACGCTAAAGCGGACTTGCTCTAACGTTAAAAATGCATCGCAAAGCTGTGCAGCTGGCTTGTAGAAGTTCACGCTTTCGGCGCTCTCTAGTTGGCGCGTAAAAGATTGGAACCAAGGAGCAATGTGTTTGTTAAACACCGCTTGTTGAAGTTCTTCCTCTTCACCTGTCAGCATTGCCATCACTTCGCACAGTGCAGAAATATGGTCTTCAGGCTCTTTCACGTTCTCTTCTCGTTCGATGCCTAAAAGATCCAAATCGCGACGAATTTCCGCTAACGGTTTTTCCATCATCGAGCCAGTGCGATGCCAAGATCCGAATGGCACAACTTCACCACGTCCAATGCCAATAAACAGATCTTGATATTCTTCTTCTAACGCTTCTCGCTGCGCTTCGTTCGCGGCTTGTTGCAGTGCGAGCCAAGCTTTTTGCATCGCGCTCTCAGACGGTTCAATTTCTAGCGATTTCAGGAACGCCAGCATTTCATCACTAGGCGCACTACGAAAAAGTGCAGATAGAACGAGATAAATGTCTGTTCTCAGTGTTTGTTCTTGTTGTGTGTCCACTGCGAGCTCCTAGTATTTTAATTGTTTCATTGGGTCTTCTGCCATCGACTCAAACATGTCGATCACACGGCAGTCTTCACACATCGCGATACGATTGATCGCCGCTTCATCAGAGAAATGAGAGTGACCGCGTAACTTGTTTTGTAGCATGTCGATCATCGATTGCGGAGCAAAGGGCTTGTGACAACGAATGCACTCGGCTGCCTTTTCTTCATGAATCACAACCGCTTTCTGGCGTTCTTCTTTCACCCAGTTCATACGAGGAGTAAGCGTCAGCACTTTCTCTGGACACGCTTTCTCGCACAGCCCACATTGAATGCAGTCTTGCTCGACGAATTTAAGCGACGGAGATCGACCGTCCGTATGCAATGCACGTGTTGGACACACCGCCACACAGCTCATACACAACGTACAACCTTTACTTTCACAAGAGACTGTGCCGTAAGGTGCGTTCGCTGGAAGTTCAACAATGTTCTCAACTGGAATACGTGATGCGGACAACGCATCCAACGCCGTAAATAGACGCTGACGTTTGTTGCCTTGCAAGTCTCCTAATGCCAAATCAAAAGACTCGGTACAAAGTGTCGGAGCACCTTCACGTAGTGACTCTAGATACAGAATGTCGATGGTTTCTTTGGCGATACCAAGCTGACCGAGCAGCTCTTGAGCAATACCTACTTCGCTATTAAGCACACGAATAATGGTTTGAGGCATAAAACGTGAAGCCGCAAACAGCACCTGAGTAGCACCATTCACAAGCGCGGCGAACCAAGTATCAATACCAACCGAAGGCAGTTCTTCCACCACAATTGGAATCACATTATCTGGCAGTGCTTTTAGTGCCATCACGTTGTAGCTCTCGTGGCGAGAACTGCAAATCAATACGATAGGATCTAAACCACCCGCTTGCTCATAGTTGGCGAGCGTACGTTCAATAAACTTTTGCGTATCTTCAGGGTTTGGCAGTGCGTAATGAATCGCTTCTGTCGGACACGCTGTAGCACAAGTACCCACGCCTTGACATAGGTATGGGTTGATCTCGATGCGATGGCCCGTTTTGTCGCTGCCTTCACTCGATAGTGCCCCTGCCGGACAAGCATCCACACACCGTTCGCAACCTTTTACGCCACGAGAGCTGTGTGCACATAAATCGGTATCTAAACGGAAGAATTTCGGTTTATCGAACGTCCCCATTAAGGTTGGAATCTCTTCCAACGCTTCAGCCAGTTTCGGATAGCCACGACCTACTGGGTAGTAGCCCGGTACTGGGACTTCTTCCGACATGCAGCTGTTAAGGCAAAGATCGAGTACGATATCGAAACAATCGCTATTGATCGCGACCTTGGCAAGATTGTTTGTCGAACCATGATTTTCAATCAGAACTTCAAACGTACCTAAGAACCCTGAAACCTGAACCGAATTGGCGTAATAAAGCTCGGGATTTGTGCCCTTTTCGCCATCGGTAGAAAGCAGCGTTAGGCTGTTCATTTGCGACAATTGCGCTGCCGCACTTTCGATGATTGCTGTTGGGCCCACAATCAAAGTATTACCACCGCTTTCATAGCTTACGGTTGGTGGAATAAGATTGGTCAACTCTACGGTATTTTCGAAAGCGTACAGCCTCGCTTTACCGTTATTGGAAGTTGCTTGTTCTAATAATTGTTTCAGCATTGCTCAATTCCATTTATGAACATGGATAGTCTTTTCCATCTCTTAGTGTAGTTAGCGCCGGAGATTCTGCTGATTAACTTATCAATGAGCATTCTTATTCCGCCATCTATAGGCGATGAATACTACGCAGTGCGTCCGTACTAACTTCAACCAGATTGGTATTGAGCAACAGATAGCAAGTGTCATGCCAATAAAATATCAACTAAAAATCAATAGGTTATCAATTTTACTGACAAATAGTAGGGATAAAAAAACCGGTTGAGACATTTTGTCTCAGCCGGCTCATTGAGTGTTTAGTCAAAATGTACCTATTCTTTGTGTGGTATATTTTGTCTCACCTCGTTAGGCTGTGATTCTTCAGCAAAAGTATCACTTTCGCCAGGAACTGTATTTATATACAGTTCATTTTCATATTGAGTAATTTGGCCACTTTTGTCGGTGTTTGACTCTGCGTCTTCAACTACCCCAGATGCGATATCGTTAACGTTAAGCTCAGACCCTTGCGCAGTTTCAGCGTCTGGTTCGTCTTCCACTTTGTCTTTAACCCAATCACGCAGCGTCTCAGCGACGTCTTGAGAAAGTGACTTTAAGTTACTGTAATCATCATCGTAATCGTCTAGGCCGTCACGCACGTTAAATTCTTCGGACAAGAACATTTTGCGCAGCGCAGCTTTCTTGACGCTTTCTGAGGCTTCAGAAACCAGCAGTTGCGCCACAGACATTTCTTCGGTTTTTTCAGTCTCTACACTCGCGGTAATGTCTGGAGCCTGACTATCCTCATTGACGTTCAAAGCATCTGAGCTTTCGTCAGCGTTTGAAAGCGCTGTGACACTATCTTCGGATTGCGCCGTCTCTGCTATCGGCGTGATCTCTTCATCATGTTGGGAAGATTCTTCTAACTTACGTTTCGACCAACGGCTTAAAAAACTAGTTGCCATTTGCTCTGCCCGCTCCTTTGCGTTTCTTACGTCTTACTTCTAACAACTCACCGTGGCGACCGATAAAGGCTTCCATCCAAGCCTGAACGGCTAACGGCATATCGTTAGAAAGTACAAGGTTATCACCATCCATATATTGCGCCGCAACAGATTGTGAAGCCGTCAGTAACTGTATCGCTGGTTTTTCACCAGACTCGACGTTATCCATCACTAAAAAGAGTTTAGGTTGCAGAGAGCTTAAGTTAAAGCGGTAGTCTGTACGTTCATCTTTATGTAATTGCAACGTACAAACATCTGGAGTCTCTTCCGTCGGATTCAGCGCAAATCCTGTCAACTGCCATTGGGTTGTCACCCAAATCCCTGTACTGATCTCATGCTCAACAAGCTCTACGCCGATTGGCCATGTATCCTCAGTCTTTTCGTAATTTTTTTCGAAATCTTTCTTATCCGACATAACTCACCCAGTCTTTCTATTTTTGGTCTGAAAACACACAGGACATTTTGCCCCCGTTTTCGACCATTTTTATTGTCTTCGAAGCAATAAACGCGCCAAGCTGATATAACTTAGTCTATATACTCCCTCAGGCTATAAGTACCAAACTAGACGAAACTCAAATGTATTGATGTGTCATTACTGCGAACTCGCAGTTTTAATGCATTGTTGACATAAAACCTCGCAATTTCTGTGGGAACCGCTATTTTGGAATGAGATTTGCTAGCCACTTAACAAGCTAAAATGCGTAGCAACCTAACGCTCTTAATCACTAGGACACGACTGTGCTGAAACCAAACATTATTAAAACCAGTGAAAATCCCCTGCAAACCATTGAAGTCGATGTGTACGACGAGTACGGCGAAAAACTGACAAAGCAAATCGCGTGCGAGCGTCCTCTTACGGTCATGCTGAACTGGAAAGAAGTGGTCACGCTCATGACGCTAGGTTCGCGTCCAGAAGCACTAGTACTGGGTTATTTAAAAAACCAAAGCTTCCTGTCCGACCCAGCCGCGATTGAATCCGTTATTATTGACTGGGAAACGCATTCCGCAGCGGTGATTACTAAAGAAAACACTGAACACTTAGAAGGCGCCCTGAAAAAGAAAACCGTCACCTCAGGTTGTGGCCAAGGCACTATGTATGGCAACGTGATGAAGCAGCTTGAAAATTATCAAGTGCCTCAAGTTCCTCTTAAGCAGTCAGAAATTTATTCTGCGCTGGAAGCGTTAACTCATTACAACGACACCTACAAAAAAGCGGGCGCAGTACACGGCTGTGCGGTTTGCAAAGGTAATGAAGTGTTGTCATTTGTGGAAGATGTCGGCCGTCACAACGCAGTGGATACACTTGCAGGTGAGATGTGGCTCAAAGAAGAAACAGGTGAAGATAGAATTTTCTACACAACTGGTCGCCTTACATCAGAGATGGTGATTAAAGTGGCTCAAATGGGCATTCCTGTTCTGCTTTCTCGCTCTGGCGTTACTCAAATGGGGTTAGATCTAGCGAAGCAATTTGGTATTACAACCATTGCGCGTGCGAAAGGTTTGCGCTTCCAAGTGTTTACAGGAGCCGACAAGGTTGAATTTGATGTAAAAGGCAACCAATAACACCTTTTCAGTGTAAACTAAAACCAATAATGCGGATTCACAGAGGATGTGGACTATGAATAATGACCAATTGTGGAATTTTCTGCTTACGCCCAGCGGTATCATGCTTTCTATGATTATTACCTTTGGCGTGGTCGGGCTCTATGCGTATATAACCGGTCAGTTTAAGGATTAAGGCCAAATATCAAAAAAGCCTCGCTAAATAGCGAGGCTTTTGCTTTTTAAACGCTTTGCGAGTAATTACGCGTCAACACCACGAGATTTTAGGAACTCAGAGTAAGTGCCTTTAAAGTCTGTGATTTTACCATCGCGGATTTCGATAATACGCGTTGCTAGTGAGTCTACGAATACACGGTCGTGAGATACGAAGAACAACGTGCCTTTGTATTGCTCAAGCGCAGTGTTCAAAGATTCGATCGATTCCATATCCATGTGGTTGGTTGGTTCGTCCATTAGCAACATGTTTGGCTTGTGCATCATCAGCTTGCCAAGCAGCATACGACCTTGTTCACCACCAGACAGTACTTTTACTGACTTCTTAATGTCGTCTTGGCCAAACAGCATACGACCTAGGAAACCACGAACGACTTGCTCGTCATCACCTTCTTGACGCCATTGACCCATCCAATCCGTTAGGTTCATGTCTTCTGCAAAGTCATGCGCGTGGTCTTGCGCGTAGTAACCGATGTTTGAGTTTTCAGACCATTTGTACTCACCCGCACGCGGTTCAAGCACACCAGCAAGCGTGTTTAGAAGTGTTGTTTTACCCACACCGTTCTCACCGATGATCGCAACGCGCTCACCCACTTCAAAAATTGCATTGAAGTCTGAGAACAAGTCCTCTTCGAATCCTTGGCTTAGGTTTTCAACAATCAGAGCGTTACGGAACAGCTCTTTCGACTGTTCGAAACGAATGAATGGGTTTTGACGGCTAGACGCTTTAACTTCATCCAGTTTGATCTTGTCGATTTGCTTAGCACGAGATGTCGCTTGTTTTGCTTTCGATGCGTTTGCAGAGAAACGAGCAACGAACGTTTGTAGCTCAGCGATTTGTGCTTTCTTCTTCGCGTTGTCGTTTAGTAGACGTTCGCGAGCTTGAGAAGCCGCAGTCATGTACTCATCGTAGTTACCTGGGTAAACACGTAGCTCACCGTAATCCAAATCAGCCATGTGCGTACATACTGAGTTTAGGAAGTGACGGTCGTGCGAGATGATGATCATTGTGCAGTTACGTGCGTTTAGCGTGTCTTCCAACCAACGGATAGTGTCCATATCCAAGTTGTTGGTTGGTTCGTCAAGAAGCATCACATCTGGGTCTGCGAATAGAACCTGCGCTAGAAGCACACGAAGTTTCCAGCCTGGTGCTACTTCACTCATTAGACCGAAGTGCTGCTCCATTGGAATACCCACCGCAAGAAGAAGTTCGCCCGCTTTGGCTTCTGCCATGTAGCCGTCCATTTCCGCAAACTGAACTTCTAGGTCAGCCACTTTCATGCCGTCTTCTTCACTCATTTCAGCAAGTGAGTAGATACGGTCACGCTCTTTCTTCACTTCCCATAGCTCTTTATGACCCATGATAACGGTATCGATTACCGTAAATTCTTCGTAAGCGAACTGGTCCTGGTTCAGTTTTGCAACGCGCTCGTTTGGATCGTAGCTTACGTTACCACTGGTTTGCTCAAGCTCGCCGCTGAGGATCTTCATAAAGGTTGATTTACCACAACCGTTAGCTCCAATTAAGCCATAGCGATTGCCTTCGCCGAACTTAACTGAAATGTTTTCGAATAGCGGCTTAGCGCCGAATTGTTGAGTAATATTCGCTGTGGAGATCAAAACCTTTACCTTAGCAATTGGGGTGTATTTAGAAAAACCGGGCAACGGTACTTGTTCATGCTACATACTGCAAGTGTTGTTTTTATTAATTCACTCCAAGTAAAATCATTGTAAGGTTTCTAAGAAGCAAAAGCGCAAACATAAATGCGTCATTAAATACAAAAAAGAGCCACTATCGTCAGTGGCTCTTTTTCCATTAATACTTCAAAAAAGTGACTAAGCGATGTTCGTCACCTCTAGGATCAGTTCGGCTTTTTTAGGTAAATAAATACTGAATTTACTGCCTTTTCCCCATTCAGACTCTGCTTTTAACTCACCACCCGTTTGGCTGAGAATACTTTGGGAGACCGATAGCCCTAACCCTGTGCCTTCTCGTTTCGTTGTGTAAAATGGCGAGAAGATTCGACTCAAGTTTTCTGGTTTAATACCGCAGCCCTCATCGATAACATGAATCGCGGCTCCTTTCACTTCTCCCTCGTCAATCCAGTCTTCACTGACTACTGTTAACATGCCTTTACCGCTCATTGCGTGAATGGCGTTCATTTGCAAATTAACTAAGATTTGTAGCAAGTGGTGACGGTTTATCTCAACGGACGTATGCGCTTGTAGGTCAGTCACAAACTCAACGTCGCGTTTCTTGGTGCCAGTTTTAACCAAGGTGATGCTTTCATCAATGATAGGATTGACATGTTGCCAAGTGATTTCATCTTGAACACCGCCTTGGCGACTGTATTGCAATAAACTGCGTGTGATATTGCGGATACGATCAATTTGCGCGTGAATCGCATCAATTTCTTCTTGTACTCGACTTGCATCGTCACCCAATTCAAAATGGATCAATTCTACGTTGCCAAGAATCACGGCGGTTGGGTTATTAATTTCGTGAGCAATCCCCGCGGTGAGTTCTCCCAATGCTGCCAGTTTTTCATGAACAACGAGTTTGTCGCGAGTTTGGTTAAGCAATTGAATATGCAGCTCAAGATCTTGGGTTTTTTCTCTCAGGCTTGCCGTACGCTCTTGAACTTTGCATTCAAGTTGAGCTGCGGAGTTTTTCAGTTCAATTTTGCGCTCTTCTAGCGCGTCTAACATATCATCAAACTGTCTGGCTAACTGCGCAAGTTCATGATCGGCATCTAATCCTAACGGGCCAATCCGTTTTTCTTTACCTTGTTGGACCTGCTTCACCACTTTGTGAATGCGTTCGATCGGTCGAAACAGATCATAAGAACCGCGATATACCATCACGCCAGAAACCAGCAATAACATAACCGTAATCAAGCTGATTTCGGCAATGTTGGTCATGTAGGCTTTAACGAATGGCCACATTAGGTAACCGGTATAAAGCATACCAATGACGTTGTCGTATTGGTCTTTGATCGGTTGATACGCCGTAATATACCAAGCGTCATACACATATGCTCGGTCAACCCACTGTTCACCCTTCGAAAGTACTTGGTTATACACTTCTGCGCTCACGCGAGTGCCTATGGCGCGCCCTAGTCTATGATCGCTGTCTAGAGGAACGTTGGTGCTCACACGCAAATCATCGAGAAATACCGTCAACGTACCCACAGGGCGAAGGCGGTCATTATCACTTAAGTAAATGAGATCGCGGATTTGATCCACCAGCACTGTGCTGTTGTTAAGGAGCAAACCACCATCAAGAAAGCCGATCAAATCGTTCGCTTGGCTGTATACCGGAATCACGGTTCGACTGACTAACCCACGCACTTCCCTGTCACCATCAGCAAGAATAGGCACTTCAGCTCGTTTGGCGAGTTCAGGATCGAGGCGTTCGAGTTCTTCTTTATTGAGTACATCAAAAAACGATTCGCGCTTGGTGAGATCCATAAAGCGGAATTTGTTTTCCATGGAATTAACGCGTTGGAAAGAGAGAAAATCTAAAGCATATCTTTTCTTCTGCTCTGTGACCCACTTTTGCAGGTCACCTTGTGGCGTTCCTTGATTAATGCGAATACGGAAATCGTACGAATCGGCAAACGCCCGCACGTAATTGGCTTGCTTTTGCTGTAACAACGTTACGCTGTTATTTGCAACACCAAGACGCTCCGAGACATCAAGCAGCGCATTTTGCCACGTGTAATGAATAGACCAATAAATGGTAATGCCGATCAGAGCTAACAATGTGAGGAAAATCGGCGCAGAGGTTAAGAATAACAAGCGATAACGCACCATGGTTTTAAAACGGTGCGTCCATTTTGACAATCCTTTGTACTGTGGGCCGTTAGTCGGCATATTCCTCATCCTCAGAATCCCATTCTTTGTATTTACGTTCTAAGGTCTTGCGAGCTACGCCCAAGTCACGAGCAGCAGCAGACTTATTGCCTTCATGCAAGTTAACGACTTGTTTAATATGTGCTTTCTCGACTTCTTTTAACGTCCAGCTGTTTGGATAGCCTTCGCCAGTAAATTCTTTGCCTTCTCTAAAGGTTGGTAACTCAGCAGAGTGAGAAACAGTAATCGATACATTAGGCAGTGAATGCCCGCCATTCAGCTCTCGCCAATAGTGTGCAGGTGGTTTGCCAAGCAAGATACAACGCTCAATCAAGTTTTTCAGCTCACGAATGTTTCCCGGCCAATCGTACTCACTCATGGCTTCCATGTCCTCGTGCGCCCATTTGGGCGCAGGCATACCGAGCTCGCGCGTCAGCATGTTGCTGAAAAATGGCACCAACTCAAATAAGTCGGTTTTGCGCTCTCGCAGCGGACACACTTCAATTTTCAGAACGTTTAAACGGTAATAGAGGTCACTGCGGAAATTACCTTGATTGACCTCTTCTTGCAGGTTTCGGTTGGTTGCCGCTACGATACGGACATCAATACTGATCTCTCTTTCTGAACCGACAGGGCGAATCGTACGCTGCTCTAACACACGTAATAATGATGCCTGCATTGCAAGTGGCATCTCCCCGATTTCGTCAAGAAATAAGGTGCCACCGTTAGCAACACGGAACAAACCTTCACGCGATTTTTTTGCACCGGTAAACGCGCCCGATGTATGACCAAACAACTCACTCTCTAAAAGCTCAGGTGCAATCGCGCCGCAGTTGATTGGCACAAACGGGCCCGTTCTCCCACTCGCCTGGTGGATACCTCGTGCAACTAGCTCTTTACCCGTACCCGACTCACCTTCCACCAAAACAGAAGCGCGTGATGGTGCAAATTGGTTAATAAGTTGCTTAAGCAGGCGCGTTTTTTCTGAGCCGCCGATGATCTCTGAGGTATTGTGACGTTGGTAATCGCGTGTCATGGCGTACTGCATGCGTTCGTTCAAACGGCGATCCATACAGCGACTGACCGCTTTTAACATCTGCTCAAGGTTGAATGGTTTGAGGATAAAGTCGGAAGCACCGAGCTGTAGCGCTCGAATGGCAATTTCTAAATCCGCATAACCCGTCATAAAAATCACATCGGCACGTTTGTCATCATCTTCAAACGCTTCTTCCCACTCAATTCCAGAACGCCCTGGCAGATTAATATCCAGTAAGATCAGATCATAATGTCGAGAATTACGCAGTTGTTCTGCTTCTTCGATGCTACCAGCTGTATCGACATGTGAAAAAAGCTTACCCAATGCCTTTTTCAAGATGGCTTGCATGCCTAATTCATCATCGACGACCAGTACGGAAAAGGCGCTATATTGTTGGTTTGTACTAAGATGGGATTGAGTAGACATATTTACCCCAGATGGATTTCGATGGGACAGAGTGTACCAAGTTTAAACAGAGATACCCTACAAAAAGTGCGACATTTTGTACCAACGCAAACTTTTATGCAAATAACCCCATGATTTAGTGCATAAACCAAGCACTTTAAGCTTGTAAAAGGTTGGCATCTTGTTTGCTATAAGGTGGATACGGAGCGCATTTAAGTGATCTCAGGATGTTGATGTTTGCTTATTCCAACACCCTGAGACAACTTGCGTATTACGCTAATCGCTCTCGTCCAAAAAGGCTTCTCCCTAAAACCTGGAGAGATTCCAAAGAATCATTGGAAAGGAACACATAAAAATGAAAAAAATTGCGCTAACTCTGGCTGCAACGTCAATCACGCTTGTAAGTTACTCTGCGTTTTCTGCTCAAGACGGAGAACACGTTCGCCTTGCAACCACAACCAGTACTTACCATTCAGGTTTACTTGATTACCTGCTTCCACAATTTGAAAAAGACACGGGCTACAAAGTCGATGTTATTGCTGCAGGTACTGGTAAAGCCTTAAAAATGGGCGAAAACGGTGACGTAGATTTGGTGATGACACATGCACCAAAAGCTGAAGGCGCATTTGTTGAGAAAGGCTACGGCGTTTTACCTCGCAAGCTAATGTACAACGACTTTGTGATTGTAGGCCCGAAAGCTGACCCAGCAACAATCAAAAATGACGAAGGCGTGTTAGATGTATTCAAAGAGATCGCAAACAAAAACGCAACGTTCATCTCTCGCGGCGATGATTCTGGTACACACAAAAAAGAAATGGGCTTCTGGGCTCAAACTAAAATCGAACCGAACTTTGGTGGCTACCGTAGCGTAGGTCAAGGTATGGGCCCAACTCTAAACATGGCGTCTGAAATGCAAGGCTACACCATGACGGATCGCGGCACATGGCTGGCTTACCAAAACAAATTGGATCTAGAAATTCTGTTCCAAGGCGATGAAAAACTGTTTAACCCGTACCAAGTTATTCTTGTTAACCCTGAGCGTTACCCAACGATTAACTACCAAGGTGCGAAGGCATTCAGTGATTGGTTGGTAAACCCTCGCGGACAGGAACTTATCAATGGTTTCCGCCTAAACGGTAAACAACTGTTTGTTGCGAATGCTGAGAGCAAATAACGCAATATGAATCTTGCTGATACAACACTGGAAGCGCTTCGCTTACTGGTGAATTTTGATGCAGACCTATGGGAGATCGTTGCGGTCTCCTTTAGTGTTTCTATCACGGCAATATCCCTAGTGGTATTGCCGGCTATTTTGATGTCCTTTGTACTGGCGTATACCGACTTTAGCGGTAAATGGTTTTTGTTGTCGATCGTAAATACGCTGCAAGCGGTCCCTACCGTGGTGATTGGCCTGTTGCTGTACATGTTGCTGTCGCGTGCTGGCCCTTGGGGAGACTGGCAAATGCTGTTCACTCAGAAGGCAATGATCTTCGGCCAAATGGTGATCTGCTTCCCTGTTTTGGTATCGATGATGCATGGTGCATTACAATCTAGCGACCGTCGTGCAGTGGAAACTGCCATCACGCTGGGCGTCTCCATTCCGCGCTTGGCAGCTACGATGATTTGGGAAACCCGCTTTCCTCTACTTGCGGCTATCATTGCAGGGTTTTCACGTATCGTGACCGAGGTGGGCTGCTCAATGATGGTTGGTGGGAACATTATGGGCGTGACGCGAAATATTCCCACGGCTATCGCAATGGAAAGCAGTAAAGGTGCTTTTGCGCAAGGAGTTGCATTAGGAATTGTATTACTATCTTTAGCGTTGGCTCTAAACTTCTTCTTATCAAGCATGAGAGGCAAAGGCTACCTCAGAACATAGAACATGAAGCAAACAAACGACTCACCATTAACCCCATGTCGAGGCGAATTATGACTATAAAAATCACCGCCGAACAGTTATCCATGCGCTTTAAAGAGCGTGTGCTTTTCCACATCCCTGAGTTAGCCATCGGCCCAAATGATGCCATTTATCTCAAGGGTGACAATGGTGTGGGCAAAACTACCCTACTCAAAATCCTTGCTGGCTTGCTCAAACCCTCTACTGGTGATGTTGTTGCGCCAAAAGATACGTGGCTAAAAAGACTGACGCGTCGCAATGGTCGTGTCGATGTGATTTATCTCCACCAATCCCCTTACCTTTTTGACGGCACTGTATATGAAAACGTAGTCTATGGAGTGAAATATCAACAAGACACGCAAAAAGATAAGCGAGCTCAAGTTATTCACGCGCTGCGCATGGTAGGTTTAGAAACCTTAGCGGACGAACATATTTCCGTGTTGTCCGGCGGTGAAAAACAGCGCGTTGCCATGGCAAGGGCTTGGATCTTAAAACCGTCGATTTTGTTGATGGATGAGCCAAGTGCGTCTTTAGACCAAGAATCCATTGAACGATTGGTGGTGATGGCGAAAGATCTTTTGGATCGTGGTTCCAGTATCGTGGTGACAAGCCATCAGGCCAACGCACTGACCGACTTATGTAAAAAACAGTGGTGGATTAAAGACAAGACTTTGATAGAGTCTCCTCTGTTGTATGTCATACCAAAAGAAACATCCCAAGAGAATGCATATGCTTCAACCAACACAAACTAGTTGGGTCATTTTGGCTGGTGGCCAAGCCAGCCGTATGGGTGGAAAAGATAAAGGTCTGATTGAGTTAAATCAGAAGCCACTCATCGAGCACGTTATTGAACGTTTATCTCCACAAACTCCACGCATTTTAATTAATGCCAACCGAAACCAAGATGCGTACAGCAAATTTGGTTTCGTATTTAGTGATCAATTCAAAGATTTCCCTGGGCCTATGGGCGGTATTCACGCGGGTTTGATGCATTCTGAAACCGACTGGGTCGGATTTGTACCTTGCGATAGTCCACAAATTAACACCGACCTTGTCGAGCGTTTCTGCCAGGCCGTCAAAGAAGACAGCGATATTTTGGTCGCGCATGATGGTGACCATCAGCAACCTGTTTTTACGCTCTACCACAAGCGCGTACTGCCAAAACTCACCGCGTTTTTAGAACGTGGCGACCGCAAAATCATTCTGCTCTACAAAGAGTGCAACACCAGTTACGTTGACTTTAGCGACTCACCAAACTGTTTCGTCAACTTGAACACTCCGGAAGAACTGGCGCAATTTGGACAATTAGAATCATGAAACACACGCTAAACATTCCTATTCTTGGTTTTGCAGCTTATTCAGGCACAGGCAAAACCACGCTACTTGAAGCCCTATTGCCAAAGCTGACAGAAGCAGGTTTACGCATTGGCATGCTAAAACATGCGCACCACAACTTCGATGTCGATAAGCCGGGTAAAGACAGCTACCGTTTACGCAAAGCTGGCGCGTCTCAAATGCTGATTGCTTCTCGCAACCGTTTTGCGTTAATGACAGAAACGCCAGAAGCCGAAGCGGAGTTTGAATACCTCTTAACTCGTTTTGATGAAGACAAGCTCGATGTGGTTTTGGTTGAAGGCTGTAAAAACATCGCGTTTCCTAAAATTGAATTGCACCGTGAAGAAGTGGGTAAACCTTGGCTTTACCCTCACGATGAAAACATCATCGCTATCGCGTCAGACAGCGGCGAGTTGGACTCTGAACTGCCTCAAATGAACATCAATGATTTGGATGCCATCGCTCAATTTGTTCTTCAATACGTTCAAGATGCAAAAGCACCAAAATCTAAAGAGAAAGACGCCGCATGTTGCGACACACTTTCTCCGGCGTTCCTTTCTGTGATTCAAGGCCAAGAAAAAATCCTTTCTTTGGTGAACACGGTCTCGGAAATAGAAGCATGCAAGATTGAAAACGCCTATGGCCGTGTTCTCGCGGAAGATATCATTTCACCAGTAAACGTGCCGCAATACACCAACTCCGCGATGGACGGTTACGCTATCCGCAGTGATGATGTTGACCGCGATAGCTACCAAGTGGTTGTTGAAGTGATGGCGGGTCATGCTTACGATCAACCTCTGGACGTTGGTCAAGCGGTGAAGATCATGACTGGCGCACCAACACCACGTAACGGCGACACAGTGGTCATGCGTGAGCAAGCCTCTCAAGAAGGTGACAAGGTCACCTTTAACGGTGCGAATATCAAAGCAGGCCAAAACGTTCGTCAAGCAGGTGAAGATCTCGCTATCGGCAGTGACGTCTTTACCGCAGGCACTCGCCTAGCCTCTCCAGAAATGGGCATGATCGCTTCGCTTGGTTTTGGTGAAGCGAATGTGTTCCGCAAAGTGAAAGTTGCCGTGTTCTCCACCGGTGACGAAGTACAAGCGCCGGGAACAGAGCAAAATGCGAATTCTATCTACGATTCCAACCGTTTTACCATCATGGGCATGCTTGAAAAGCTCGGCTGCGAGATCTTGGACTTCGGTATTCTGGAAGACAACGAAAAGTTAATGATTGAAGCGTTGGAAAACGCATCGGCGCAAGCGGACGTGGTTATGACTTCTGGTGGCGTATCTGTTGGTGATGCGGATTACATCAAACTTGCCTTGGATAAACTTGGTCAAATAGATTTTTGGCGAATCAACATGCGTCCGGGACGTCCATTAGCGTTTGGTCAAATCAACAACAAGCCGTTCTTTGGTCTGCCGGGCAACCCTGTTGCCGTGATGGTTTCATTCATCAACTTTGTCGAGCCTGCACTGCGTAAGATGCAAGGCGAACAAGGCTGGAAGCCTCTGAAAGTGAATGCCATCGCGACTGAAAACCTTCGCTCTCGACAAGGTCGTACCGAGTTTAGCCGTGGCGTCTATGAACTGGATGCAACTGGCCGTTTAACCGTTCGTACAACAGGCAAGCAAGGCTCTGGTATTTTGCGCTCAATGAGTGAGGCAAACTGTTTGATCGAAATCTCCCCAGCTATTGATACAGTAAAAGCGGGAGAAAGCGTGACAATTATCCCACTTCAAGGCAGAATCTAGCTCAAACTAGAAATTCAAAGGTCAGCGAGTCTGGCCTTTTTGTTTAATACAGAAACCTTTTCAGAGAGACAGCTATGGCTCGCACCATTCTTTACACTTACAAAGACCAAGACAAAGAACTGACGTTCTCATACCAGCAACACCGCAACATTCAAGAAGCAGTTGCCGAGGCAGAAGGTATCGATATCACTGAGTTCCTAAAGATGGAGCAACAAATCGAAGCAGTGTCTGACACTAAAGCAGTGCGCAACTACCGCGACAACTACTTCAGAAAATTAGGCTTTAGTAAAATCACCCTAGCTCAAAAAGAAAACCTAGGCGTAGGCAAAAAGAACAAATAAGCTTATCTGCAAACAGAAAACTCGCGATTCGTCGCGAGTTTTTTATGCATGCTATTTTTTTTTCGTGCTCTATACCCAAGCATATAGAAGTTACTTGGGTATATAAGTTACTTCGATATACAAGTAAAAGCCCCGTTTTACCTTGATGGTCTAAACGGGGCTTTAAATTTCTTCTTACTTTGTATCGAGTAAGGTTTCAGTCACTACTTGATGTTTAAGAACGCAGCGCCGCGTACACCACCTGAATCACCGTGTTTTGCTTTGATGATCTTAGGACACTTAGCTACAGACAATAAGTGTTTAGGGATGCGTTTTGGCATCTCTTCGTAAATCAATTCGAAGTTAGATAAGCCTCCACCAAGTACAACGGTGTGTGGGTCTGTTGCAGTAAACAGGTTTGCAAAGCAGATTGCTAGCAGCTCCATAAAGCGCTCGACGTGCTCTACTGCTTTCTCTTCACCCTCTGCGTGCGCTTTAATAATGTCGATCGCTTTCTTCTCTTCGCCGTAGTAATGCGCGTAAAGAAGCTCGAAACCACGACCAGATAGGTAACTATCTAAACAGCCTTTGTTGCCACAGCCACAGCCAAGTAATGGTGCGTTTTCACCCAGGTGGAACCATGCGTCGATAGGAAGACGTGTGTGACCCACCTCACCCGCTACGTGGTTGCGGCCAGAGAATACTTTACCTTCGTAGATAAAGCCACCGCCAAAACCAGTACCAAGGATCAAACCTAGTACAGATGGTTCATCTTGAAGATCTTCGTCCCACGCTTCAGAAAGCGCGAAACAGTTTGCATCGTTTTCAATTTTTACGCTGCGACCGATTTTAGCTTCCAGATCAGCACGAAGTGGTTTGCCTTTTGCCGCAGGAACGTTAACTGTTAGTACCGTTGCATCATCGGCGTCTTCCATACCTGGCAAGCCAAGACCAATCGTACCTTCGCAGCCAAACTCTGTATCGTATTTATTCACCAATTCCGCAATGGTATCAACCAGCAGCTCGTAGTTGTCTGTTGGTGTAGGTACACGTTCCGTCGCTACACGCTCAAGCTTCTCGTTAAATGCACCAAATTCAATTTTAGTGCCACCGACATCAAAGCCGTAATACATGTATTTCTCTCCTAAAAAATGCTTCAAACGACTCTCAAAAATGGCTAGAGTCAAAAGTATAAACTGATGGCATTATCCATATCTGTACGCCTGCAAACCGTGACCGAATGCAGATTTATCCCCTCACCGAAGCCAGTTGAACAACATACCATCAACAAAAGCTCATTCCTTAGAGTCAGCTCTCGGTTTTCATCCACTCTTTGAAACGTTTCAAGTGTGGCTGGTTAGGGTCGTTTTTGACTCGAGTCTTGCTCAGCATGTAAGTTTCTCTGAAGGCTTCAAACCACAATTGAAGGCATTCCGCAGCTTTAGGCTCACCAGCTTGTTTTAAAACTAATGTCGCGACTTCGGCGGTTGAAAGATGCTGATCATTCTCGGAGCGGCGCATGATGTATTCAGACAGAGATTCCGGCTCAATGGAAAGCACAGGCAAAGATTTAAGAAAATCAGAACGACGGAATATCTTTCGTGCCTCACGCCAGCTACCATCAATAAAGATCAGCAACCATTTTTTGTTCTCGACATCTTCTTTTACCAATCGCCCTGGCTCTAGATCTTCAATTAAACGAGAGGGATCATCCACATAGTCTGCAGGAAATACAATCACCGGTTGGTAACTGTCATCCTGTAGTAGCGCTAGCATCTCTTCAGACGGTTCTGTTCGGTTCCATTGATACACGTAAGTCTCTTGAATCGTATCAGCGATTAGACGACCGGTATTACTTGGCTTAAATACTTCGTTTTCAGAAACAATCAACATACATGCAATATTAGCCTTAATGTTTGGCTGAAGGTCGCACAAACAGTGTTGCTCAGAAACCTGGCAATATTGGCAACGAACCACTTTACATCCACGCGCGTTGAAAGGCTTGGTTGAGATAGATTGTCGGTACTGATATAAACGGTGGAAAGCGTGAATTCTCATGGTAAGTAATGCCAAGTAAAAAGTAGAGCGCGATTCTACTGATATTATGGTTTCGCCTCAAGATAAGCCCATCAGCAGTGTGTTGAAATAATTTCACACTTATCTCGGTCATAGATAAAGAAATAAATAAGGGAATGACAGTGACAGAAACGACATTTCAAGAACCCTCATGGCTCAGATTAGGCTTTTTCCTTGGCGTATTATTGCTTTGTGCCATTTGGGAGAACAAATTGCCTAGAAAAACACTGACCGCTTCGCGCAGGTTTCGCTGGGTCAATAACTTGTCATTGGTTGCTTTTAACAGCCTAGTTATTGCTTTAATCATGCCTATCGCCGCCTTTCAAGCTGCGGTCATAGCTCAGGAGCAACAATGGGGGCTGCTGAATATTCTGTCCCTCCCCGATTGGTTAAACATTTTCCTAACCGTCATTTTGCTTGATTTCGTCATTTACGCTCAGCATGTTGTCTTTCATCATGTAAAACCGCTGTGGAAGATTCACCGAATGCATCACGCCGATCTCGACATAGACGTCACTACAGGCGCACGCTTTCATCCCTTCGAAATAATCATTTCAATGGGAGTAAAAATTGCAGCCGTGTTTATCTTAGGTGTTTCACCTATCGGAATTGTGGTATTTGAAATTGTGCTTAATGCGAGCGCGATGTTTAATCACAGTAATGCAAAACTGGCTTTATCTATGGACCAAAAACTGCGAAACGTCATCGTTACACCAGACATGCATCGCGTGCACCATTCAGTGATAGTAAAAGAGACCCACTCAAACTTTGGTTTTTTCCTTTCAGTTTGGGACCGCTTTTTTGGGACATACCGAGCTCAGCCTAAGTTGGGTCATGAAGATGTTGTTATTGGTGTGCCGGAAATTAGAGACGAAGAAGAGCAAAGATTAGATAAGCTGTTAACGCAGCCCTTTCGCTACAATAAAGAGAAGAAGTAATGGTTGAAAAAATATTGTTGGATGAAGTATGTCAACAAAACGAATAGACCAAGCCTAAACCCCAGTTAAACACTACTTCATCCTCATGATGTGTAAGAGCAGATTAGTTTTCTGCTAGCTGACGCTTTTTGTTTAGCTGAGTAATACCAACAAATAAACCAACAACACCAAGCACTGCACATGCCAAAGCATTGGTGTTCATTACTTGCTGTGCCTCTATTGAGCTGTATAGAAAAGCAAGGCTGAAGAAAGTGGTGGCAAAGCTCAAACCTGTCAGTACGCTGAAACCAGCAAAACTGGCCAAGTCTTTAAAATCGTTCATAACGAGTCCCTGTTTACAATCCTTAATCGAGTGTTGTGAAAATAATAATTAACGAAATATTTGGCGCGATTGACTATGTTTTCGCGCATTCCATAACCAGATAGATACCCCAAATGAGAACCCTAAAAACAGTGTCTTCATTTGTAGGGCGACGTTGTTATCTAATATTTCTAATGTATAGTGAGCGTGGGAACTAAAGATAACATTGGTTATAAGAATCAATAACATAACGACTATGCCAGAGCGGTGATGCTTGACCAATAGATACGCTGCTAATAAGTCCAATAGTCCCAAAGCGCTCCAATACATATTCAACCAGCGTGGCGCAAAATCGTAAGGTAAAAAGCCACCAACAATGTTGTCATAAAGATGAACCACTCCGCCAACTGTCATAAAAAGGCATAAGAGAAACAAGACGAATTTATCCATTACCGTTTCCTTATCTGAATGAATGAGCAAAGCATATAGAAGTCACTTAAACATTTGTAATCTCATCGCCATTTTTGAGATCGACAGTGCCATTATCAACACGATGAGAACAGTAACGGCTACTCTACCTTCTTTATTTGCTTCTAGTAGAAGCATAGTGTTTGCTTTGTCATTGTCCCAAATCCGCCAATGCAACGACAGAATCCTCCTTTAAATCACGCCTTGGTTTAGCAACTCTCGTACCTTTTCCAGCCCGCGCTGAAACACAGTATGTGCATTCGCGGGAAGGCCGCTCTCGACATCGTGCCAGAAGAACGCGAAATCATGTCCACCATCGTCTTGCGTATGAAACAGCCATGAATTAGCGAGATCAGCACACTCACACAAAACAAAATGCCATGCTTGATTTTGAAAGCCACTGTCCCATGAGCATAAATATCGTGCGGAACGAACATGTGTGATACCAGACTCCTCAGCGAGCTCCCGCTTGGCCGCTATGATGTAACTTTCATCAAACACTTCAACAGTACCCTTGACGAGCTGAACACCCGCCAACGGATGTTTAAAAAGTAGGATCTCTTGATTTTGATTACGTAGAACGACGGGGCAAACTTTATCGATCACAAAACCACTCCTTATGGTTCAAGCAAAAGGCTTTAGCTTTCTCTGGATATAAAGAAATCGAGTGAAGCTGCATGATTCGTTCCTTTGAATTCTGGCGACATTCTAGTCAACGAGTCCCTCGAACAAAGCATTAACATCACGTTGTGATAGCTAAACCCTTTAGAAATGAACGAGATGAGATGTAACTCACTCTTGCAATGCAAATAGGAGCCATTGAATGGGTAGCCGTAACAAAAAAGCAGAACCGAGGTTCTGCTTTTAGTCGGTGGAAACATCTCATTTACTTGGTCTGATGAAGCTCATACTTGTGCAGCATTGCTTGCTGGTGCCCGGCAATTTCCGCCACTTGCTCAGAACTCTCAACCATAGACTCAAGCTGCAGCTTTGTGCGTTCGCCAAGATCAGAAATATGCGTGATGGATTGAGATACATCTGCCGTCGCTCGTTCTTGTTCTTCTGTAGCAACTGAGATTTGCTCAACACGTTCTTGAATGTGCTTAACCGCGAGGTTGATATCAGAGAATGTCGATTTCACTTCATTACTGGACTTTAGCGCGTGGGTCATTTCTTCTCTTGAATCATTAACTGCTTGGCGCGAACGCTCTGCGGCAGTAATAAGCTCGCTCATCATTTCTCGGATGTTCGTAGTTTGTTGAGAGGTATCACTTGCAAGTTTGCGAACTTCATCAGCGACAACCGCAAATCCACGCCCTTGCTCACCAGCACGGGCAGCCTCTATTGCCGCGTTGAGAGCAAGCAAGTTGGTGTTGTCCGCGATCCCACTGATCATATCCACCATTTCACGAATCTGTTTAACACGCTGGTCTAGCTCTAACATTGACTGTTCATTTACATCCAAAGAGCTTTCTAATGACTCCAAACGTTCGCGGTTTTGTTCCACGACTTGAACCCCTTTTTCAGTGTGTTGGGTTGCAAGGAGCGAGTCCTGTGAAGATGCATTTGTCACCATTGCTATTTCACGAATAGAGGCTTCAAGCTGCGTTATGGTCGTGATCATACTAGACAACGCTTCATTTTGTGTTGCCAACCCATCACTTGTTTGTTCGGCTGCACTGTGACTTACTTCTGCCGTCTGATAAAGCGTTTCACAATTGCGCGTCACCGTTTGAATGGAGTCATGTGTGGAATCGATTACTTGATTCAACTTTCGTGCTACTTCTTTCAGCTCATAGGGGCCGACTTCTTCTGCCTTGTCACGAAAATCATGTTCGGTAAGTGCTGAAAGACGCGTTAGTACATTCCTTAACCCTCGGTTTGTCCATGACTTGAGACTAAACCAAGTAACCAGAATAATAAAAGAAATCACACACGCCGCAAACACGAGCACAACGCTCACCGATTCAATGGTCTCGTTGACCACCCGCTCTTTTTCATCGATCAACTGACCAGCGGTTTGGGAGATTTGATCAAGTAACCGCATGGTTTCATCCGCAAGCATCGAAGCCTGTTTAAACTCTGAACGTTGCAATTCCCCTTGTTCTAGTTTGGCGAGGATCAAACGCAGCACGCCCTTTTCACTAAAGCCTTGTTTCACCATCTCATATGGTGCGGTTAAGCTTGCATATTCACTTACTTCAGGATGGAAAGATTGGAAGTCTTCATAGGCGAGTTTAATACCTGCTATGCGATTTCGCATTTCTCGGTATTCTTTTTCGGCTTTGTTTAATTCTGAGTGCATCATCATGACTAAGAACGTACTTTCCATTGAGCTTGCAGAAGCAATGAAACGGTTAGCGGCATCGCTCGACTCAGGATTATCAGCACTAAGGAACGAACTGATTCGATTCATTTCCGGGCCGATAGAGCTAAGCCCATAGCGAAACCCACCTACAGCGGCATCAATATCCATTTGAATTTGTATCACCGAAGATTGCTTCAACAAAATGGACTGCGTGATGTTATGTAAACGCGCTAGTTTGGTGTCTAACTCCTCCGAGAGTTGCTGAGCTACACCAGACGCTTCCACAACCAAAGTTGTGCTTTGAGTTGCAAGAGAGTCGATTTGCTCTTTTATGAGAGGCAACTCTTTCGGCTCAGTAATCTGCATACCATGGTTGAGTAGCTTAACCATCTCCAATACATTCCTGGTTAACTTTGCGTTTGCCATCGCGATTGGTAATGCTTTTTGCGACAAGTCTTCAAATTGTTCCCCTACCTGTTCCATTCCTTTGAAACTTGAGACAGAAAGGGCTATAACAAGAACAATGATAGTTAAAAATGTTGCACTGACAGCCTGAATCAGTGAAAGTGATGTGCGTGAGCGTTTTCGCTTTGCCATAATCAATTTTTATTCTTTCTTAAGGTTGAATCGGTTCTGCAGTGATTCCGTCACATTTGTGAGACAAAACCGTGATTTGCAGCCCATACTATGGATTGGTTATGACACTAATATTTCAGTTGTGAGTCATAGAGATGACAGGTGGTGATTTGCGTCGAGTATATTTTCCTTTGATAATCAGTGTGCTACTAAGCGCCTGCTCTTCTGGGCCTGAGCCTAGTGAGCAAGCACAGGTGACAACACCTACAAATCAGCTATTGTCGGACAACCCTGACTTGTTCGACTTTTACTCAGAGTGGCACGGCACGCCTTATCGCTTAGGCGGGACACAGAAATCTGGAATTGATTGCTCAGCATTTGTACAAAAAGCGTTTATTGAGGCTTATCAGCTCTCGTTACCAAGGACAACGAAGCAGCAATCAAAGCAAGGTGTGGAGTTAAGTTGGACGGATGCCAAGCAAGGGGATCTAGTGTTTTTTAAAACAAGACGTACAACTTATCATGTCGGAATTTACTTGGGTAACAAGCAGTTCATGCATGCATCGACGTCTAGAGGTGTGATTATTTCAAGAATCGACAACCCATACTGGGCATCTAAGTTTTGGCAAATAAGAAGAGTTACAATGTAACTCCTCTCACTCTTTAACCGGACATTGCTGTAAGTTAAAACAATATCAGTCGTAAGTCGCAACAGCATTATCGAACAGATTTTTGACCAGAGCGATGTATTCATCAAGGAACGTGATCTGTTCATTGGTCGCTTTTTTATGCCATACCCCAGCCAATATCTCACCAAGATCTTCAACAACTGCATCAGCCTCTTTCAATAATTTGAAGCGTACGCTCGAGTGAAGTTCTGGATTTTGCTCAAAAATCGCCATGATGTTTGAAGCCACCATATCGGTGACAACATCTTCGATGCTTTCGGATCCAGTGTCGCCAATTTCGGTCGTAAAAATATCTAGATTTAGAGACAAGTGCTCGATAAGAGCGAGATATCCATCGGTTTCTAAAACCACTGTTTTTCTCCGTTTATTGCAAGCCTTCGAAGCTGAAAGCAGAATAGTTTCAATAGTAAGACATGCCGAGAAAATTTCATTAACTTATTTCATATTAACAAACATTCACGAACCAACTGGATGATTTTCAAACAATTGAGCTTTGCTTCACTGAATTCGGATACAGGGTTTCTTCAAACCTTTTTATATTTCAGTCATTTTCATGCAAACAGGTTTGGTTACGACCATTTTCTTTTGCACGATACAGCGCAGCATCGGCACTCTTTAACCATTGAGTGTGAGTTTCAAAATAAGGCTTATACTCGCAAACACCAATACTTATCGTGTAATTAATCAAAAAATCTTCCACTTTCACGATCTCTTGCTCAATTCTTTTGCGCAAACGCTCTGCGAAATAGCAAGCTTGCTCCTGGTTTGTGTGAGGAAGTAGTACGGTAAACTCTTCACCACCAAAACGACCGCAGATGTCACTGCTCCTTGCTGTTTTTCTCAACAAGGCAGAGGTTCGACGAATGACTTCGTCCCCTGTCGGGTGACCATAAGTATCATTCACCTTCTTAAAGTGGTCGATATCGAATATTACTAATGAGCATGGTCCGTCGATAACTTTTAAGTGAGCAAACTCATCTTTCAATGATTGCTCCCAATAAGCGCGATTAAATAAACCTGTTAAACCATCTTTGCGACTGATTTCCGACAAATGTTGATTTGTTTCTTTCAAATGAATGCGATTTCTCGCAGTTTCAGAAACATCATTGACTTGAATCGCTATGTGGCTGACCTCTCCTGAAAGCCCAATTAACGGCGTGATCACGATATCTTGATACATAAAATCACTGCTGTTTGAAACCGGAGAAAAATTGTTGAACTTAAAAAGGTACGGTCGGTTTTCCCAGCTAGAAAAAGAACGAGTTTCCAGATCGGCGGCAGCTTTTATCTTGGTTTCTAGCCAAGTTCTTGGCAGCTCTTCAAAATGCTCAAATAAACATTCACCAAGAATTTCTTGTGATAGAACGCCACTGTATGACTGCATAAAACTGTTCCACACACACACTTTATACTCTTGATCCAAAACAATAAGCCCTGAATCCATCGTATCGAGAATTTGTGTGACCCAATGAAAGTCTGCTATGTCCAGCGTGATATCGGACATTAGATTAGCTCCATGATTTCATAGATTATTTCTACGGATGGCTTATCAATTAAAAACAGTACCTCGCACTCGAAATCGAGCGCTTCTGCCATGTAGGTGTATTCGATAGTAAAGAGCTCACCCAACTCGCCTTGCTCTTCACAATAAGGTGTTAAGGTATCCACAATGCCTGGCTGACGAAGTGAGAACTGCTTGTCGAGTTGATCGCCCAATGATGTGAGAAATGACGAGACCAGTAGGTTAGAGATATTCAAGATGATTTCATTATGAGGCGTAAACTCAAGGAGGTAACCTAATTTTTCCCCAATCTGATTGATATCCCTACCACGTAAGCACACCAGTGCCTCTCCGTGAATACCACCACCGACAAACCTCTGCGCTACCGCAACGGAACTGTCACGCCCAACCACATCAACCAGTGTCATATGAAGCTCGCCGTAGGACAACGGTCCAACATGAGGAACAGGAAGTTGGATGAACTCATGTAAATGGTCAGCCATAATCGCAGCCCCTTTACCAAGGGCAATGTTCGCAATTTCACGGAATTTGGCTAGTAAGGAAAGCTCTTCGCAACCCTGGTTTTTAGAATCAACCGAATGACTAGGTTTGAACGCATAATGCAGCCCTAATTGTTCGTATAGTGGGAGCACCTGCTCTTCTGTCAGAGGCTTAGCGATAAAAGCTTGAGCACCAAGATCGAGACAGCGCTGTTTTGCCTCTTGTTGAACATCTCCAGAAATAATGACGATTTTGGTCGGGTACTGACTAACAGGTAATGATTCGAGGACCTCAAAACCATCCATTATGGGCATCGTTAAATCGAGAAACAAAATATCGATATTTTGCTCAGCAAGAATATTAAGCGCCTCATAACCATCTTGCGCTTCAATAAGATGCAATGATGTATCTTGTACGATAGAACGCGCAATAAGCTTTCTTGCAACAGCTGAGTCATCACATATCAGTATTTTCATGCCACCAATGGAACTAACGTCAAAAAAATCATAATACCTGTTGTAAACGTCCATCTCCATATGCTAAGCCAACAAATCAGAGGCTTATAAGCGATTTGATTCACATTTATACAAATTGACTACACTAAGAGGAAGGTTTCTTTACTAAGTATGCTCAACATAGCGCCAACTCCCTGCTATTTATCCTAAACTATTGGTGGTCAAATAGATTCGCGAGGTTTTGTATGTGGCAAGCAATATCGCAACAGCTTTCTGATACTTTATTGTTCGATTACCAGATCACGGAAAAAGTAAGGCTGTCTGGTGGGGATATCAGTGAAAGCTACATGATCAATGATGGCGAGCAACGTTATTTTGTGAAAATTAACGATCGCGAGTTTTTGTCGAAATTTGAGGTAGAAGCTGAAAGCCTGCATCTTTTGCGTGAAACATCCACCCTATTTGTACCTGAGGTGGTATTGGTTGGTAAAACCAAAAATGCCTCATTCTTAATTCTTAACTACCTTCCAACGAAACCATTAGAAGATGGTCCCAACAGCTTTAAATTTGGGCAGCAATTAGCTCACCTACACCAGTGGGGCGAGCAAAAAGAGTTTGGTTTTGATACCGACAACTATCTCGGTTCGACTCTACAGCCCAACAAATGGCACAAGAAATGGTGTGTATTCTTTGCTGAGCAACGTATAGGATGGCAATTACAGCTCCTTAAAGAAAAAGGCGTCACCTTGGTTGATATCGATGACTTTATCGATGTCGTAAAACAGCGGCTAGCAAACCATGCTCCGGAACCTTCTTTGTTGCATGGCGATTTATGGAATGGAAATGCGGCACTCACTGCATTCGGTCCTATCTGTTACGATCCTGCGTGCTATTGGGGGGACAGGGAGTGTGATATTGCGATGACGGAGCTTTTTGGTGGATTTCAACCAGAATTTTATCAAGGCTACGAATCGGTTATGCCACTTTCTTCAAGCTATGAAGAGCGTAAAGATATCTATAACCTTTACCATGTTCTCAACCATTGTAATTTGTTTGGCGGCCATTACTTGGAACAGGCTCAACTGGTTATTAATAAAATCATTTCTTATTAATTTGGAAGCCACTGCATATTTCAATATGTAAAATCTCGAGGCACATCACTACAGAAGATCACCCTAAGCTCAAGGTTGAGTTTGGGGTCAAGTTTTGTACTTATTTCGACTCAATTAGCAACAACTCGACCTAATATCAAAGGAGACTTAACTTTGGATTGTGCCTATTTTCCTTGTAGGCAAAGTAAGTAAAGGGCTGTACTTCCTTGATGAATAGTGTGTTTAAAAGCCCTGCGAGATTAGGAGTTGTTGTATGAAAAATTATACCGAAAGGTATGTAAAGTGCTCGCATTGCGGACACTCTATCGGCATTACATTGGATGCAAGTAATGGTGACCAAGAGTTTTATGATGATTGCCCAGCTTGTTGCCACGCTATCCACCTAAATATGCGAGTGGATGAGTTACAAGATAAGGTCGAACTAATTATCGATGACAATTACGAATAACAGCTCGAGCATGTGAACATCAGAAATATAAAAACGCTTAAATGAAAAAGGAGCATTAGGCTCCTTTTTCTCATTCTAAAGCTGTTTTGCTGCAAGAACGCGCTCAACAGTATCAACAATTGCTTGAGTCTGAGGATCAAACTCAATATTAACACGCTCCCCTACTTGTCTCACTCCGAAAAGCGTTCGCTGCAAGGTTTCTGGAATTAGGTGTACCGAAAAACGACACGCTTCAACTTCACCAATAGTTAGCGAGCAGCCATCTAAACCAATGTAACCTTTCGCTAATACATATTTCATTGATTCTTGCGGCAGTTGAAACCAAATCGTGCGGTTATTGGGCGTATCGATGATATCGACAATATCTGCCGTCAAACTAATATGACCAGACATGCTATGCCCGCCTATTTCGTCACCAAACTTAGCCGCGCGCTCAATGTTTACGCTATCCCCTTCCACCAGCCGACCTAAATTAGTAAGAGCCAATGTCGCTTGCATTAAATCAAAACTGATAAGGTTGCCTTCGATCTTAGTCACAGTTAGACAACATCCGTTGTGTGCAACGGATGCACCAATTTCTAACCCTTTACAAAGTTCATCGCTTAACTCGACAACGTGCGTTTGAAAGCGTTCTTTTTTATCAATTTTAACGACCTTCGCCGTACCCTGAACTATTCCTGTAAACATTTCTTTTTACCTATTGATTTCATACCAACTGTAGTTGAAGACTAAGCCTTAAACACTGCGCTACGGGCCGGAAATAAAGACCGCAGACGATAAAGCAACGGCTTAATGAACACTGGTCTGCTCTCATGCATGTTTCAACATTACCATGATTCGCTGCTGTTCTCAGTAAAAGCGTATCCTTAGCGTGGAGAGCGTCCAGTCAGTGTTATCGACTATTCACTACCTAGCTATGGAATATAAACATACAATTGTTTATCATTTGCGCGGAGTTTCTCCGAGGCATTTTTTCACCTTATCGTGACTAAAATCAACCATCAGATCCGTTCACCACATCTTTTGCCCTCGAGTACTCTCATTCTTTCAACTTATTGTTCCGCTCTGGAGTATTTTTCGTGCATCGCTATAAAGAAGAAGCATCAAGTCTTATCAAATTGGCGACCCCGGTATTGATCGCATCTGTCGCTCAAACTGGTATGGGGTTTGTTGATACCGTAATGGCTGGCGGCGTTAGCGCCACCGACATGGCTGCGGTTTCTGTCGCTTCAAGTATTTGGCTACCATCCATTTTGTTTGGGGTGGGTTTATTAATGGCATTGGTCCCTGTTGTCGCACAGTTAAATGGCTCTGGTCGTCGAGTGAAAATACCGTTTGAAATTCAGCAAGGCGTCGTTTTGGCATTGCTGATCAGTGTGCCGATAATTGCAGTCCTGCTCCAAACCCAGTTTATTCTCGGGCTGATGGATGTTGAAGCACTGATGGCTGAAAAAACGGTGGGATACATTCATGCCGTTATATTAGCAGTACCCGCTTTTTTACTTTTCCAAACGCTTAGAAGCTTTACGGATGGTATGTCATTGACGAAACCGGCAATGGTTATTGGCTTTATCGGTTTGCTGCTCAACATTCCTCTAAACTGGATTTTCGTGTACGGCAAGTTTGGTGCACCTGAATTAGGCGGTGTTGGCTGTGGTGTAGCAACCACGATTGTTTACTGGGTCATGTTTGCCATGCTATTGCTGTATGTGATGACATCAGAGCGATTGAAAAGCATCAACCTATTTGGAGAATGGCATCGCCCACAATGGAAAGCGCAAGTTCGTCTATTCAAGCTCGGCTTTCCTGTTGCAGCAGCGCTGTTTTTTGAAGTGACATTGTTTGCTGTTGTTGCACTGCTCGTTTCACCACTGGGTCCTATCATTGTGGCAGCGCATCAAGTCGCGATTAACTTCTCCTCGTTGGTATTTATGCTACCAATGAGTATTGGTGCAGCAGTAAGCATTCGTGTCGGCCATCGACTTGGTGAAGAAAACGTAGATGGCGCGCGCGTAGCGTCACGAGTCGGCATTATGGTTGGTCTAGCATTGTCCGTTCTCACAGCGATTTTAACCGTCTTGTCTCGTGAGTGGATCGCCGAGCTTTATACTAGCAACCCAGAGGTAATCACTCTAGCGATGCACCTGCTCGTGTTTGCCGCTGTTTATCAATGTACGGATGCGGTTCAAGTGATCGCAGCTGGTGCATTACGCGGCTATAAAGACATGCGAGCCATCTTCAACCGTACTTTTATTGCTTATTGGATTCTTGGGCTCCCAATTGGTTACGTCCTTGGCCGTACAGACTGGATTGTTGAGCCAATGGGAGCACAAGGCTTCTGGCTTGGTTTTATCATCGGCCTATCTTCTGCTGCCTTTATGTTAGGCGTCAGAATGCGTTGGATGCATCGCCAAGAGCCAGAAGTGCAATTGAACTTTTCAGTTCAATAAAAAGTAAAAAAGCCAGCTTCCGCTGGCTTTTTTGATCGAATAATCACACGGTTGAGTATACTTATAACAAGATTACGAAGCGGTTGATTTTGCTCTCTAGACAACGGATACGAAGTTATAAAAAAGGATATTTGTGCGGTCTATTTTATTGTTCTTAATCTTGATTCTTAATGGTTGTGATAACTGGTTCAATCCAGAGAACGCCATGTTTGATAAGTATCATCAACGTGTAGCCAATGTATTGGAAGCTCCTGCTATTCCAATAACATTACAGTCTACGGTAACGATTCCTGCGAAACGCGTTTTGTTCGAGCCATTGCCAAGGCTATCTATTGGCCTGCTAGAGAGCTATCAATTACGACAGTGCGGACTCTTCAATTTACTTGCTGAGAAAAACTCGCAACTTGGAAAGGTGCAGGATGCCTTTCATGATTTTGATTATCAAACTGCCCTTTTAAGAGTCATGCATCGATGTTTATCCGAATTTCCACTTAGCGATGAAGAACGCGCGACATTGGCAGAGCTTTACTCAACCAAGTGGCAACATTTAGACATTCATCTCGACAACTTACTACTCGTAAGTGATGCCATGCAGAAGCAACTAACTGCCTCTGATTGGCTATCTCAAGACACGACGAATGATATTGCACGCATTAACGATGTCTATCGTATTTTCAGCGAAATGTATGATTTACCCCACCGCGCGGTCTCACGTCTACCCGATGTGGAAGTTACGCAATATCAAGAAGAGTTAGAGAAATCTCGTTTACTCGGACGACTTTACTATTCAATGGTAAACACATCCCTTTGGTTAAAAGCGACAACTCAGCTACTTGAGCAGAACCAGAGCAATGTATTGTGCGGGCCGAACAGAGACACCACCCAGTTCCGCTACTTAAGAAATGTCTTTCAATCCATTTACGTTGAAGAAGTGCAACCTTATTTGGCTTATTTAGACAGTACCTATCAACAACTTAATGATGGTGCCACTTTGGTGGAGAACCGTATGCAACTCCATGGTCACCAGTATGGCATAATTGAGGCACATAGGACATTTAGGCAAGAAACCCTAAACCACGTTCAGTTTTGGCAGGGTCTCTTCAAACGATGTGGCGTAACCGTTGGCAACTAGTAAGTGCAGAGCGTTCTATTCCTTCAGCCTTTCACGCAAGAATCGAGCAAAACGTGGTTTACCAGTATGTGTAAAACCGTTATATCTAAATGTAATGGTTGAACCAATTTTCGGAGGCTGGCGACGCACTTCATCGGTAAATCCGCTACCGATGTAAAACTCAATGCCATTTGGTAAGCGAACTAACATTGCTCCCATCATACCTAATAAGCGCCCTGTTCCTGGCTTATAACCCACAACTAACGCTTCATCATCTGCGTATCGTTTTAGTTTAAGCAAATCACTACCGCGTCCAGCCTGATAGCGGCTTGATACCTTCCGCAACATCACCCCTTCACCGTCGGATATTGAAATTTTATCCAACTGTGTAAACAGATGAGCTTCATTTTGAATGGCTCGGTGCTCGACATATTTGATATGAGGCTGGTCGACTTCAAGCACTAAGGCTTTGATGTTGTAATAACGCTTCCGATAATCACCAGCGGAATATGGCATATCAAAGATCATAAAGTCGATATGTCGCCAAGCAGACTCTACAGGAGTTTTATCTAATACCGTTTGCTGAACAAGATGGAAGTTACCTCTCCCAGCCCAAAGTTCACCGTCCAACGGATAATCAGGCAAAGGTCCTGTAAACCAATCTGGGGCGTAGATTCGATTACCATTTCTCGTCACGAGATGTTGCCCAGTCCAATAAGCGCGAACACCATCAAGTTTTTCGCTATACCAATATTCAGACACATCAATGCCATCCTGATAGCTTTGTGCAAGAGAAACTGGTGGTGCGAGAGAAGTATCCGCTTGAGGCTGTGAAGACGCAGCCATAACAGCCAACGCAATTAATGTCATTTTTAATGGCATAAGAAGACCTTGTACAAAAAATCGCCTTTATTGAAACGTAAGTCCTCTCGATGACCTATTTATTACTAGTTATTCTTCGACTCATAACAATCAACATTAGTAATAATTTGCAAAGGTAATCATAAACTTTATGACAGGTTTTGCATTTAGTCGTTACACGTTATTCACGTAAGGCGGATGGTTCGTCAATCGAGGTGGAATCTAATTATGATGCCCCCGCTCTAACGACTTCTTTCGGCTCAACACCTCTTATAAGCAAACCATTTCTGTGTGCGTTTTTGATTCTCAATTTGAGAATCAGTCCTTTCTCAAATTGAACAATATCATTAACAATATTTAACTATTTGATTTTTAATTAATTTCAAATTGGCACGTTACCTGCTCTATATCCAATTAGAAAAACAAACGGAGACAGAGTCATGGAATTACGCAAACTAGAAATCAATCAAGACAAGTTAGCCATTGAGTTTTTTGGTGACTTAGACGCAAGTGGCTGTCGACAAGCACAACATCACATTGATGAAGTAATTCACAACAATCATCACAAAGAAGTCGAAATTAACCTACAGCACGTCCAATTTCTTGATTCTTCAGGGATTGGTGCCATTGTTTACTTATATAAGCGTCTAGTTGAACGTGAAAGAAGCATGAGTATTGAAAACGTATCAGGCCAACCTTTAGAAATCATGAGCTTGCTTCGTATCAACCATGCCATTCCCGTTAACTCAAAAGGACACTAAAAATACCGGTTTAAACGGAGGTTGGCATGGTAAATCTTATACGACGATATGCAGTAAGCGGTCTTGTTGTCGGCATGTTTGGTTGTTCGTCGTTTGACTACCCAGAACACGGGAAAGGTGGCTTGGCGGAAAGCTATCAAGATATCTCGATCGAGAATTATCAGTTTTCCCCAGTGATGCCTGACGAGCCTTTAGGTCCAGAACATGGGTTAAGGTTTGATTGGCAACTGACCAAGTTACATCTAGACGCACTAATCCAAGAGGGCGCGCGCTGGTGTTTTCCTGCGGCAGTTGTTCAGGCCCTTGAAAAACAAAATAGAATTGCGCGCGAGTTAGAAGGTGGGCTTTTACTCGACGCTGCCAACGACCTTGTGATTCAGCGTCGACGCTTAAACCAGCTCGAACAACAACTCGACTACGTACTGAGCCAAACCACTTGCACACCGCCCGATGATATTGAAGCTCTACGTAGCGACCTAAACATAGTCTCGGATATCTATGCACTACTTAATATCGACAACCAGTTTGCTGTCGATTCAGCAGAAATCAACCCGAAGTACATGGGACATTTGGCAGAAGCAGCCTACATTTTACGTGACCACCCCAACCTATCTCTTGTAGTAACGGGGCATGCGGATGCAACTGGAACACCCGATTACAACCAGAAACTTGCTCAAGCGCGTGCGGAACAAGTAAAGCGTTACCTAACCGTATTTGGTATCACTTCAGAGAGAGTCACTACCAAATCTGTCGGAGATAACCTGCCACTCTATGAAGGTGAAACATCCGCCGTGCGTTTAACTAATCGTCGAGTAAGCATCGAGGTTATTAGCCCTAATTCAGATAGCGATAGCTCAATAAACCGCAACCCAACGGCAGGAGGCGCGCTATGAACACGATGAAACCATTTATCCTCTTAATGTTGTTGTGTCTGGTCGCGTGGGTACCTTCTTCCATAGCGGATGAGAGCAATACTGTTAAGGTCGGTGATTTAATACAGATTAACTTACCTGGAGAGGCGTCGTTAAACCAAGGGTTTCAGGTTGATCGTCGTGGACGAATTAATTTACCAGAAGTCGGCCCTGTATTAGTGGCCGGCTACAATGAAAAACAACTCCAAGACGTGATTATCGACAGGCTAAAGACCGTGTATCGTGACGTTAACAACGCTCGAGTTTTTATTAAACAGCAACAGTTGTTAGTGTCCGTTCAAGGCTACGTGGTCAAACCCGGTGAATATACCTTACCTTCTGGGTCCAACATTCAAATGTTTGTGTACGAAGCTGGCGGCCTGCGCGCTGGGGCTCAGCTTGATAAAATGATCGTGAAACGTGGAAATAAAAACATTGAATTTGACTACAAACGCTTCCTTGATACGGGTGACAATAGCCAACTGCCAAAACTAGAATCACTGGATGTCTTATTTGTCCCCGCTTCCCCACTCGTAGGGAATATTGAGCAAGAGTTTGATGCAGCAAAACTCGCGAATTCAGGTGACAGCGCAGATTCCGCTCGTGCAATCAAAGTCTTTGGTGAAGTCAACGCACCTGGCTCGTTCTCATACAAGCCAAACACCACGCTAGTTGATGTCGTAATGCGAGCTGGCGGCGTGACACGATATGCCAGTGTTGAGCAAATTCGCGTGATAACAAACAATAACCCAACCATGTTTAACCTGAAAAAGTACCTTGATACTGGAGACCAAAGCCTACTGCCAGAGATCCTGCCAGGTGCCACCATCTTTGTCCCAAAACAGGAAGAAGAAATCAAAGCAGGTGCAAATGTGGTTTACGTGATGGGTGAAGTCGCCCATCCTGGGGCATACGAAGGCAAGCAAGGCGCTAGCTTCATGGATATCCTCGCCAACGCTGGCGGGCCCACTCGCTACGCAGAATCTCGCCAAATTCGCGTTATAAAAGCCGATGGCAAAGTCATCAAATTCGATCTTACCGCGCATACAGAAGGACTATCTTCAGCCAGACCACCAAATGTTGGACCAGGAGATGCGATTTTCGTGCCGGAGAAAACCGATTTCAATGAGAAGTCTTGGTTAAAAGTAGCACCTAGTCGAGCGGTCGCAGTGATGGGAGAAGTTGTTCGCCCTGGACGCATCGAGTGGTCAGACGAAATGGATTTGATTGATCTGCTTGCACACGTTGGTGGCCCAACTCGACGAGCTGATACCACCAAAATTGAAGTCGCCAATAACGGTCAAATGACACAATTTGACTTAGACCAATACATTCTGGATGGCTCACCAACATCAAGCCTACCTCGAGTTTCCGCTGGTACAGTCGTAAGGGTACATGCATTGCCTGACGACCCATCCGATAATAAGTCGCAATGGGTAAGCCAAAGCTCTGACGCATCGATATACGTTTTCGGGCAAATCAATGCACCTGGGCGCTATCGTTTCACCGAAGATATGCATTTTCTGGATATTTTGTCTGCCGCCGATGGACCGACAATGGATGCAGATATTCACAACATTCGTGTCACACACCGAGGCCTAGGTTATGCCAAAGTGAGTAAATTGAATTTATCGATGTACTTTGAAACAGGCGATGAGTCAATTCTGCCCCACGTTCGTCCTGGTGATACCATTTACATTCCAGAAAAAAACAAAAACTGGTTAGATCGTTCAAAAGAATCCACGGTACGCGTATTAGGTGAAGTAAGAGACCCGGGGCGGTACGTATTCAATGACAACATGACTGTGCTTGATCTCTTAGCGGAAGCAGGAGGACCAACTGATAATGCCTACCTTGAAAAGATCAGTGTGGTCAATATGTCTTGCTGCCAGGGCCAAGCCCGAACATTTGATTTGGTGAACTTTAGTAAAACAGCCAACATTTATGAACTGCCAGTCATTCGCGCAGGCGACACGATTTACATTCCCCATAAAGACGAAAGCTTTGTTGAAAAAGCGAGGGCCGGATTAAGAGATATTTTACAAATCACCACAACCATCGTGTTAATAGGAGCGTTGTAATGACTATTCCTGCAACTCACGCTGAGATTGAGCAAATTTATCTTCAGAGTGAACAGAAAGGCCACAAAACGATTTGTGTTGTGGGTTGTAAATCTGAAGATGGTGTCACTTCCGTGGCGTCATCTCTTGCAGAGCGCTTGGTTTTAGCAGGCCACAATACTTTGTATGTAGACCTTAACTTATTCAAACCCGCTTATCACACTGTTCACGAATTTGATGATGACGAGAAGGTTGGCCATTTGATCACACGAGAGAATACACATCAAACTTTAGTCGGCCTCCCTGCTCCGTCTCTCGCCAGCACTCAGTTAGCGTACCGAGACCCAACAACGCTGAAACAAAACATTGCACAATGGTTAACGCAGTACGAGCGCGTCGTGATAGATACATCGCCACTTCTTAGTGTCAACCGAAGCAATATTGCGCCTCAAGTGATTGCTGGCGTATGTGATGCTACTTTGTTAGTAGCGCATTATGGCTCTACGACTGCAACCCAGCTCGAGCAAGCCAAAAAGCTACTCGATGCTAGCGATGCGAACTTGATTGGTTCTGTACTGAACATGAAGCACACTCCAAGCCTGAAAGATGAGTTAATCCGCCAAGTTTCCAAGCTGCGTTTCTTACCAAAAAAGTGGAAAGAAAAACTGTCTCAGCAAATTAAAAAAAGCGAACTGTTTATGTTATAGGGAGCGCTATTATGACGATAAATAACACATTGACTATCGAGCAAGAATTAGTGGATGAGCATATTCTTCAGCAAATGATCAAAGATACGTGCGCCGAAATCATCCCTACCTTGATTGATCACTATGTCGAAGAGTCACGCGATCGCATGGAGAAAATAGAGCAAGCATTAAGCACAAAAGACCTTCAAACATTAGAGTTCGAGGTTCACACACTGGGCAGTTCTGCTCTCGCTCTAGGCAATCGAACGCTTTCAAGACAAGCAAGAATGATTGAGAAGTACTGTGTCGAAGGAAAAATACCAAAAGCATTGGAGCTTTGTGAAACACTTCCTCAACTCGCCAATGAATCGTTTGATGCGTTAGAAAAGCGAAAAGCTCAAGGGTTTGAGTAGTATCAGTGTCTTACTCCCTAGCAAAGCATCGCGTTTGATAAAGCGCGATGCCGACATCATCTCAGAAATTTAGGCTCCAAATTCAGTCACCCTCGCCAAGCCACACACCTTGAAATTATTTGGGTATAACTTAATCAATTAAAAAGTATGGATTTTTCGCAAATTTCCTACCTTGTGCTAATACTTAAATAACGCTTTTCTCAAATTGAGAATTTTCAGCACTAGAGAGCTATAAACCACTCATAATGCCAAATAGTAGTGCTGACAAAAATCATAAAAAATGAAACAAACTACGTTGGGATGGGACTATGAGACCAAGGGTGTTACTGGTAGAGGACTCTACTTCACTAGCCATACTTTATAAGCAGTATGTGAAAGACGAACCTTATGACATTTTTCATGTCGAGACAGGTCGCGAAGCGATTCAATTTATTGAAAGAAGCAAACCTCAGCTCATCATTCTCGATTTGAAACTGCCCGACATGTCTGGCGAAGACGTGTTGGATTGGATCAACCAGAATGACATTCCTACGTCCGTTATTATTGCTACGGCACACGGCAGCGTCGACTTAGCCGTTAATCTAATTCAAAAAGGTGCGGAAGATTTCTTAGAAAAGCCCATAAACGCTGATCGCCTAAAAACATCAGTCGCATTGCACCTTAAACGCGCCAAATTGGAAGATTTGGTGGAAAATATTCAGTCCAAGTTTGATCGCCACAACTATCACGGATTCATCGGTTCAAGCCTCCCGATGCAGGCGGTATACAAGACCATTGATGCTGTTGCGCCAACTTCTGCCAGTGTGTTTATTGTGGGAGAAAGCGGCACAGGTAAAGAAGTTTGTGCTGAAGCCGTCCACCGCCAGAGCGACCGTAAAGACAAGCCTTTTATTGCAATTAACTGTGGGGCTATTCCACGAGATTTGATGGAAAGTGAGATTTTTGGTCACGTTAAAGGGGCCTTTACTGGAGCAACAACAGATCGAAAAGGTGCGGCGACGCTGGCACATGGTGGTACGCTTTTTCTTGATGAGCTGTGTGAAATGGAACTTGAGATGCAAAAGAAGTTGCTCCGTTTTCTACAAACGGGCACTTACACCCCTCTTGGTGGCACTAGAGAAATGAAAGTAGATGTGAGAATCATTTGTGCCACTAACCGAGATCCATTAACAGAAGTAGAAGAAGGTCGTTTTCGTGAAGACTTATACTACCGTGTGCACGTTATACCTATCGATATGCCCCCATTACGTGAACGAGGAAGTGACATCGTCACGCTTGCCAAGCACTTCTTGACCACTTACGCCAAACAGGACAAAAAGAAATTCTCAACAATCGACAGTGAAGCTCAACATATCATCAAGCATTACGAATGGCCGGGTAATGTAAGGCAACTACAAAACATCATACGTAACATTGTGGTGCTTAATAACGACGAAAAAGTCACGGTGAGCCACCTACCCGCTCAACTTACTAAAAAGTCTAAAGTGACGAAAACAACGACGCCTGCGCATGTTGCTCAAGAGTCAACAAACATTGCACCAATCACACCACCACCTGTTTATACTGAGGAACCTTCACCTTCTGCGGTCGAACCGTCGATTACCGCAGCAGAGCAGCCTGGTACACCGGCCTCTGCTGCTACCTCACCGTACTTTAACTCTGATGGAACCATTCGCCCTATGTGGCAAGTAGAGCGTGAAGCAATTCAAAACGCAATTGCGTACTGTGATGGCAACGTCCTCAACGCCGCTGTCATGCTGGAGTTAAGCCCATCTACGGTTTACCGAAAAAAACAAGCGTGGGAAGCGGATGAAATTAATCTCGAACAATCTTGATAAACCTGCCATTGGTGAAATTTGGATCTTGCTTGATAGCCGTCTATTCGGCGGCATTGAAAGTCACGTTATCGAGCTAGCTCGGGGATTAATCGCCTTTGGAAACAAAGCTCGAGTTGTGCTAACCACTGAGTATTCGCCAGCCGCTCAAATTGTACAGAAGGCAAAAGAAGCCGCGATCCCTGTGAGTTACTTAAACTATTTGTCTGGCGAGCCCAATAAAGCTTTAAAAATTAAACACCTAACAAGCGCTGTCGCCAATCACCAACCCTCAGTGGTTCACTCCCATGGTTATAAAGCGTCGATTTTGTCGCGCTGCGCCAAACTGCTCACCCGTACGTTTCCTCGTTTGATTTCAACTTATCATGCTGGTGAATCGTCCTCAGGGAAGCTATGGCTATACGATTGGCTTGATAGAAGCTCAGGCAGCCTATCTGACTATTGCTTTGCTGTCAGTCCAAGTATTCAGCGCAAAGTTTTTTGTTCTTCAGAACTGCTGAATAACTTTGTTTCGATTCCCAACAGTCAACTCAACTATCAGGAGATCGCTTTTGTCGGCCGATTGAGTCAGGAAAAAGGCGCCGATCAATTTATTGAGGTAGCGAGGCTCTGTCCAACATTACAGTTTAGTGTGTACGGTGATGGCCCAGAAAAAGAATCGCTTAATCAAACTGCCCCTCCAAATGTGACTTTCTTCGGCCATCAAACCGATATGGAAGGTGTTTGGGAAAATATCAGCGTACTTATCATCTCTTCTCGTTATGAGGGTCTTCCAATGGCGGCGCTTGAAGCCATGTCGAGAGGCATTGCCGTGATGAGCTTACGTGTAGGTCGTCTTCCAGATATTATCCAAACGGGTAAAAATGGTTTTATCGTCGAAGACATTCCCTCTCTTGCTAAATGTCTTCATGACTGGATGTCGATTGGTGAAGCGCAACAATCACTCATTCGCCAGAATGCTCGACAAACCATCATTGATGATTTCTCAGCGCAAAGTGTGATTCCCGTATTGCTACAAAAATATCAAATTGAAACGGATCACTAATCCATATTGGTTCTCAATATGAGAATGATGAGTTCCAAACATAAATATCACATAAGATTCAATCACATAAACTAATGGCATATTTTGGCATCTCTATTGCAGCTCAGCAGTTAACGCAGATTAATGATGAGACAGAGGTGACTTATGACTACGCCAAAACGCATTCTATATGTTCATTATGGTGATAATTGGATTCGCGGCAGTGAAGTGGTGCTTCTGGATCTCATTTCAGGAATCGACCGCGATAAGTTTGAGCCATTCGTATGGTCCAACTGCCAACCATTAATCGATAAGTGCCAATCGCTCGGAATTGAAGCGGAACATTCAGCCTTCAATTTGGTGGGTGGTTGGAGCGCTCCGCGCTGGGATATTAGCGGGTGGAATAGCCTTATCAAACAAGGCTCAGCATTGATCGAAAAGCACAACATCGACTTGGTACACGTCAATAGCGGCGGCCCTTGTCAATGGATGTGTTTGGCTGCTCGCATGAATCATATACCACTTGTCACGCAACTTCATTGCCATTATACATTGCGCGATCGCTTCTCTCTCGGACTTCACCTCTCTCCAAAATTGATTTGCGTTAGCAAAGATGTTGGACGCGAAATTCTTCAGGACGGCTACCCACAAAACCAACTTCATGTCGTACACAACGGCGTGTCACTTCAAGGCGTGGATACACCCATCGACATTAAAGATCGCCTCGGAATCCCATCACAGGCCTTTACCTTTCTGTCGGTGGGTTCGCTGATTAAGCGCAAAGGGTTCGACCGCCTTATTCGCGCAATGCGCATGCACAACTACCACCACAACAACCCTCACCTTGTTATTGTTGGTGACGGCGAAGAAAGAGAAGCATTGCAACAGCTTGCATCGGATCTTGGTATCCAAGAGCGAGTGCACTTTGTCGGGGAGCAACACAATGCCGGAGAGTGGATGTGTGGTAATGCAGACGCTTTTATTAGCGGCGCCTATGAAGAGGCCTTTGGTCTCGTGCTCGGGGAAGCGGCTTTAGCTCAACTGCCTATCGTGGCTCCTAAAACGGGAGGCATTCCTGAGTTGTTCGAGCATAATCACTCTGCATTGCTGTACCAGAACAGTGGAATGGCGAGCCTGTTAAACGCGATTCAACAAGTCATGCAAGACGCGGCATTAAGAAACAAGCTGGCGGAAAACGCTTACCTACATGCTAGCCAGCACTTAACGACGACTGCATCTATCAACGCTATTGAACGTATTTACGAAGGTGAACTTAATAATAACGCCATTACACCAATGCCAATGACTCACTGCATGAAGCCTCTTTCACGCTGGTTGAGCATCAATTGAGGAGCCCGGTCATGAAACGTGTATTGATGTTCGACGCCATCCCAATGCAAGGTGGATCCAAAATCGCGAATGCAGAGCTCCTTAAGCAGTGCGATAAGCTGAACGTGATTGGTTATCTACTCACTACAAATCCAGAGCATTGGGCGTCACTGCTTAGTGATACACCGCGTGTGCAAGTTATAAAAATAAAACCATCACCATTTAACTCGACTCATGGCCTGACCTACTGGTTGATGAACGCTTACTACTTTCTCCAACTTCTCTACGCGTGCATGAAGCTGCCAAAAATAGATAGCTTTTTGGGCCTATCTTGCCCAAGTAATGATATGCCTTTGTACTTACTACGATTAATTAGCAAAAAGCCTGTGGTACAGATGGTTCATGGCCCTATCGGACGATCGAGATCTGCTGGCTACTGCTTAGTAAAAGCATCGGCAATTTACTACTTGGCAAACACCCGCGAATCAATGGTAGAAGCATTACAGGCCTACCTCAAAACAGAGAAGCCAGCCACCGAACGCTATTGGTGTGGTTTGAATACATCTACGTTTGTTAATGGATTATCGAAAGATCGCTGGCCAAAACAAGCGAATCCGATTTCAAGCCGCGTTTTCTGGGCAGCTAGCTTACTAAAATGGAAGAACATCGATCTTTTGCTTGATGCTTTAACACTTGATGAGTCGAAAAAGATCAAATCCACCGTGTGTTACATCAAACCTAACGTGGCAGGTGTGGAATATTCAACACCGGACTTCAACACACAAGGTGTTGAATGGCATGAGTGCCCAAACAACTTAGATGAATTGCGTTCACAGTGTGGTGTGTTTGTTTCCACCAGTCTCAACGAACCTTTTGGGTTATCTATTTTGGAAGCGCTCGCTGCAGGTATGTGTGTCGTCATTCCACATGATGATAGTTATTGGGACCGCGTGTTAACTCACGGCCGAAATTGTATTAAATACTCGCCTAACAATGTGGCTTCGTTACACAACGCAATTCGCCTTTTGAATGAATCGCCGTGGATGAAAGTAACGATGGGTATCGAAGCACTCAATGTTTCTCAACTATACACAGCCGAACGTTGTTATTTGCCAATCGCCCAGCACCTTGCTGCCGAAATTGCTACCAACAATGATTGCACACTCAAGACACCGCGAGACATCAAAGGATATGATCATGTCTAAAGCAATGACCAACATGACGCTATTTGCTATCGCCTTAGTGATCAATAAAAGCATCAGCCTAATCATGCTGCCTGTATTGCCCCACTTTCTCTCACCAGAACAAATGGGCAAGCTTGAGCTTCTAACAACCTTTGGTGTTGTTACGACCTTGTTTGTCAGTTTCGCTTTGCATGAAGCGCTTTATCGATTCGTCGGCGTTGAAAAGGATAAAAATACGCGCACAAGCCTACTAAACCAGCTGTACTCACTTGCTTTACTCATCGCTGGCGTCGTCGCTCTTAGCTTGCTCACTATCATTTTAATCGCCCCCATTCCCGCGCCTTTTACGCGAGTCGAATTTGCTATTGTTATGTTTGCCATCGTTCTAGAAGGCAGTATTGCAATCGGCACTGCCTGGTTAAGAACACAAGACGACAAAGCAAGAACTCTGCTTAACGTCATGGTCACTACCACCATTTTTCAGGTCATTTTTATCGTCGCGGCGCTGTCTGTTCATCCCCATGTTATTTCTGTTTTGTGGGGTGGCTTGTTGGCTGCTATTACTCAATTTGTTTGGCTGCACATCGTTAACCGTTACAATGTCACCCTGCCTAAGCTGACATTGGCAAAACAATACCTAAACTACTGCCTACCAATGATGATGGCCGGTTTAGTAGCATTTTGTCTCAATGGCGCTGAACGCTGGTTCATTGGTGCCAACACTTCTCTTGCGACGTTAGGGATTTACGCGATAGCGGTAAAATTTGCAGTGGGCATGTGTATTTTAGTGCAGCCGTTTGGCATGTGGTGGATGCCACGTCGATTTAACTACTTAGAAGGGCGCAAGAACACTGAAGCAGTGCGCATCACACACTTAGGTATGATTTACATTACAGGTTTGAGTGTAGTGGTCGGTACATTAGCAATGGTGATGATCACCTACTTACTGCCAGAAACCTATCATGAGGCGGTACTATTCAGCTTATTCTTGCTACCTATCGCCATGTTAAAAGAATGGAGTGAGTTGATTAACATCTCCATTTTGTACAAGCGTCGTACTCGCTGGCTACTGGGTATAAATGTCGTCTCTGCGTGCGTTGCGATTGCTTTGCTGTTTGGCTTATCTTCTCTGGGTATTTATGGTGTGTTCATTGCGCTTTATTACGCACAACTGTGTAAGCTGGGCCTGACTTATGTAGTAGGCCAACAATGTATGACGTTGCCTTTTCACCTAAGTCTGATGGTTTTATTACAGATTATATCCGGTGTGGCACTGTTCCTGCTTCACTCTTCACAATCAATAGGAATCGCCATCGCAATTTGCATTTTGACATGCAGTTTGCTGGCAGGGATAGCCACTCGCTACATGACTAAAGAGACGCTCAATGCTCTCACTCGATACATAGTGAAACGGCGTGGACAGGTGAAGAGATACTCGTTATGAATGAAACCAAGGTGAGAACAAAACAGTCCATCGCAGCACTGACGATCACTGTCGGTATCGGCCTGCTTTGGGTTGTTATGCCTCATCCCATTTTGATTGTTGCGTTGTGTTTCGCACCACTCGCGTTACTGTTTGTTCTCAATCAAACGTTTTGGCTTGTCACACTGTTCGTTATTTTTTCATTCTTTCGTATTCACGAAGCCTTTCCTGTTATCTATAACTTCAAGATCCCATTACTGTTATCATTGGGGGCACTCGCCGCACTCGCTTTTCACCTTCTTATAAGCCGCCAGATTACAGCTTTTTGGCACCCTTCATTAAAGTGGCTGTGTATATTTTGGGGTCTGGTGATCATCGGAATCATATTCGCTTCCAGTCGTGATATCGCAATAACGGTGTTCAAAAACACCTATTGGAAAATCATCATTATGACGTTGGCCATCACCTGGCTTATTACTAAACCTTCACAGCTCGCTCAGATGTCAAAAGCAATTATTTTCGCCGGATTATTGATTGGTCTAGTGGCATTACAAAACGCTGCGAATGGCATTGATCTGGTTGAAGGGACGCGCGTGTCGATAGGACGATCCATAGGTTCCGTACTTGGTGATCCTAACGATTTGGCACTAGTGCTGATGTTTCCCCTTGCCTTTACCGTTAGTCAATTGATGGAGAAACATTCCCCCAAGCATCTCAGACTCTTTGCCCTTATCACCTGTTTGGTTTTGTTCTTTGCGATCATCGAGACGCAGAGCCGCGGGGGGTTACTAGGTTCACTGTCTGTATTTGCCTACTTTGCTTTTAAACACATCAAAAGCAAAACATTAGTCTTGGTATTAGGCGCTATCGCAGCGATCGTACTCTACGCATTCGCTGGTATTTCAGGACGAGAATCGGGGGGAGCCGCTGAGGATGGTATAGATGCCTCTGCGATGGGGCGACTTTATGCGTGGGAAGCGGCATTTAAAATGGCGCTGCATCACCCGTTGACTGGCGTAGGTCTAGATAACTTCTACTTTAATTACTATTTCTATAGCCCACACTGGGATGGTATCAACCACGCCGTCCATAGTACTTGGTTTGGCGTGTTAGCAGAAACGGGTTTTGTCGGGCTCGCGGTGTTCATTACTTTAATTGTGTCATTGATCCGCACCTCTTTGCATTCCATCTCATTGCTGACACCAAAATCAGATTACACCCTCTCTGTAGGAGCAAACGCCGTGTTAAGTGGGCTTATCGGTACCATCGTATCAGGTACGTTTCTGACTCAAGGTTTCACTTGGCCAATTTACATTCTAGCGGCGTTAACGGTTGTCGTTAGCCGAATCGTTCAAAGTGATTGTCAAAATGAGAAATCCTAGTTTCAAACATAAACAAAACCCATAACTCATTGTTTTAAAATGGCTAATTCCTTGGCACGCATTGTGATTACTCACTTAATTAGTAATCAAATAACCAAGACTCAAGGAGAGCCACATGACGGACATCGTAGTATTTGGAGAAGATTTTGGTGGGTTACCCTCTTCCACTCAGCATATTGTCAAGCAACTAGCAGCGAACCATCGAATCCTTTGGGTGAACTCCATTGGCCTTCGTCAACCTAAGCTGGATTCTAAAGACATACAGCGTGCGTTAAACAAACTCACTCGTGTATTTCATAACGTAGGCTCACACAAGCCAACATTGGACTCTGAAACAAACCCAAACATTCACATCATCAACTTGCTCACCATTCCTGCCCCTAGTTCTGCATTAGCAAGAAAAGTGGCCGCTAAGATGATGAAACACCAACTCAATAAACAATTACAAGCTCTTGGTTTTGATAAGCCTGTATTTTGGACGTCGCTCCCGACTGCTGCCGATCTTTGTGCAGAAATGAACCCACGTGGACTGATTTACTATTGTGGCGATGACTTTAGCGCTTTAGCTGGTGTTGACCACGACACGGTGGCCAAGCACGAACGTACTCTTGTTAATGCGGCCAGCGTTATCTTTACGGCAAGCGAAACACTCTCCACCAGATTTCCATCTGGTAAAACCGTCACTTTGCCTCACGGTGTCGACTTTAGTCTGTTTTCTGAGCCAGCACCTAAGGCTGAAGATTTTCCTAATAATGGTCGCAAAGTGCTGGGCTTTTATGGCAGTTTGTCTGAATGGTTAGACTACGACTTAATTGCCCAAGTCGCAGACCAAGCGCCTGACTGGGATCTCGTGTTCATCGGCCCTAACGAGTTCAGTGATAATCCACTTCCACAAAGATGCAACGTATACTACCTGGGCCCGAGAGCGCATCACACTCTGCCACGTTACTCCCAACACTGGGATGCCAGTTGGTTGCCCTTTGTTGATAACGCTCAAATCAAGGCATGTAATCCGCTTAAACTTCTTGAGTACTTGGCAACAGGAACCCCTGTTATCAGCACACCGTTTCCTGCATTAATGCCCTACAAGCATATGCTCCATGTAGTTCAAAATTTAGAAGACGTATGTGCCAGTCTCGATCACTTGCTCCCACCCCCAGCAAACTCAAAGCAATATGTTCAACAGCAAAGCTGGGAAGCAAGAGCCAACCAAGTTGAGAAATTAGTGAGGACGCTATGAACGATTTGAGAGAGAACCTTAGTGTATTACTACATGGCGCTTGGCGACGTCGTTACATGATCGTTATCCCTATGCTTGTCTTGCCGGTGCTGGGTTTCATCGTAAGTAAGCTGGTTCCGACGACTTATGTTGCTCACACCAGCATGCTTATTCAAGAAACAGCGAAAATGAACCCGTTCCTTCAAGACCTTGCCGTCTCAACAATGCTTAAAGACCGATTGAGCGCACTCAGTACTCTGCTAAAAAGCCGACACGTTTTGTATTCTGTCGCAAAAGAACAATCGCTGATCAATGACGAGATGAGTGCAAAAGAGCAAGAGTTCATCATAAAAGATCTTGCGTCGCGCCTGTCTGTTCAGCCACTCGGTAAAGACTTCATTCAAATTCAATTGCAAAGTGGTAAATCAGAAGGAATGGAGTCGATGCTGCTCTCTGTCAGAGAGCATTTTGTCGAACAGCTTTTGGCTCCTGAGCGTTCTTCGATTAAAGATTCGAGTCATTTTTTGACTATCCATATCAACAAACGCAGGGAAGAACTAGACAAGGCTGAACAAGCTTTTGCAGAGTATAAAAATACTTACTCAGACGCGACGCCCGAAATGCAAGCTCAAAGCCTTACTCGCCTTGCTAGCCTCAAACAAACGCTAGCCGAAAAGGAGGCGGAGCTTGCTGGTGTTTCACGAAGTCTAGGCAGTTTGGATCAACAACTATCCAAAACGAACCCGGTTATCGGTAAACTGGAAGAGCAAATCATCGACATTCGTAGTGAACTTACCCTGCTTCGCGCTAAATACACAGAGGCGCATAGTTTGGTGCAAGGTAAGTTGCGAGAATTAAACCGGTTGGAGCAGGAACGCTCGGTACTCTTGAACTCTAAACAACCAGAACTAAACAGTGCTCAACTATGGGATATCGCGAGCAATACCACAGTAAACAGTCTTGGCGAAGCACAGCCTCTACTTGTCTCCCAACTACATCAATTACAAATGATGCGCGGACGTTTTGAAGCACTTACGGAAGAAACCAACAGCTTGCGAGACATGATCCAAGAATTAGAGCGAAATGCGCACCAATTTGGGAGCACAGCAACAGAAATCAACCGCTTAGCTCGTGACGTCGCAGTGAAGAGAGAAATGTATGATGAACTCGTCGAACGCTATGAGATGGCCCAACTAACGGGTTCTTTGGGAGAGTTTGAAGAGAATAAGCGCGTAAAAATCATTGATGAACCGTTCACGCCAACGATTCCAACTAACTTACCTAGTTTTGTATTTGTCATTTTAGGATTTATTGGTGGCGCTGGTTTAGGCATTGGATTAGCGACGATACTTGAGTTAGCCGATAACTCTATCCGCTCAAAAAGAGCATTAGAAAAACACCTTGGTGTTCCTGTCATCACCACTTTACCTAACGTAGTGTACGGAAACTAACCGCCATAAGAACTCATTTACAAGCACTCGGTCGGCGAGTGCTTTTCTTTTACTACTGCCTTATACAGCCTCATAGCATGTCCACTAATATGAATCTCAAATTGAGAATAAACATAGAACCTCACAAGAACTGAAGCTAACTTATTGTTTTTAAATGTTTAATTTCTTGGCACGTTGTCTGCAATTCCTAAATAAACAAAGAACTCAACGAGGGTTTGAAAATGGAAGTCAGACAAAAGCACAATAACACTAAGCACAGCAAAAAAGTGATATTACACGTCGTGCAGCACTTAGCTCCTGGCGGCTTAGAAACGCTCGTACTAGAAATGCTTCGTTTTGCGCAGCCAAACCATTCCGTTTTTGTCGTAAGTTTAGAGGGAAGCAAAGCGCAAGCACTGCAATGCTGGCAAAAACTATTGCCCTACCAAGGCCAACTGCACTTTCTTAATAAAAGACCTGGATTCAGCGGGAAGACCATCGCTACACTGACTTCAATGATAAAAAGAATGCGACCAGACGTGGTCCACACTCACCATATCGGCCCACTTCTGTATGGTGGTATTGCTGCACGTTTAGCGCACGTACCTGTAGTGATTCATACCGAGCACGACGCATGGCACCTTAATAACAAAAAATCAGCTCAACTACAGTCCCTTTTGCTAACGATGATTCGCCCGCAAGTGGTTGCCGATGCTAACTTCGTCGCCCATCAAATACAGACCAAGTTAAAGTATCGCAAAGTTTGTACTATCCATAACGGGATTGACTGTCAGAAGTTTAAAAGCGGTGACCAAACGGCAACAAGACACTTGTTTGAACTTCCAACCGACAAAATCGTGATTGGCGTTGCCGGGCGTCTAGAAGCAGTTAAAGGCCATAAAGTGCTTATCGAAGCATTCTCTCATCTTACGCCAAACACACACCTAGCCATTGCTGGAGATGGTTCTCAGCGAGCTCAATTGGAAGCACAAGTTAGAACGTTAAAACTTGAAGATCGAGTAACCTTTTTAGGCTTGGTCGACGATATGCCCAGCTTTTACCAAAGCCTAGACTTGTTTTGCTTACCATCACTTCAAGAGGGATTTCCTCTCTCAACCCTCGAGGCTCAAGCATGTGACATTCCTTGCGTCGCGACGGATGTTGGCGGCGTGAAAGAGACGCTCTGTCCGAACAACAGCACACTGGTTGAAGCAAATCGCGTGTTTTCGTTGGCCGAAGCGTTATCACAGCAACTGGAATCATCACACCATTCTCCTCGAACTTTTATTCTCAAACACTTTGATATCAGAGACATGGTGAGTCGCTACTCACGTTTGGCCAAGGAGGCTAGCTATGAATGATTTACTTTGGATTATAGGGTTTGGTTTATCCGCGTTTTTGATTGTCTATCATCACGTTGGGTATCCACTGCTCCTTAAGTGGCTTCCTTTAAAACAGCAAGACGAAACCAAAGCACCATTTGTAGAGCGAGCTTACAAAGCCTCCAAAACAGACAGCCAGCTACCCTCTATTACTGTCATCGTGCCCGCCTACAATGAAGAACAATGGATAGCAGAGAAGATCCGTAACCTTGCGAGCCTAGATTACCCAAGGGATAAGTTAAGAGTAGTGATCGCATGTGATGGCTGCACAGATAACACAGCCGAGATTGCTCAAGCGACAATTCAAGAAGCAATCTGCTCTGATACTCTGTTCATTATTAATGATCACCAAATCAATAGCGGTAAAGTTGCCCTACTCAACGAAGAAATGCGTCATGTTAGCTCGGACATTACCGCACTGAGTGACACGTCGGCATTGATTTCTTGCGATTCTCTGTTGCTAGCTAGTCAGCATTATCAAAATGAGAACGTTGGAGTGGTTAACGCAACATATCAAATAATGAGCACTAATAACCAAGGTGAAGCGGCGTATTGGCAATACCAGTCTCGAGTAAAGCACCAAGAATCCTTGTTAGGTTCAACGATTGGTTCCCACGGTGCGTTTTACACTTTCAGAACTCACTTATTTGAACCACTGGAAGTTAGCACCATTAATGACGACTTTATTCTCCCTATGAGAATCGTTTTGCGAGGCTATAGCGCTATTTACGAGCCAAACATGCTGGCTCTTGAGCTCGAACAAAGCTCAGACGACGCAGATTTCAAACGACGCCTAAGAATTTCAGCGGGTAACATGCAGCAGCTCATGCAATTAAAGAAATTACTGCTACCTCGTTATCGTGGCACTGCCTTTGCATTTCTATCGGGAAAGGTTCTGCGCTTAGCAACACCCTATTTGATGATTGTTTGCTTTATTTGCTCACTACTACTGGCACACAGTCCGCTGTTTCAAGTAATGCTGTTCGCACAAGTTGGTATTTACAGCATCGCGCTTATTACTTACTTAATGCCAGCACTTAACACTATTAAACCTTTTAAGCTGATTAGCTACATCGTCATTGGTCATCTCGCCAACTTTATCGGCGGTATGAAGTATTTGCTCGGAATGGAAAATGGACGTTGGAAACGCGTCAACCAATAAGGAAAGCATCATGAAAAACTCACGCTACGATTCAAATGTATGCCACGCAAAAAGAACGTTTGATGTACTGGTTGCAATGCTTATTTTGGTCGTCACTGCACCACTATTCCCATTTATCGCGCTAGCGATCAAAACCACATCGAAAGGCCCTGTGATTTATCGCCAATTGCGAGTAGGACGCTGCACACCAGAAAAAATGGATCTTTTTCAAATCATGAAGTTTCGCACCATGTATATTGATGCAGAGCAACGCTCTGGCGCAGTATGGGCAACTGAAAATGATCCCCGCATCACGCCAGTAGGACGCTTTTTACGCAAAACGCGTTTAGATGAACTACCTCAACTGTTTAATGTGTTGAGAGGTGAAATGTCGATGATTGGGCCGCGCCCAGAACGCCCAGCTTTCTACCAGAAATTAGAAGATGAAATCCCCTATTTTGTAGAGCGCACATATGGCGTGTTACCGGGTATCACAGGCTTAGCTCAGGTTAACCAAGGCTATGATGCATGCATTGAAGATGTAAGACGCAAAGTTGGGTTTGACCACAGTTACGCACTAAGCTTAGGTTCGTTTTACTCTTGGATTTCAATGGACCTTTCAATCATGAGCAAAACATTCGTTGTGATGATTGACGGACGAGGTCAATAACTTCCGGTTCTGGTAACGGTCACTCTTGCCACTGGCGGCGCATCTTTTCTATCGTCGCTGGTGGCACGTCATGAATGCTTTGATACGCTCCGTGACACACTTTAATTTCCACCTCGATGCGCTTCTTCATGCAGTAGTCCATGTAACGCTTCATCTCCCAATGTCGAACAAACGTATTGCTCACAATCACGACTCTCCCTTTGTTCAACCACTTTCTAGTTTGCTGAAAACACCACTCATGCGCTTGAGGTAATTGAACCGGTTCAAAGTGATAATCACCTTCATCATTTTCAAAATACATGTCAGCTTCAAAATGCTTAGCACCAAGCTCTATTGCCAGTTGTTTTGCTAAGGTTGTTTTACCTGAACCCGGAAGTCCACGAATAAGAATGAGTTTAGCCAGTGACATAATGCAGTTTAATGAGGTGGAAATAAGCCTAAACTGTAACGAAATTATTGGAAAAGAAAAGTAGAAATAAAAAATGCCGAGCACATTAGGCTCGGCATTTAAACTCAATCATGGATCGCGTTGTATTTATTTGTAAGCTGGCAGTTCAGTTCTTAACCCTTTCACCAAACTGACACACATCAACAGCAGAACAAAAGTAAACGGTAATCCTGTTGCAACAACGCCTGATTGCAATGCTTGCAGGGCTTCTTTACCACCAACCCAAAGCATTACGGCTGCAATTGCACCTTCAATACACGCCCAGAAAATGCGTTGCGGTACTGGTGCATCAATCTTACCACCGGCGGTAATACTATCGATAACCAGCGAGCCAGAGTCTGACGATGTAATAAAGAATACCAGAATCAGCACGATAGAAAGCATTGAAATCACTGAGCTGTACGGAAGCGCATCGTAAACATGGAACAGAGTCAATGAAATATCAGTTAGGCCATTTGCACCTAGCTCACCAACTTTATTCACCACTTGGTCAAGCGCGATACCACCAAACACAGACATCCAAATCAAAGTAACAACTGTAGGAATAACGATGACTGCGAATAAGAATTCTCGAACCGTACGACCTTTAGACACACGCGCGATAAACATACCAACAAACGGTGACCAAGATACCCACCAAGCCCAGTAGAATACCGTCCAGCCGTGCATCCAAGTTTCATCTTCACGACCGTGAGGGTTACTCAATGGAATAATATTTTCAATGTAAGCCATTGTTGTGTCGCGTAGCGAGCTCCACGCCGTATCAAACGTGATGAAGGTAATGAAAATAAGCAGCGCAAACGCAACCACCATATTGACGTTACTCAGTAGCTTAACACCACCATCAATGCCACGAATCACTGATAACACCGCGATAAAGGTAACGAAGGTGATCACAATCATTTGTGTACCAATGCCGCCTTCTAGACCAAAGACATGGTTAATACCACTGGTCGCCTGCTGAGCACCTAGACCTAGCGACGTTGCAAGACCAAATAGCGTCGACAAAACGGCAAGGATATCAATAACGTGACCTAACCAACCCCATGCACGGTCACCAAAAATTGGATAGAACGCCGCGCGCAATGAAAGTGGTAAACCTTTGTTAAAGGCAAAAAACGCTAATGCTAGTGCAACGAGTGCGTAAATACTCCAACCATGCACACCCCAGTGGAACATAGTGGCACCCATCGCAAGGGATTTTGCTTCTTCGGTGTATGGTACTGCGTTAAGTGGCATTCCCCACCAATCAGTGAAATACGCGGTCGGCTCAGCCACACTCCAGAACAGAAGACCAATACCCATACCCGCGGCGAAAAGCATCGACAACCAAGAAACGGTTGAGTGATCCGGCGTTGCTTCTTTGCCACCTAAGCGGATTTTACCTAGCGGAGAAAAAAGAAGAGCAACGGCGAACAATAAGAAGAAGTTTGTCGACCACATAAAAAACGCATCAAACTGTTCGATAATTCCGTTTTTTAGACCGTTTAATACGTCACGAGCAGTGGTTGGCTCAACAAGAAGAAGTGAAATCAGACAGAAAACAACGAGCCCCGCACTAATGCCAAAAACCGGGTTATGTATATCGAATCCCCACTTTTGAACGTTATCCTGTCCAACCTGATAATCGGTTGTATCAATACTATATTTTTTAAATGCATTATCCATAAATACAAATTTAACGTGAATTTGAAACGCCCCTCAGGTGAGAAGAACTCCAATACCGCCCTCCATTAATTTGAACTCTAAAGTTTTAAAGCGGGACAAATTTTAGCAGCAATCACATATTTTTGCAAAAAGTCGTGATTTATTGCATTTTAAGCTCAATTCGAGACAGATGAAGGGGAAATAATATCAACACAAAAATTATGAGGTCTAACGATTGATTTTGTCGTAGGTTGTAGACTAGAAAAGACACAAGAAAGACTTAAGTTCATAGCCAGTCACAGCGCAAATAGAGAAGACCTGCGCTGATTTGGTTTCACAATTAACGACGAAACCAAATCAGCAAACCTTTCATCCAGCGAGCGTTATAAGAAATGGAAGGTGATGTTCCCTGTTACGCTGCTAACGGTATCGCTATCGCCTTCAATATCCACGCCAAACGCTTGATAACTCGCGCCCACAGACACATTGTCAAGCAAGAAGTATTCGGCACCAACACCATACATGTAAGAGACGCCATCATCTTTGTCTAAGTTTCTCAGTCCGCCGTCATAATCAACGTTGAATGCATTGATGCCGCCTTTTGCGTAAACGTGTAACGGGCCGAAGTCGATACTAGGTTTCGCCGCTAAATAGAATGAATCAAAATCAGCACTACCCCTGCTGCCACTCAAAGATAAATCCACTTTGCCGTGGTTAAAGTAGCCTGCTTCAATGCCAATGAATGGCAAAATACCAGTACCGACATGAATACCATAAGTTGTATCATTTTCGCTGTCGATATCGGACTGACCAATTTGACCACCAGCGTAAATCCAAGAGTCAGCCATTGCTGACGTTGAGCACAACGTTAGAGCGAATAACGAGAGTGTTTTTTTCATACTATCCCTTCCTGATCGATTCCTAAGCGAAACATTACGCAAATATGCGCATTTAATCGCCACTATATATTGGAAAGCATAGGCATTTTAAGACTCTAAAAGTGAATAATTTATGTTCAACTTTTGTTTTGTGACTTCCAGACAAAAAAACACCGACATAAAGCCGGTGTGTTTCATATGGTGTTAGAAAGCTTGACGCTTATAGGAAATGTAGTGTTGCGTTAACAGAGAACGTGCTGATATCGTCTTTACCAGCAGTGTAGTTCATGTAGCTAGCACCAACAGACATTGGGCCAAAAATGAAGTACTCAGCACCCACACCGTACATTAGGTCCAAATCGTCATCGTCTTTGCCGCCTTTCACTTTTTTGTCCCACTGATGGAAACCACCTTTTGCGTACACGTGTAGCGGACCGAAGTCGATGCTTGGCTTAAGTGCTGCGTAGTAAGAAGTTAGCTTAGTGTCTTGACCATTTACGTTGAACTCACCGTGTTGTGTTACACCAGCTTCAACACCAATGATAGGTAGAATGCCTGTACCAACGTGAACAGAGTATGATGTGTCCGTTTCACCTTTGTAGTCAGACTGACCTACTGTTGCACCACCGTAAATCCAAGAATCCGCCATTGCCGCAGAAGATGCGCCAAGTAGCGCCACTGCTAATAGAGTTTTTTTCATCATCTACCTTTACTCTTTATTATTCCCACGTCTGCATAACTCAGTCGTTGGTACTACAAATAAAGGGAGGCGAACTATTGCCTCCCGGAACTAAAAAATAATGCTTATTGAGTTACTAGCAATTAGTGTACCAGCAACTTCTTAAGCGATAATTACAAATCTGACACTATTTTACTGGTTGATTAGCAAGCATCAATCGCGTTTTTGACTCGTTTATCAGAAACAGGATAAGGAGTGCCTAATTGTTGAGCAAAGTAACTCACGCGAAGTTCTTCAATCATCCAACGCACTTCTTTTACATTTTCAGGAATGGCCACACCTTTCGGGATCTTGTTCAGCAACTCTTTATAGTCTTGAGTCACAGATTCAATCTTCAGCATATGTAAACGATCTTTGTTTGGATCGATTGGCAACTTCTCCATACGGCGCTCTATCGCGCGCATGTAGCGAAGAATATCCGGCAAGCGCTTCCAGCCACATTCCGTTGCAAAGCCTTTGAAGATCAAGCCTTCAATTTGTGCTTTGATATCGGACAGAGCAAACGCCATTGTGAAGTCGATCTTGCCTTTTAGCTTCTTATTGATGCTAAACGCCGTGGTCAGAATAGTCTCAACCTGTTGAGCGATCTCTACAACGGTGTCACCCAATTCAGCACGAACGTGTTCTTTCAACGCTTCGAACTTCTCTGGCTCCCAAACTAAACCACCCTGCTCTTCAATAAGCTTATCGACACCGCAGGCAATGCAGTCATCTATCAGATCAAGCACCTTGCCGTAAGGGTTAAAATACAACCCCAACTTCGATTTGTTCGGTAAGTTAGCGTGCAAATATTTAATTGGAGACGGTACATTCAACAAAATCAAACGACGCTGGCCAGCGCGCATTGCGGTGATCTGCTCAAATTCGGTTTCGTAGAGTTTGATTTCAACGCTGTCTTTGCTATCAACAAGCGCCGGATACGCTTTTACATCGTAGCCGCCACGTTTTTGTTGATACACTTTCGGCAATTCGCCAAAACTCCACGTATGCAGACCTTGCTGTTCGATATCGTCATCCGCAACTTTGGAAAGCGTTTCTTGAACTTTGTCTTTCAAACTTTCTTTCAGTTCATGAAGGTCTTTATGTTCCTTCAGTTTACGATTTCGATGATCAACCGCGCGGAACGTGACTTTCAAGTGCTCAGGTACTTGTTCCAAGTTCCAGTCTTCACGCAGTACCTCTACGCCCGTCATGCGTCGCAACTCTTTCTCTAATGAATCTAGCAGCGGCGCTTCCATTGGCGTGACACGTGCTAAGAATGCATCGGCATAGTTTGGCGCAGGCACAAAGTTCTTACGAATTGTCTTTGGCAACGATTTAATCAAGCTAACCACAAGCTCATGGCGTAAACCTGGGATCTGCCAATCAAAACCCGCTGGTTCAACTTGGTTTAAAATCGGCAACGGCAAATGCACTGTGACACCGTCACTATCATCGCCTGGTTCAAATTGGTAACTCAATTTGAGCTTCAAACCATTTTGATGCCAGAAGTTCGGGTAATCCAAATCGGTCACATGGCTAGCATCACCCTTGAACAGCATCTCTTTTTCAAAGTTCAGCAGTTCCGGATTTTCTTTAGATGCCTTTTTCCACCACGTATCGAAGTGTTTGCCAGAAACGACTTCAGTACCAACACGTTGGTCATAGAAATCAAACAGCTCATCATCATCCACCAAGATGTCACGACGACGAGATTTATGCTCAAGCTCTTCCACTTCTTGCAGAAGCTTACGGTTTTGCTTAAAGAACGCGTGTTTGGTTTCCCATTCCCCCTCAACCAATGCACTACGAATGAAGATTTCGCGACTTACGGTCGAATCGATACTGCCGTAGTTGACCAAGCGTTTCGGTACGATTGGTACGCCGTAAAGCATCACTTTTTCGTGCGCCATCACCGCAGCGCGTTTCTTCGACCAATGTGGTTCGCTGTAACTACGTTTAATAAGGTGTTTAGCTAACGGTTCAATCCATTCTGGCTGAATCTTTGCGATGATACGACCCCAAAGTTTTGAGGTTTCCACCAACTCAGCAGACATGATCCACTTAGGCTGTTTCTTGAATAGACCTGATGCAGGGAAGATATGGAAACGAGCATTACGCGCGCCTTGATATTCATTCTTTTCTTGGTCTTTCATGCCGATGTGCGACAGCAAACCAACCAAAATGGCACTGTGTACGCCATGGTAAGAAGCGGGCTCATCGTTAAGCTTGAACTCCATCTCACGCATCGACTGATGAATTTGGAAGTACACGTCTTGCCACTCGCGAACGCGCAAGTAGTTCAAATAGTCTTGCTTACACTGTTTGCGGAACTGATTGCTAGACAAGGCTTTTTGCTGCTTTTGGATGTATTCCCACAAATTCACAAATGTCAGGAAGTCCGACTCTTCATGGAAGAAGCGACGATGTTTATCGTCTGACGATTGTTGTTTGTCGGAAGGACGCTCGCGTGGATCTTGAATCGACAAGGCCGCTGCAATGATCATCACTTCTTTAAGCGCACCATATTTTGGTGCTTCCAATACCATACGCGCCAAGCGCGGATCGATTGGCAAACGCGCTAATTGGCGACCAATGGAAGTCAGGCGTTTTTTCGGGTCTTTTACCTCAGAGTTAATCGCACCAAGCTCTTCCAGCAAACGTACGCCGTCTTGGATGTTACGTTTATCCGGTGCTTCCACAAATGGAAACGCTTGAATATCACCCAAACCAAGTGCCGTCATTTGCAAGATAACCGACGCTAGGTTGGTACGCAGGATTTCAGGATCAGTAAACTCTGGGCGCGACTCAAAATCTTCCTCTGAGTACAGACGAATACAGATACCCTCTTCCACACGACCACAACGACCTTTACGCTGGTTCGCACTCGCCTGAGAAACTGGCTCGATTGGAAGACGCTGAACCTTAGTACGGTAACTGTATCGACTGATACGCGCCGTACCCGGGTCGATAACGTATTTAATGCCCGGAACAGTTAGCGAGGTTTCTGCCACGTTGGTTGCCAGTACAATTCGGCGACCAGTGTGAGGTTGGAAAATCTTATTCTGCTCACCTGCCGACAAACGTGCGTAAAGCGGCACAATTTCCGTGCTCTTCAGATTACGTTTGGACAATGCATCTGCGGTATCACGGATTTCACGTTCACCGTTCATGAAAATCAGGATGTCACCTAAACCTTCATCGCACAGTTCATCTACCGCTTCGAAGATGCCTTCAAGCTGGTCACGATCATTGTCGTCATCACCGCTTAGTGGGCGGTAACGTGTTTCTACTGGGTAAGTACGACCCGATACTTCAATGATTGGTGCATTGTTGAAGTGTTTTGAGAAGCGTTCTGGGTCGATGGTTGCCGACGTGATGATCACTTTCAAATCAGGACGACGTGGCAGCAACTCTTTCAAGTAACCCAAGATGAAATCGATGTTGAGGCTGCGCTCGTGCGCTTCATCGATAATGATGGTGTCGTATTGATTCAAGAAACGGTCATGCTGAATTTCAGCTAGCAAGATACCGTCCGTCATCAATTTGATTTGGGTATTTTCAGAGATCTGATCGTTGAATCGAACCTTGTAACCAACAAACTCACCAAGCTTGGTTTCCATCTCTTCGGCAATACGGTTAGCAACCGAACGCGCTGCAAGACGACGAGGCTGAGTATGACCAATCAGACCAAATTTACCGCGACCAAGCTCAGCACAGATTTTGGGTAGCTGAGTGGTTTTACCTGAACCGGTTTCACCCGCGACGATAACCACTTGGTTTTCTTCGATCGCTTTCGCAATATCGTCGCGTTTTTGGCTGACTGGAAGAATTTCAGGGTATTCAATCGTTGGTTTGTAGCTACTACGTTGCTCCACAACCATCATGGATTGGGCGATGTCTAATGCGATTTCGTCGAACACAGCATTACGCGCTGCGTCCTTCTTAATTTTGCTTGCACCAGAAATACGTTTACTCAAGCGGAAACGGTCGCGCATCATGCACTGATTCAGCGCTTTACGCAGAGATGCAGCACTATTCACTTGAGCCTGAGGTGTTTGAGCTTGTTTCGCTGTCGCTTTTTGCGCACCATTTGACGGTGTCGCTTGCTCTTCAGCTAGATTCTTTTTTGGGGGCTGTGACGAAGTCAAAGCGTTTCCTATTCTTTTCATTACAAAAACTGCGCGGATTGTATCACACAAGATCTGTAACAAGATAACCGAAAGCTCATTCAATTTTTTCGAACATGTTCAGCGAATCGCTAGGCTTTTGAACTCACTTACGTTGCTTATAATAGCTCCCATAGTCGAAAGCACTTATTTAAGGAATAACCATTATGTCTCGTGTACTAGCTCTAAAATCAAGCATCCTTGGCGATTACTCTCAATCAAACAAATTGGTTGAAAACTTCATCAAAAATGTAGACCAAGACAAGCTTACTGTTCGTGATTTGGCTGCAAACCCTCTACCTGTTTTGGACTTCGCCGTTGCGACTGCACTGCGCGCTACGGAAGATCTTTCACAAGAACAGCAAGCGGTGGTCGACTTGTCTGACACCCTTATTGAAGAAGTAAAGGCCGCAGACACTTTGGTTATTGCCGCTCCAATGTACAACTTCACCATCCCGACTCAGCTTAAAAACTGGATTGATTTGATTGCTCGTGCAGGCGTGACATTCAAATACACAGAAAACGGCGTTCAAGGTTTGATTGAAGGTAAAAAGGCGATTGTAGTAACGACTCGCGGTGGTATCCATAAAGATTCACCAACTGACAACGTTACGCCATACCTACGCACTGTGCTGGGTTTTGTAGGAATCACTGATGTGGAATTTGTTTACGCAGAAGCGCTAAACATGGGTGAAGATGCGGCTGCAAAAGGCATTTCAGAAGCGCAAAGCCAACTTGCAACAATGGCGTAAGTTAGAATAAACCAGAATACAAAAGGGATTGGTTCGCGCCAATCCCTTTTTGGATCCTGATGCCTTAATCGTATTTATAGGGTCTCTTACATCGTCAAAAACGATTCACTTTCTCCAAGTTGCGTATTGCATCAAGGTAGACTTTTTCTAAAGACCGCTCAGCTTCGCTTATCATATTCTCGATCATCGCATTAAACGCGACATCGCTACGGATTTCTATATTGTCTCCCGCCTTAACGTCAAGAGAGTTGACGTACAACACCAACCATTCATCGCCCTCCAAGTGCCCTTCTCCGTGAATGGCAAAAAAGCGTTTGGCAAATTCAGCGTTGGTACAATTTATCGCTTCAATTTGAAGATTGAATGAGGAGTCGATACTCATGGTGCTCATCCCATCCGATTCATCAGATGCATCACAAACAGCCTTAACTCTGGCACGATATACGAAATTTCTCGTTGAAAGCAGCATAGTATTATTCATCATTACTCATAATGGGCGATAAATAAGTCAGTTGCAAATCCGACTTATATGCATCTCGCGATGCGCTAAAACTCGAACTGGAAATAAATAGTATTGTAGTTACTCCCACCTTTAATTCGCCCAAACTGGGAAGCGCTTTCAAAAATCGCCGAGCGGTGATGCAATGAATAGCCCACCCACATATTGTTCCAGCTCTTTTGGTTGAAGAGATCGCCTACATTGACATCAAACGAGAAATCTAAGTAGTTGAGCAACTTGCTTGGTGTATAACCCTTGTCTTCCATTTCTGTGCCTTCAATATAGGTAATGCTATCAATGTATGACACACCTTCCGCTACACCAAATCGCCAAGTCGTAGGCCAATTAACCGTATAATAAGCCTTAATCGCCATGACGTATTCTGTGCTCGCAGACTGAACACTGGACGACCAGTGATGAACCAACCCTGGCGTTAAATAAATATCAAGAGGAAAACCAAACAGCTCATCCGTTAATGGATGCCCATAAAACAATGAAGTAAGTTGATTGTCGTATGGGTCTTTTTCTCTCTCAAAGCTAAATATTTCACCGATGTTCGAAGGCGTCGCCCAACCATGCGCAATACGTAGATATGCTTTATTGCTCAGTGTCGGTTTCGGAGCTTTGCTTTTATCGTTGAAAAAGCCAAAACCGACAAACACTTCTCCCTGATATCGATCTTCTACAAGCTGACTGTTGTAGGCGTTATCATCTAAGCGAGTAACACTCGTCTCACCCAATAAATACAAATTTGAAGTTACATGGTAACGCGCTTTAATACCAAGATTGGTGTCAAGCCCAGCTCCAATTCTCTCGCCAGTAATATCCTTAAAGGAATAATATTCACTATTGAAATCAGCGTCTTTGTATCGAATCGTAATCGATGGCTCTAATTCCCAATCACCAAATACATAATTGGCAGCAAGGCGGTAATTAGAGTGAAACTGGAGTTCGTCGTCCGTCATCAACTCTACTTCTGCGCGCCAAGTGTCGTTAATGCTATAACGCACTTGCCCACCGAAATCGACTCTGTCCCCTTCATTAGCATTTTGTAGCGACATGGGAATATCGACAAATCTCAATCGCATGAGTGCGCTCGCGCGCCAGTCGGAATCACTCTCGTTATACAAAAAAGCGCCACCTTCAATGCCATTGATATACACATGTTCGTTTTCAAAGAACATCATTGGTACAAATGTACTCACCGTAGAGTCATTATCGGCGGTGTAAAACGGAATCGATGCTGTGCGATACATCGCAGCAATCCCCCACGTTTGTTCGTCTGCACCATGCGCAGAAGAAACTGCCGCAGCTAAAGGTAAAGCGAGTGTTGTTAGAATTAATCTCTTCATGAGTTCGAAAAATGTTGGTTGAGAAGCAGGCAAACATCAATGATTTGCCATTAAAAGCTTATGTTCTGCTGATGATAGCCGTTACAATGGCAAATGTTGTCATCCTCGTGACAGTTTGAGTCCCAAGATCATATTAATATTGCACGACTAGGTGAGCTTGTTTGCGAATATTTTACCATTACAACAAGCGCTTAAACTCTAGCTTAGTTCTAAATCAAACATAATGAAGTAAAAAGTGAAAGCATCAGAACTCATCTCTACCTTGAATCATTTACCCGCAGACACAGACCCAGACATTGTGATGGGAGAAGCATGGCTGCCAGAGAGGTTGATAGGGACTCAACTCGATGGTGACATGTTGTTTTTGCACTTTGATAATGCACCAGAAGATGGTCAAGGTGACGAAGAAGGGCGTGGCTTCGTCGAACACGAAATCGACCTAATTAGAACTCGGCTTCAGCAAATTTTGGATGAAGACAGTAATAACGCGTCAAAAGCCGATGCGATGCTTGGTTTGTTCCTTATGGGACATGAACTTAGTAGCTCGCAAGTTATCGAAATATTAGAAGAAGAAGCTGACACATAAGGAGCCGTTTTGCCAGCATTGATGAACACGACTGAAATTTCTTCACTTCCTCTTGTCGTTGCAGGTCCGATCCTACGTAAAGTGACCGCAACTGAAATCAATATTTGGCTAGTCACCACCCAACGCTTGGAGGGTATGGTGCAAATTACGGATGAAAATGCCTCCATCCTTTATCAAGCCCCTTTAAGTGAACAAAAAGAACAGCTTCAAATCGGCCTCAATGCGTGGTGTTGCTTACTTAAATTAGAAGGCGAGTTTCCAACCCATCAAGCGTTACGCTATCAAATAAAAACGCAATATGGATTAGTGACGGAACTGCTCCCTCACCTGACTTATGAGCGAGATAATACGCCAAACTTGGGTATTGAGTTCCTCGTTAGTGAAAAAGCGGATTATCTCCTACATGGCTCTTGCCGTAATCCCCATCACTTCAGTGATGATACATTGGTCGCTGCGGATCATAAAATCGCGTCTCAATCCATTGAAGAAAGACCGGATATGCTCATCATGAGTGGTGATCAAATCTATGCAGACCATGTTGCAGGCCCCACTCTCGATGCCATTGAGCAAGTCATAGCTTTATTGGGTTTGCCAGGCGAAGAATTCGATCAAGCTCCGATAAAAAATACCAATGAGCTCTACCAACACCCTGCTTGCTATTATGGTCGAGATAAATTGTTGCCTCATTATGTGAGTGATGACAGTTTACTAAGTAAGTTTTTTCCACACCGAGGGACACCAATATTCAGCGCCAAAGAGTGTGAGAATCACCTAATAAGCTTTGCTGAGTGCTTTGCAATGTACTTATTGGTTTGGTCTCCGACCTTGTGGAAGCTTGTTCGAACGGATCGTTTGTTAGAAAACGAATTTACTGTCGGCGGAGAAGTTCTTGAACCCAAATGGCAGCAGCAATGGCGCGAAGAAAAAAAGCAAATTGATAAATTCGTCGCAGGTCTGGACAAGGTTCAACGCTTACTCGCTCACATTCCAACCTATATGATTTTTGATGATCACGATGTCACCGACGATTGGAATCTCACCATAGGCTGGGAACAAGCCGCATACAGCAACACGTTTGCAAAACGCATTATCGGTAATAGCTTGATTGCTTACTGGCTTTGCCAAGGTTGGGGAAATGCGCCAGAAAAATTCAATGATGAATTTATGAGCCTCGCTCAACGCTTTATCGATGAGCGAACCTCGCAAACCCAAGATGCATTTATTCAATATTTGTATCGCTTTGAGAATTGGCACTACACCATTCCTACGACACCAAAAGTTGTCGTGCTAGATACACGAACCAGACGCTGGCGTTCTGAGTCTAAAATGAACAAACCTTCTGGCTTAATGGACTGGGAAGCGATGATTGAGTTCCACCAAGAACTCGTGCACCAAGACAAAGTTGTTATTGTTTCTGCCGCGCCAATGTTTGGTGTGAAATTTATCGAAGCACTACAACGTGTGGTGACCATGCTTGGTAAACCATTGATGGTTGATGCTGAAAACTGGATGGCTCACCCCGGAAGTGCGAATACTCTTATTAGTATTTTCACACACACAAAGACACCAACTAACTTTGTTATTCTCTCTGGCGACGTACACTACTCTTTTGCATACGATATTAAGCTCCGCTATCGAAAAAACAGTCCGAATATCTATCAAATCACCTGTAGTGGAATTAAAAATCAGTTCCCTACACAACTGCTCAATATTTGTGATGGCCTAGATAGACTGCTATACAGCCCTCGCTCACCTTTAAACTGGTTCACAAAACGTAAACGACTCAAGATTTACAAACGCGCACCAAGTACGCACAACTTTTATCGCTTGGTTAACCATAGTGCCATTGGTGAGCTACGTCTTGATGATGAAGGCAAACCAAGTCAAATTAGTATTCTGACGAGTGATGGTGACGAAGTTCATTTTCCACCGACACGTGCTGAAAGCTGAGTATCAATCCCAAAATGACTTGCCCTTTGTAAGAGGCAAGTCACCTTGAACTAACTCAGGAGTTTAGGTTTTTTGGGGAGAAAGTGGCCGTGCTTAAATGTCAACGGCGTGCTAAATTTGGTATCGCACCTTGAGATCTTCCGTATTTATTACCATGTTAACCAAATAAACAATAGCTCGGTGTTCATTATGTTTAATTCTCTCACATCATTATTTAAACAACTCATTGATGGCTCTGATTTAAGCCAAACCAACACACTTTCCCCTAACATGGCTATCGCGTGTTTGCTTTGTGAAGTTTCTGGTGCAGACCATAGTGTCGATGATAGAGAACAAGAAACAAAGCGCTCTTTATTGATGAAACTGCTTTCGTTAAATGAAGAAGAATCAAATACTTTGTTAGAGCAAGCGCAACAGAAAATAAAAGATTCCGCTTCGCTGTACGACTTTACCTCTCAACTAAGAGAACTGACTCAAGAAACTCGTTACAACTTAATCAAAAGCATGTGGGAAGTCGCTTACGCAGACGGCGAAATTGACCCGCTAGAAGACGCGGTGATCCGTAAAACAGCAGAGCTACTCTATGTTGATCACAGCGAGTTCATTCGAGCGAAGTTACAGTCTCAGTAAAGTGACGAGATGAGTATATAAGTCGCTGGCTAACTCTAAGCTACCCCTAGGATGACAACAGATATCGCTTCTGTAGCCATAAAAAAACGCGCACTCTGCGCGTTTTTCAATAAGCCAACGACATTGTTATTAAAATACTGGTCAAGGTATGTGTTTAGCTCTTTCCACACTAAACAGACTGCATGACAAAACAACAATGGTTGGATGATAATTTAATTACAAGCTAGCTAGGTTCGAATAACTAAAACATGGTCAAAGCAAGCTTAGCTAAGTTGTATGCATCTACATAGCCAGAGTGTTGACGCCCTTCCCAGTCTATTCCTTTTGCTTCTTGAGCGGCTCGATGGCCTATACGTTTATCTTTAAGACGATTTTGAATACGGTAGAGTGTCGCTAAGTTGATGAACTCTGTGAACGGTGCTTCAATACCTTTTTGCTTACACTCTTCTAGAAGAATGAGGTCATCTCGCCCCCAAGATGCAAAGATTTTGTTGCGACCACCGAAGTTCTTAACCATGGATTTAAGCACTTCTTCTAGTGGGCGTCCTTGTTTTTCAATCTTACGTGGTGTGATGCCCGTTAACTCAGCGCAGAACAGAGACACTTCATCGTGTTCTGGTTTCACGTAGTATTGAGCACGCTTGACTATCTCACCTTTAGACAAATCTATTTCAGCTAACCCCACTTCGATAATTTCACCCGTGCTGCCGACGCCATTTTCGTTCCAGCAACACATTTCTAAATCGAAGCATACAATACGGTTATGGTTCATAGTTTGCCTTGGTTCCTAACATAAAAATTTAAAGCGTGCGATTCTATCGTAACACGGCGTAAAACTCGAATTTGTGCGCCCATTTAATCGCCGATCGACACATTATTACGGCCGTTTTTTTTACTCAAATAGAGTTGACTGTCCATTTTGTGATACAAGCTCTCAGGATCTTCTTCTTTATGGATAACCGCACCGATACTCAACGTACAGATGATTGACGCATCACCATAATCAAAAGCCGTACTTGCCACAACACTCCGTAATTTTTCTAGGTAAGCTTCTAGCACTGCTCTATCAATGACTTTAGAAATAATACAAAACTCGTCACCACCAGCTCGGTAAAACTTATCTCCCGGTTTTAAATTAGCACTGACCAGCTTAGTGACATGTTGTAACGCTTCATCTCCACCTAAATGGCCGTGTTTGTCATTAATCACTTTGAAGTGGTCGATATCAAAACCAACCAAGGCGAAGTTAACACCTTTGTTTATCTGATTAAGCAAATGATCGTTGAATGCTCGGCGATTCAGTAGTTGAGTTAGAGGGTCTCGCTCTGCCATTCTTTTTAATTCAACGGTTTTGAGCTCCAACATGACCGCTAAGCGCTCTTTTTCTCGAGACTGTAAATTCACAATCCAACTGATCAAAAAGGCGATTACCAATCCGGCTAGCGTCGTGCCCGCTAAAATAGAACGCTCCCAAGCTGAGACTGCGTCAGAAAGCTTAAAGTCAATACGCCATTCACGGTTAGGCAGTTGAATGGTTCGGCTTATAACGGTTCCTCGAATGTTATCCCAGCTAGCACTTTGAAAGAGAACAGGGTCATCTGCTGCGTCGAATCCCAAGTCTTCTACGCGCACCGACATATCGAGCTCCGTCGCGGTTTTCGTAATCAAATCCTCAAAGTAAACCGTACTTCGGATAACGCCGGTCACTACTCCTAATAAATATTTGTTCTCGAAGTCGAACACTGGATGGAACACCAGCAACCCAGTCTTAGGTATGGACTTGTCATAACCATCTTGCAGTAAGCGAACTTTATCCGAGACATTCGCTCGCCCATTTTCGGAAATATCATCCAAGATTAAATCGAAGCGTTTGCGCGAAAAATAGAAACCCAATAGAGAAAGGTTTTCCGGTGTTCTTGGGTAGATATCCGACGCGATAAAAATTGGCTCATTGTGTTCAAAAATGTACCCGTAGGTTTTGGGACCATCTTTAGGAACGGTAAACGGTTGGAAGTTTGGAAATTTTTGACGGGTCTTTAAAATATGTTCATCAAGATCTTCGAATTCGACCTTTTGCATCCATTGAAGTCCAATAAGACTTCGTGAGCTATTAATCACTTGTTCCGCATACATGGGAAACGATGGCCAATAGCTTCGCTCAATCGAATGGAAAAAGTTTGCGCCCGCACCAATGAACTTTAGATCATTCTCGACGTTTGCTTTAAGTGATTCTGCTTGTCGGTCGGCTAAAGTATCAAACGTCGTCTGTGTATACCGTTGCTGCATTGTATAAGCAGCACCAACTACACCAGCAGTGACACATAAAGTCGCCAAAAAAGCTAAAATAGAGTCTGAATGTCGTTTTATAAAGCTCTTATGAGCGGTGCTTTGTGTCATATCGTAATTTTTGATACTTCCGTAAGTTAAACTTCGGGATCTATTGAAATACTGCGTTAGCAATGCACAAACATCAAGCAACAACCTATATTGGGGAGTCTGATCGTCGATTTTTCACGCTGTTCGTACGGTATAGTCACGAATTATTACAGCCTTAAGCCTTGAATATGCTACCATCCGTCATCATTTTAATGTCTAAACTTGGTGCAAGATCGCAAAGACGATCGTTTTAGTGAACAAATATGAGCCAATACTGAGCACCAATAAATCAATAGAAAGAGAAAAAACGTCATGAACATTGATTTGAACCTAATTCCTCAAACGTTCGATATGCTTCACGCTGGCCTAACCGCATCGAGCGTTTTGCTTCTTCTAGTTGCAGTGTCGCGCAAATCAAAAGTGGTCGAGAAAGTGGTAGAAAAACCAGTCGAGAAAATCGTCGAGGTTGAGAAACCAGTTGAGAAGATCGTTGAAGTAGAAAAAGTAGTGGAAGTAGAGAAAGTCGTAGAGCGTGTTGTAGAAGTTGAATCAAAACTTGCAACCGCATCAACAGACTCTGCAATGCAGCTGCTTTCTATCATGCAACAAGAAGCTCGTCTGATTGACTTCTTAAAAGAAGACCTAACGTCATTCTCTGATGAAGAAGTAGGCGCAGCCGCTCGCGTAATCCACACTGGTGGTCAGAAAGTACTGAACGACTACGTGACGCTAGCGCACGTTCGTAACGAAGACGAAGAAACTCGCATTACGGTTGAAGAAGGCTTCAACCCACAAGAAATCCGCCTAACTGGCAACGTAACAGGCAGCGCGCCATTCAACGGCACACTAGTTCATAAAGGCTGGAAAGCAACATCAATGACGTTGCCTAAACTGGCTGAGAACTACGATGCATCTGTGATCGCTCCAGCTGAGGTTGAGCTGTAATGGAACACATGAACCAAGAAAACCATTCTCAAGAAGCGTCTGTTGAAACTCAACAGACACCTAAATTCAGTGTTGGTATCGACTTAGGTACAACACACTGTGTCATGTCTTTTGTTGATACACACAACGAAGACGCTCGCGTTGAAGTGATGCCAATCCCGCAGTTAACTGCGCCAGGTACGGTAGAGACTCGTAGCCAATTAGGCTCTTTCCTTTACCAGCCGCACGAACACGAAATGAACCCGCAATCACGCGTTCTTCCGTGGTCGAGCGAGCCAAAAGCTCTAGTTGGTGCAATTGCACGTAACCTAGGCTCAAAAACACCAATTCGTCTTGTTGCAAGTGCGAAATCTTGGCTTTGCCACGCAGGTGTGAACCGTCGTGATGCTTTCCTGCCAGCAGGTAGCCCAGAAGAAGTGGAAAAAGTCTCCCCTCTTCGTGCGACAGAGCTTTACCTAGAGCACCTAAAAGACGCTTGGAATCACGCGAACCCAAATCACAACCTTGCCGATCAAGACGTAACCATTACGGTTCCTGCTTCTTTTGATCCTGCTGCTCGCGATCTAACTGCAGAAGCAGCACGCAACGTTGGTTTTGTGCACCTAACACTTCTAGAAGAGCCACAAGCTGCACTTTACAACTGGATCGATAACAGCAACGACAAATGGCGCGACGAAGTTGAAGTTGGCGACATCGTGCTTGTGGTCGATATCGGTGGTGGTACAACCGACCTTTCTTTGGTTGAAGTAACTGAAGACGACGGCAACCTAACTCTGAACCGCATCGCGGTAGGTGAACACATCCTACTTGGCGGTGACAACATGGATCTTGCACTTGCGTACCGCTTGAAGATGAAGCTAGCCCAAGAAGGTAAAGAGCTACAGCCATGGCAAGTTCAGGCAATGACACACGCATGTCGCGACGCGAAAGAAGCGCTATTGAACGACAGCGAACTTCAGTCAGTGCCAATCGTAGTACCAAGCCGTGGTTCTAAACTGCTTGGCGCAACGCTGAAAACAGAACTGACTCAAGAAGAAGTACAACAAACACTGGTTGACGGCTTCTTCCCTCAAGTTGCGATTACTGACCACCCTGTTCAACGTAACCGTGGTGCACTAACGCAAATGGGTCTGCCTTACGCGCAAGATGCAGGTATTACTCGTCACATCGCAGCGTTCTTGTCTAAGCAAGCTAATGCCCTTTCTGCTTCAGGAAATGGCGGCGAAGCAGCAGCTCAAGATTTCAACCCATTCGCTAACATGCCTAGTATGCCAGGTGCGGATGCGGCGCAATCAGCTGACTTCATCAAGCCAACCACAATCCTATTCAACGGTGGTGTTCTGAAATCGAAACTTCTAGCATCTCGTCTAGAAGACACGATCAACGAATGGCTAATTGAAGCAGATGCGGAAATGGCTAAACGCCTAACAGGTGTAGACCTAGACCTTGCGGTTGCTAGCGGTGCGGCTTACTACGGCTCTGTTCGTCGTGGTCAAGGTGTTCGTATCCGTGGTGGTATTGCTTCTGCGTACTACGTGGGTATCGAAAGTGCGATGCCAGCGATTCCGGGCATGGCGCCTCCAATGGAAGCACTTTGTGTTGCACCATTTGGTATGGAAGAAGGTTCAAGCGTTGACGTACCAAGCCAAGAGTTTGGTTTGATCATCGGTCAGCCGGTTAACTTCCAATTCTTCGGCTCAACGGTTCGTCGTGATGACCTAGCAGGTACTCACCTAGACTACTGGGCACCAGAAGAGCTCGAAGAGCTACCAGAAATTCAAGTAACGCTGCCTGTATCTGAAGGTCGTCGTGAAGGTGAAGTGGTTCCGGTAACCCTAGCCTCTCGCGTCACAGAGCTTGGTACGCTTTACTTAGAAGCCATTGCCGCTGATAACGGTCAAAAATGGCATGTTGAGTTCGATGTGCGCGAAGACGCGAAAAGCAACTCAAACGAAGAAGAATAAATAGAAATCAAACGGCATCCAATCGGGTGCCGTTTTTAAATACGCGAAGGTTTGTATGGCATCTCCTCGTTTTCTTGTTGGTATTGACCTTGGCACCACAAACACTGTGGTGGCGTACTGTGAAATCACCGACAACCTTGAACAATCCGAAGTATCCCTATTCGACATCGACCAATTGATTGGCCCGGGTGAAGTGGTTCGTAAGCCATTGTTGCCCTCTTTCCGCTATCACCCAGCGGTTGGTCAAATCTCCCCTTCTGACCTAACACTTCCTTGGGAAAACGAACCTGTATCTGGCGACATTAGTAATGTGATCGTGGGTGAATGGGCTCGTGAATTAGGCGCTAAGGTGGAAGGACGTCAAGTATCCAGTGCTAAAAGCTGGCTATCGCACCAAGCAGTGGATCGTAGTTCAGACATTCTTCCTTGGGCTGGTGCGCAAGACGTAGATAAAGTCTCTCCCGTCATTGCCAGCGCAAGCTACCTCAACCACATTCGCCAAGCATGGAACTACCGTCATCCTAGCAATAAGTTAGAAGACCAAGATGTGGTTGTGACCGTTCCAGCGTCGTTCGATGAAACCGCTCGTAAACTCACGCTTGAAGCGGCACAGCTAGCTGGTTTAAAGAAAATCGTCCTGCTCGAAGAACCACAAGCCGTATGTTACGACTGGTACGCACGCCACCAGCAAACCGCAGCTGATAAACTCAAAGAGTTACCGCTGATTCTGGTGTGTGATGTGGGCGGTGGTACTACCGACTTGAGCTTGATTGAAGCCAGTTTCTCTTCTCAAGATGAGCTAGCCCTTGACCGCATTGGCGTTGGCGAACACTTGATGCTTGGTGGTGATAACCTCGATTTAGCATTAGCACACCTTGCAGAAAGCCGCTTCAACCAAAGTAAGAAGCTCACTGCCGCAAGCCTGACTAAGTTGATTCAGCAAACGCGTAAAGCGAAAGAAAACCTGCTTTCAGCGAATGCACCTGAAGAAGTGAAAATCACCATGCTGGGCAGCGGCTCGAAACTTCTTGGCGGAACAAAGAGTATTGGGCTGAGTAAACAAGAAGTGCACCAAATCGCTTTAGATGGCTTCTTCCCGCTTTCTGATTTCAGTGAAGTACCAGATAAACGCCGCAGCGCGGTTGTCGAGTTTGGTCTTCCATACGTTGCCGACCCAGCAGTGAGCAAACACGTTGCCGAGTTCTTAACGACGCATCAGCAAGTCTCTCGTGCCGCACTTGGCATTGAAGACGACAAACAAAATGCCATTCCAGTCGGTTTGCTACTCAATGGTGGTGTGTTCAACAGTGAGCTTGTGACTGAGCGTGTCACTACCCTACTTTCCGATTGGCGCGGCGCACCAGTTACGGTATTAGACAACCCACATCCAGATTGGTCGGTTGCACTGGGTGCTGTTGCATTTGGTAAAGCGCGTCGTGGCGCACAACTTAAAATTGGTGGTGGCGCAGCGCGTTCTTACTTCTTGCATCTTCAAGAAAAGAACAAGATGGGCAAAGCGCTCTGTTTGCTTGCAAAAGGCACAGAAGAAGGACACGAGATCCGATTAAGTGGTCGCCGCTTCTCGCTTACCCTAGGTGAGCCCGTTCGCTTTAACCTGCTGACTTCTACCCACGACACCTTAACCAATAACACCGCCATTCAAAACGGTGTAATGGTTGACGTTGATCCGGACTTGTTTGCTCCCCTGCCGCCTTATATCACCACCCTTGAAGGTGAAGGTGCCGAACTGCAAGCCAACCAGAAAGAGCGCGTAGAAGTGCAACTGGCGTGTCAGTTGACTGAAGTCGGCACGCTTAAGATGGAATGTGTCAGCGCAGAAGACGACAACAAACGTTGGGAGCTAGAATTCGAAGTTCGTAACAAGCAAACCGATGACAGCGAGCAAGTTAAACTTCACCCTAAGTTGAACGAATGTAAGGAGCTGATCGCTCGCCTTTACAGCGGTAATAAGAAAAGCGCGGAAAGCAAAGAGATCAAAACCTTAGCCAAAGATCTTGAGAAGAAACTTGGCAAACGCGATGAATGGGATTTCACGACCCTACGTCAACTGTTCGATACCTTTGCACAAGGTCGTAAGCGTCGCCGCCGTTCAGAACAACACGAGAAAAACTGGCTTCGTTTGGCTGGCTTTGCACTGCGTCCGGGCTTTGGCGATCCAACCGACTCATGGCGTATTGAGCAAGTTTGGGGTCTCTACCAACAAAACATTCAGTTTAAGAACCATCAAGGTTGGACCGACTGGTGGGTGTTCTGGCGTCGTATTGCCGGTGGTTTAAGCCAAGAGCAACAAGAGACCATCTTGGCGGACATCGCGAAATACCTACATCCTGGTGCGATGAAAAACCCACAATCCGCCAAAGCGGCACAAGATATGGGTTACGAGTCGATGGTGCGCTTGTCTGCCTCTCTGGAGCATTTAGAAGTCGAAGACAAAGTTCTATTGGCAACGTGGTTCTTGAGCAAAGCCATCAACCATAACCAGTTCGAACAAGCACACTGGTGGGCAATGGGTCGCTTGGCATCACGTACGCCTTTATATGGCAGTCAGCATAACGTCGTTCCTCGTGAACAAGCGGAACAGTGGTTGCCTAAGCTGCTAGAGCAGAACTGGCAGAAAGAGCCAATGATCGCTTTCGCAGCCGTAATGATTTGTCGTAAGACGGGCGACCGCCTATTCGATATCTCAGACGACTACCGTGAGCAGGTACTGGCTAAGTTGAAGCAAAGCAAGGTACCTGAATCTTGGGTATCACTGGTTGAAGAAGTCAAAGAGCTATCTGAGAGCGAATCGAAACGTATCTTCGGTGATGCACTCCCAAGCGGTCTGACACTGGTAAATAACTAGGCTCTCACGCTTATAAACGCAACAAAGCCCTTCTCGTGAAGGGCTTTGTTTTATCTGATTCTAATAGCTGACGAAAAACGACTCGTTAGTTCATTTCCGTATTGATCACCACATCACGCGTTTCATTATCCATATCACTAATGCCGACAACTGAGATTTCACGGTCAGATAAATTCTCAATCATGCTGTCTTCTAACCCACCGTCCGTCATCCACGCATAGAATTTTTCTGCAATACGATCCGAACCTTCCCCGACAAACGTTAATGTGACCTTCTTCATTTGTGACACTCCATCAATTTACGATTCAGCCACTTAAGCGTAGTATGTTTCACAAATATCGACATAAACTAGGACTAACTTCTTTTATGAGTATCGAAAAATTTGACGCGATTTATCAGCGCGCTGCCGAGCGTAAAGGTGGTGAAGATCAACTTGAAGCGCTTTTGTCTCATCCACTAAGCAAAGAAGAATTGGCAGCGATTCCCGACGACCGTTGGCTAGCCGCTTTTTCGATGAAGGTATTCCAAAGTGGGATTTCGTGGAGCGTGGTTCGCAACAAGTGGCCGAACTTCGAAGAAGTGTTCTTTGGGTTTAAGATTGAGCCGCTATTGATGCTGTCAGATGAGCAATGGGAAACCAAAGCAACCGACAAACGCATCATTCGCCACCTCACTAAAGTCATGTCGATTCCTGCCAACGCTCGTATGATCCACGAAGCAAAAATCGAATATGGCTCGTTTGGCAAAATGGTTGCCGATTGGCCGCAAGAGAAAATCACCGACCTATGGGCGTATTTGAAGAAACGCGGCAATCGCCTAGGCGGAAATACTGGCCCTTACACACTTCGTCAAATGGGCGTTGATACCTTTATCTTGTCTAGCGACGTGGAAGCTTACCTGCGTAATTGCAAGATCATTGAAGGTGGCAAAGATACGAAAAAATCGCTCGATGCAACCAACAAAGCGTTTGTTCAATGGCAGCAAGAAAGTGGCAGAAGCCTGTCTGAAATCAGCCAAATCATTGCGTTCAGTACCGGCGATAATCGCATTTAATCCAGACTGAACCCAAAATACAAACGGCGCACTGATCATTGGATTTAGTGCACCGTTTTTATGTTCATTGGTTCAAGTACACACTTACTTTAAAGCCAGTGATTCCCACTCAGTCAGTAGCTGCATAATACGGTGAGAGTCTTCCCATGTTGCACAAGGGTTTTCTAACGAGGTACGCCCCTCTTCAACCGCTTGGCGAATATTGCGCACTTGATAGAAGAAAGCGTCCCCAGTTGCCGGTACAGACACTTCCCGCTTCGACGTCTCGTAAATTTCCACACTAAACTGGTTATCTTGCGTTGGTAGCCATGGGTTTGAATCTAAGGTAATACAGCCTTTGCTACCCAGAATGGTGAACTGGTGTTTCAATCCATGATCTTCGGCAGTATGTACGCTCACCGTTTGTTGCTCACCAAATTGCATCATCAAGCTCGACTCGCAGATATTCCCATCATTACCTCGTCGGCTAATCGCTTTCATTGAACGGTTCTCAAAGGTTTGTTCACCCAACATGGTTTTAACCACCAAATGCACTAATGACATTGGATAGCAACCTAAGTTATACAAAGCACCTTTGCTGTCTGGATTAACAAACTGCGCAATCGACGCAATATAAGACGTATGGATGGAGCGAAGTTCACCAATCTCTCCCGATTTAAGCACCGAAACCAACTCACTGATCAATGGGTGATGCAAGTACATTAAGCCTTCAGCAAAGAATACCTTGTGCGCTTCTACGGCTTGAAGTGCCAGCTCGGTTTTTTCCATATCTACCGAAAGTGACTTTTCACACAGGATCGCTTTGCCCTGCTCAGCCGCTTTGACGATAAAGTCATGATGAAGGTGATTTGGCAATGCGATATAAATAATGTCGACTTGCTCATCAGCAATCAACGCATCGTAATCGTTGAACGTATTCTCGATGCCATATTGCTCAGCGAATGCCTGTAAGTTCTGCTCCGAACGCCCAGCAACCGCGTACAGTTCACTCTTGTCATCGCCTTGGATTGCCTCAGCCATGACTCCTGAGATAAAGCTTGTGCCTAAAATGCCCCATTTCATGTTCACGTCTCCTATTGAGCTTGGGTTTCGAATGCTTGAACTAACTCTGCCATTTCAGCCGCAATAAACGCTTGTGTATGCGGCATAGCAAAATGCGCTTCAATCGCGGCGCGGTTTTCATATCGCTCCCAAAGAATCACACGTTGTGGAGCTTTAGAATCGTAGGTCGCATTCGCTTGCAAGCACCCCGCTTCGCTTTGCATATCAAGGCAAAATTGTTCAATGGCTTCAACCACTTGTTGTCTTGGCTTATCGGCATTCATTTTCAGTTCGGCGGTAACAAAAATCGTCTCGCTCATGATGGCTCTCTTTCTCCATTCTTAATCATACGCCCACTGTAATTAACCTCATTTGATTGATAAACTCTGCTTTAGTTATTTCTTTATCAACTCTGGGTGTGCAATGGATAAATTAACAAGCATGAAAGTTTTCGCTTACGTGGTCGAACACGGCAGCTTTCGTAATGCAGCACACCACTTTGATATTTCACCGACCATGGTTGGCAAGCACATGAGCTTTCTTGAGCAAAGCTTAGGTACGCAGCTGATTCATCGCACCACGCGCAAACAGTCCTTGACCGAAGCTGGCAGACTCTACTATCAAGAGTGCCACCGCATTATTGAAGACATCACCAACGCAGAGAACCTAATCCAGACGCTGATCAACCGCCCAACTGGAACAGTAAAAGTTAACTGCCCAGTTACCTATGGTAAAAAGGTGATTGCGCCCATCGTGGCTGACTTCTTAGCAGAATTTCCCGAACTGAACGTTGAGTTAATGTTGGATAACAGTTTGATTGACCCATATCGAAGCGAAGCAGACGTGATTATTCGTATTGGTGAGTTGGTCGATTCATCGTTAGTTGCAAGAAAACTCGGGCAATACGACATGACTTACTGCGCCTCACCCTCTTATCTTAAGCTGCATGCCCCTATCCAATCGCTTGATGACCTTGAACATCATCATTGTTTGGGATTTCAGTACCACCAAGGGGAAAGCCAACAGGTGTTGAACATGCCATCTAATACCTTTGGAAACAGCAACACCCGATTAACGTCTAATAATGGTGATGTGCTTAAGTTTGCCGCGTTAAAAGGCTCTGGTGTTCTTCTTCAACCAAAGATCTTAGTTGAACAGGAAATTCAATCTGGTGCCTTGGTAGAAATTCTCCAGCAACATACTCCCAAGCCAAAACCGATCCACCTGCTTTACCGTTCAAAACAGCTTTCCCTTAAAAACCGCACCTTGGTTGATTTTGTTCTTTCGCATGTGAATCCGTAACACCACCTCATAAAGCGGCGGCAATTTAACCATTTAATTAACTTTTATTGTCGATATGACAAATATTATTACTTGTTAATTGTCTTTATTTTTCATGTTGTTAGTCAGAGATACCCATTAACTAGGCATAATTTATTGATTCACACCAATTGCATTGCTCTGACAAAGTGACTAGGATTGCCGCCTTTCCTGAGTGAACTATCAAAAAAATATCGAGAAATTTAATCTAATTTCTCTTCCTGTTCGTGTGCAATCACAACATTTACACTCATTTCAAATTGCATAAGCACATTCCTTTGCTTATGAAAACGACATTGATTTCTCAACGCTTTTAGTCACGTATGTGACTTTTTGGCTTGAGAGAGATTTTTATTCAAGGTAGGTCACAAGGACGCTACCCCTTGACTGCATTTACTGGAGGATAAGATGCCTAAAGGTCTAATGCTGACTGACTTAGCCATCGCTGGCTTACTATTGATTTTGGCAAAAGTCATTCGCGTTCACGCGCCATTACTACAGCGTATGTACATTCCATCGGCGGTTCTCGCAGGATTATTCGGTCTAATTTTTGGACCAGCCCTGTTAGACGTACTGCCTTGGACCGATACGTTTACCGCTAACGCAAGCCTATTAACTGCTGCACTTTTTTCTGCGTTAGGTCTGGCAACGGATGTTCCATCACCTAAAACCGTCGCACAGCGTGCTGGCTCATTGTGGGCGTTTAACCAAATCGCTTCTGTTTCTCAGTGGTTGTTTGCGGCAATGTTTGGTCTAGTTCTCACAACCTTCTTCTGGCCAGAGATTAATCCCGGCTTTGGTGTGACAATGTCTGCGGGCTTTATGGGCGGACATGGCTCTGCATCTGTTGTTGGTGAAATCTTCACGGGGCTTGGTTGGGAAGATGGCTTCACACTTGGCTTAACGTTCGCAACCGTGGGTATTTTCATTTCAATTTCTGTCGGCATGCTCATGCTGCAATTCGCATTGAAGATGGGTTGGATTCGTAGCTTTACGACCTTCGACAGCATGGATGAACACGAACGCAAAGGCCTTGTTAAGCCTGTTGATCAAGAACCGGTAATGAAAGACACCATGTCTTCCCTGTCAGTCGATTCTTTCGCGATTCACGCGGCGTTGGTTGTAGTGGTAACGGCTTTCTCGTATGTAGCGGCTAACTACTTATCCTCTTTCCACGATAAGGTACAAATTCCTACGTTCGTAACTGGCTTCCTTGGCGGCATGCTCGTGCGAATCGTCGCGAAACAAACGAAAGCTTCACGCTATCTTTGTGACGGTGCATTCAAACATGCTGCGGGCATCAGTACCGATTATTTGATTATCTTTGGTATCTCAGCCATCAAGATTACCGTCTTAGCCCAGTTTTTAATGCCGATGGTCGTGCTTGCAATCGGCGGTATCGCCTTCACACTATGGCTAATCTTCTGGGTTGCCCCACGTATCATGGGAGAAGATTGGTTCGAGAAAGGCATTTTCTCTTGGGGTTGGTTAACCGGTACAGTTGCCATGGGTATTGCGTTGCTTCGCATTGTTGATCCAAAAATGCGTAGCAAGGTGCTTGATGATTACGCCATCGCTTATGTCCCTGGCTCAATCACTGACATCTTCATCATCTCTTTGATGCCAATCGCGATGTATAACGGCATGCACTGGCAAGCGCTTGGTGTAGGATTAGGTTACATCGCAATTGTCTTATTTATTTGGCGATTCATTTTTAAACGTAACAGCAGTGCTCTGACACACGAATCTTAGTCGCTTTACTCGGGAGGATTTTATCCTCTCGAGTTCATTCCTTGGTTTTTATCAAAATCACTCCTCATCTCGAAAGCAAGCAACTTGTTTTATATTTGAGATTTGCAATCCCGATCTCTTACTATCATCCTTTTTTAATACTTGACCTGAAAGTTTCTATATCAGAATAGCCGCCTATTCGTTTCTAAAACATGGAGAAAGGCTGTGCGTCGCTCTCAAGGATTTACTCTTATTGAACTCATTGTGTGCATCATCATTCTTGGTATTGTAAGCGTCGTTGCATTTCCTAAATTTCTTGGCTTACAAAAAGATGCCAGAGTGGCGGTTCTATATGGAGCCAGAGAAGCACTCATGACCGCCAACAACTTTGTCTACACCAAAGCAGTGATTCAATCTCAAGAGACAGTAGATGGCGGCATACAATATAACATTGATCTAGATAATGACGGCCATAACGACCTAATTGGTTACTTTGGATTTATCAAAAATGTTATTCCAGCAAAAGAGCTAGCAGGCTTTGATCCGCAACTCACTATCAACACTTGGTATGGGGTAGATAGCCCAGACGAGCCCTACTTCCTTATTGGTTTTGCAAACAAGCCTGTTGGTCCAGAACATATGTGTTATGTCGAAGTTTACTACCCAGAAACTCCTGGTGGCCAAGTGAAATACAAAATACAAACTGACGATTGCTAATTCCCATAGAGAGTGGCAGTAACACTTTTACTTTTGGTGTCTTCATCGTTATTGCAAGGTCATGGCTCCAAAACCACCATTAACAACTATTTCACATAATGTCGTCGCACAGTTAGCTCATAGAGATAAAACCAGTAATTTGCGCCGACACATGGTTATAATTGAAACAATCTATCGTTTTTAAACCCGCCTATAACTTGTGCTTGTAAACTCATCATTTCGCTCAATAATAGTTCTATAACAAATTCAACAATTTAAAGCGGGAGGCGTAATGAGAATATTCTGGCAGCTACGTTGGTATTTCCAACAAAAGTGGAGGCACTATGTCGGATCCATTCTGCTTTTCGCTGTGATATCAGCACTACAGCTTGTTCCGCCCAAAGCAGTTGGCATCATAGTTGATGGCGTCGTAGACAACACTTTAGATACAAATACGCTGATTCTATGGCTCTCAGGGTTAACTGTACTGATCTTTACTATTTATGGGTGTCGCATCTTATGGCGAATTTGGCTTTTCGGCGCAAGCTGGGAACTCGGGACCATTCTACGTAACCGTCTATATAGGCACTTATCGACACAGCCACCTCGTTTTTTTGAACGTTACAAGACGGGGGATCTGATGGCTCGTGGCACTAATGATGTGCGTAATATCGTTATGACAGCCGGCGAAGGGGTTTTAACCGCCGCAGACTCTTTGATCACTGGTATTGCGGTTTTAATCATTATGGTAACGCAAGTAAGCTGGAAGCTCACCGTAATGGCGCTTCTTCCAATGCCATTTCTTGCCATCATCATCTTCTTTATTGTGCGTATCCTACATCAACGCTTTCGTGTCGCTCAGGAAGCCTTTTCTACCATGTCAGACATGACACAAGAGTCACTTAATGGCGTGCGAATGCTGCGTGCTTTCGGATTAGAAAACCAAGAGCAGCAACGTTTTGAAGAGGTTGTGGATGATACTGGCGAAAAGAACATCGCTGTCGCAAGAGTCGATGCTAGATTTGACCCGGCAATTCAGTTAACCATCGGTCTTTCTTTCCTTCTTAGTGTCGCTGCTGGTGCTTACCTTGTTGATAAAGGTGAGATCACGCTTGGTGATCTGACCGCATTTACGATGTATTTAGGGTTGATGATATGGCCGATGTTGGCATTCGCATTCCTATTTAACATTTTAGAAAGAGGCTCTGCTGCATGGAACCGATTACAAGAGATCTTTGATGAAAAGCCAGAAATTATCAGTGGCAATAAGCCAATAGAAAATAAACCACTTCCGTTAAAAATTGATATCGACGATTTCCATTGGTCTAGTGATTTACCGCCCGCTTTGACGGAAGTAAACATCGAACTGGAACCCGGAAAAATGTTGGGAGTTGCAGGGCCGGTAGGAAGCGGAAAATCGACCCTGTTAACACTACTTTTGCGTCAACATGATTTAGAAAACGGCTCAATTAAATTCGGGGATGTCGAGATCAAGAATGCCCTACTACCGCAGTGGCGCAACCGTTTTGCTGTCGTTAACCAAAGTCCGTTTCTATTCTCCAAATCTATCTTCGAAAATATTGCCTTAGGCAACCCTAATGCAGAGAAAGAAGAAGTCTATAGAGCAGCAAAGTTAGCCTGTATACATGACGATATTGAAAAGTTTCCTGAAGGCTATCAAACAGAAGTTGGTGAAAAAGGCATTACACTCTCCGGCGGGCAAAAACAACGTATTGCGATAGCACGCGCTATGCTGATGAATGCCCAAGTGTTGGTTTTGGACGATGCACTTTCCGCTGTTGATGGACGGACCGAACATCAAATCCTTAAGAATTTGGAAACATACTACCGTAATCAGGCCCTAATCGTTATTGCGCACCGCCTCACCGCTTTGGAAGCAGCAGACGAGATCATTGTATTGAATCACGGACACATTACTGAACGTGGGCAACATAGCGCGTTATTAGCGCATAAAGGCTGGTACGCCGAAATGTTCGAGTACCAAAAACTAGAACAGGCGATGGAGGAATAATGAATGAACCAGACCAGCACGTTTAAACGGTTAATGTCTTACCCATTATCTCAACCAAAGCCAATGATTAAAGGACTCGCCTTGCTGTTTATTGCTGCGTTAGCCAGCGCCGGCGGCCCTTGGTTGATTCAATATTTCATTGATGAGCACATCGCTAAAGGTGACTATTCACAAAATGTTCTGATTTCGCTAGCAGTATGTTATATCGCTCTTCAGATCGTATCGGCAACATTCCAGTATTTTCAGTCATTGCAATTTAGCATTGTCGCGGCTAACACGATCAAAGCGATTCGTAAGCAAGTATTTTCTGGCGTGATTAAGCAGCCGTTATCTGCGTTTGATTACACTCCTGCTGGAAAATTGGTGTCGCGAATCACCAACGATACGGAATCTTTACAGCAATTTTATGAGCTTTTGATCGCGACCGTGGTGAAAAACGTGGTCATGATTGTCGTAATGCTTGGCGTTATGTTTTTCATGAGTTGGAAGCTCACACTCGTTGTGCTTGTATTGCTGCCGATCGTCATCGGCTTTATGTACTTGTTTAAGCAGCTAAGTACAGAAAGCTACCGAAAGATGCGTGACCTATTGACCGATATAAATGCGAATCTGAGTGAATCCATTCAAGGGATGAGTGTCATCCAATTAATGCAACAAGAAGAGCGTTTTAATAAACAGTTCAACGAGCTAACCGCAGAGCATCTGGTGGCATCTAAACGAGTGATTCGGCTAAACGGCTATCTGCTAAGACCATTAATGGACTTACTCGCTGGTCTTGCGTTGCTTTGCTTGGTTGCGATCTTTGGTTTTAATGGTATTGAGTTGATTGGTGTGGGGGTACTGTATGCATTTATCAGTTATCTTGCGCGAGTTACTGAACCACTAATTGAGATGACTCAGCAACTTGCTCTACTTCAGCAGGCGTTAGTATCAAGCGAACGTGTTTTTGAATTGATTGATGCGAAAGAACAAACTTACGGGGGCGATCATCAACCATTAAGGTCAGGTGCTATCGAACTTAAAGACCTCTCATTTAGCTATGATGGTAAACAGGACGTCCTAAAAGACATTTCGTTGAAGGCCAACCACCAAGACTTTATCGCGCTTGTCGGGCATACAGGAAGCGGTAAAAGCACATTAGCGTCACTGTTAATGGGCTTTTATCCAACGCAATATGGTGAACTGCTCATAGATGGTCGTCCACTTAAAACATTAGGGAAAGACGTACTTCGCAAAGATGTGGCAATGGTTCAACAAGATCCACATATTCTCCCTGCTTCAGTCAGAGAAAACATCTCTCTCAGTCGGGCGGTTGATGACAATCAAATATGGGATGCGTTAGACAAGGTAGGTTTGGCAGAACAAATTCATCGTTACCCTAACGGGCTAGACACGCAGTTAGGTCAAGGCGAAACTAATTTATCTGCAGGTCAGAAACAGCTTTTGGCGTTAGCACGTGTGCTTGTGGTAAAACCTAAGATATTGATATTAGATGAAGCAACCGCAAATATTGACTCAGGAACAGAGGCTTTAATCCAAAAGAGCTTGGCGGTCCTCAGACAAGACATGACGCTCGTTGTTATTGCTCATCGGCTTTCAACTATCTTAGATGCAGACCAAATCATTGTTCTTCATCATGGGGAGTTAGTCGAGAAAGGCACACACAAAGCACTCTTAACGCAAAATGGTCGTTATGCTCAAATGTATCAGTTACAGCAAGCAAACCGACACCTACAACAGATTGAAGAAGACACCAAGCAACTCGAAGAAGCGGTGTGATTTTATGCCCGTGCCTTCTTTTTATTTAGTCGGCATGGGCATAATTGGTGTAACTTCAAAATTTAACCTGTTAGCTTCCAATTTCTTCATAATGTGAACTAATTTTCTATTTCTTACCTATTATTGACATAACCCCTCGCTATATCGCGCAAGGTCGTTGTAAAATCGTACGGTACTTAAGTCTACTGCCTGTGGCATTGGACTGAATTCCGCTTTCTAATTATGCACATTAATCTCATGACACAAGTCCATGGACAAAGATAAGTTTACTAACATCTATCGCTTGCCTGGTTCGATTCAAATTCGTATCGGTAAATGGCAAAAGACGTTCCGCGGCACCTCTGATTTAGTTTTACATCAGGCGCTAATGGAACGTAATAAGCAATTTAAGAAGCCAGACTTTTTACCTAAAGGCTGGTGTGTCACTCCTATTGATGAAAACGACATTACCATTACGCATCACGGTAAATATATCCAAACCGTTATGCGCACAATGCTGGACAGAAAGGTCTCATACAAGCGACTGTTCCTATCTCGAATGGCTCTCGAAGAAGGTGAAAAAGTGCTCCACAATTACAAGCTGGAGTGGGTAAGAAAACATAACCAGATCGCCAAAAAGTACAATCAAATTAAAAAGAAACAATATATGAACTTTGCAAGAGAAGAAGAGGAAACCCTCTACCCTTCGATTCCAAAGGGTGAGTTTGACAAAACATTATGGAACAAACTTGTCATATCATCGTTTGGCCCGCAGAAAAAGTACAAAAACCCGCACTTTGTCCGTAAAGCCGATTTCTAAATAAACACCCCTAAAGTGAGGGGTGTTTATTTATACGTTAACTCACCAGTCGTAAGTTAAACTTGCAATAACATTTTGTCGGTCGCCATACCAACAAAAGCCATCACATGTCGCTATGTACTTTTTATCCGCGATGTTTTTAGCTGCGACTTGTAGCTTGTAATCGCCGATTCGATAACTGACCGTCGCATCCATTAAGAAATAACTTGGTACTTTTAGTCTCTCTTCGTTGTCTCCGTATGACTCACCTGTATAGCGCGCGCCCAAGCCAACAGCAAAGCCATCAAGAGGTCCATCAAAGAAACGATATTGTGCCCAAGCTGATGATACGGTATTCGCCACTTGGGAAGGTGTTTTGCCAACCCATGCCTTATTGATGTCTTCTTTTATCTCTGCATCAACGTACGCAATGTTCCCGATCAATGTTAAGGATGGTGTCACATTAGCTACAGCTTCAAACTCAACGCCGTTATTTTCTATTTTTCCTATTTGCGTTAATTCACTCAAGTAGATACGAGCCAAGTTTTCTTTTGTTGCTCGATACGTTGCAATATTGAAATAACCATCAAATGAATCCGGTTGGTATTTCATACCGATTTCAAATTGATCACCGCTTTCAGGCTTCGCTGGCTTACCATTGCTGTCTTCTTGAATAATTGGATCAAAGTACTGAGAGTAACTAAAGTATGGCGTGAAGCCAGAATCAGAAATATAAGCCGTTCCCACGCTAAACGTCCACTCTCCATGATCGACTTTCGTGCGAGCCCCCGTGGTAACATTATGTACTTCATTACTTGTATCGTCGTAACGTGCGCCCAATAACATCGCCCATTTATCGTTGATCAGCATATGATCTTGAAAGTAGACGCCGAGCTGCTGATTATCGATTTTCGTTCTTTGTTTATCGGTTTCGCTCAATGGTTGTAGCGTATTCGGATCGAGTAACATTATGTTATCCGAATAAGTAGGATTAAATACATTAAACCTAGGATCGGGCAAAGCTCCCATTGGTGTGTTTAATAATGCATTACCATTAGCAACGATAGGGTCATTGGCAAAATCTTTACCATCGATACTGATCATTTGAAAATCTATGCCCAACATCAAGTTATGCTCAACACTTCGCCAATTTACTTGGTGCATCAAACGATTATCGATATTAAAAGCATCAGATGACCCATCTTCTGTTGAAGCACCCCGAAGTATGGTTTTGCGTTCATTTGATGGGTCCAAAACCGGCCCCAACGCAGGCACGTCAGCCGAGTAAACGTACGAATACATTTGTCTTAGCTTAACATCCATTTCGCTGTAACGAGCTGCTTGAACAAATGAAGTGGTATCATTAAATGCATGAGAAAACTCATAGCCTAAAGACACCTGCTCACGCTCAAACGTCTCCCAGTTAGGATTGCCTATCGCTAAACTATCACTGATCTTTCCATTTTTGTTTGGCGTTAACGTTCCTTCAACTGGCAAAAATTGCAGATAAGGATCTGAGTCGTCTTTTTGATAGCTCGTTAGAAAGGTAATTTCAGACGTCTCATTAAATTTGTACGTTATCGATGGAGAGAGAAGAATGCGCTCTGCTTCTACCCCACTAATTCTCGTCCCATTTTTTCTCGCTAACCCTTGAAAGCGGAAAGCTAGCTGCTCACTCACCTCAGAGTTTACGTCAAGAGAAAGTTGTTTACGGTCTTCAGAACCGTACTCCAAAGATACAAGTCCTGACCCCCCATCAAATTGAGGTCGCTTACTGACAACATTGATAACCCCACCTGGAGGGTTTTGCCCATAAAGAACAGACGTTGCACCACGTAAAACTTCAACCCTCTCTAACGCAAACGGATCTATTTGCCAACTATAGAAGCCAGAAGAATATAAACGGGTACCATCTTGATACAACCCACTGTTCGCTTGTTTAAAACCACGAATAATAAACCAATCTTGCTTGTTATCTTCGCCGAAATAATTAGTTTGAATGCTTGGTGTGTACTGTAGTGCGTCAGAAATGCTAATAGAGGCACGATCATCCATTTGCTCTCGCGTAACAACAGACACCGCTCTTGGAGTCTCATTGATAGCAATATCAGTTTTCGTCGCTGCCCGACTCTTCGCTCCGAGATAACTAAAATCTGGACCAACTGCACTGTCTTGCTGCTGTCCAATCACAACTATATTTTCATCTTCCTGAGCCAAGACATTTGGCGTTGATACAGCTAATACAACCGCCATCGACGTTGGTGTCAGCATAAACTGCCGAGTCATATTCTCTCCTTTTTATCGGTAGCCAAACCAACCCTTCATGACTTCAGCGACCGCTGAAAGAAAAGCGAGTTACGGCATCGCCAGTTGTTTCCGTAAAAGACAAACCAGAGGTTTTGCATAAAGCACTCGCATAGGTTACGAATGCCACTACGAGTGCTTATTTGTATAAGTACTTTCTTGGTTGAGGCTTAACTCATCTCTATAAACGGCGTAAACCCCACATTAAATACAAACCGCCAATGAGAGACGCCATAAGTCCTGTTGGTATTTCTTGCGGGTAAAGGACCTGTCGTCCCAACCAATCAGCCAACAACATCACCCCTGCCCCCAGTATCGCGGCGCATAACATGTGTTGTGACGCTTTGTTAAAACCAAATAAGCGAGCTAAATGCGGAGCCAACAACCCAACAAAGCTAATCGGGCCAACAACCAATGTCGCACTGACCGTGAGACAAGCAACTAAAAGAAGCAGTATTGCGCGTGAACGATCAACTCGAATTCCAAGTGCTTTAGAGGAAGCGGCACCGACAGGAAGAATATCTAGCCATCTTACGCAGAGAAAACTCAACCCTATAAAGACAAGCGCAGATAAAGACAATGGGAGTAACGTTTCAACCGAGACATAGTAGGTAGACCCAGACAACCAAGCCAATGCTTGATAACTTCTTGGGTCACCAGTGGCTAGAATAAAGCTCTGTATTGCATTCATCAGTGCGGTTATCGCAATACCAGTCAACAAAATACGCTCCGGCTGAAAGCCTGACTTACGGTTTAGCAGCACAATGACTAATACCGTCGCTAATGCGCCTACGAGCCCGCCTAGAGAAAGAGTGAAAATTGACGAACCAAACCCAGTAAACATCGCGATGATCAATCCCATCGCTGTCCCTGAACTGATACCGATCACTTCAGGACTTGCCATTGGGTTTCCACTTAGGCGTTGAATCATGGTTCCAGCAATCGCTAACATTGCCCCCGCAATTGCTGCTGCAAATAATCTAGGTGCGCGCCATTCCAAAAAAATCCAATTTTGGCTAGCAAATAAGTTTGTCCACCCTTCATTTTGCACAGCAACCGTGGCAAAAAGAACAACAGAAATTAACGTGCCGATCAACGCCAATGAGATCGCTTTAGGGTTTAGCTTGTAAACATGTTGACGGTGTCGAGTTAACACTGTTTGAGTATGGCCCTGCGTCTTTTGTGATAAACGAGGTAACAGCCATAACAGTAACGGAGCGCCCAATGCAGCCGTTGCTGCTCCCGTTGGTATAAAACTCGCCATTAGCCCTGGCAGTTGCTGAATAACCAAATCGGTTAAAGTCAATAACATGGCACCAATAAGCATTGATACCCAAAGCTTATGCTGGACTTTATTGATACCTATCAATCGAGTAATTGCTGGCGCCGCTAACCCGATGAAACCGATGATTCCTACGGCAGAAACCACCCAAGAAGTGATTAACACCGCAAGCCCAAGACAGACAAAACGCAACTTAGCTAGCGAGACACCTAAACTCTTGGCACCTTGCTCGGAGAGTTCCAACAGACTTAACGGCTTTGCAATCACAAATGCAACGACCGTAGCAAGTGCGATTCGAGGGGCAAGATACGAGAAATCTCCCCATCCACTCTGAACAAGCGAACCGGCTCCCCATATCATTAACCCATTCAGCTTTTCGGTATTCATCATCAGAATAACCGTACTTAATGATGCAAAGTACAGGTTTATCACTAACCCAGAAACGACGACAACCGTTGGAGATAACGCTCGTCGCCATGACAACAGCATCACCAACCCCATCGATATCACACCGCCGATGAGAGCAACCAAATTAGGCGCGATATCCAACATCCAAGGTGCGAATAGCGTAGCTAACATCAAAGCAAAACTTGAACCGCTCGCCACACCAAGTGTCGTGGGTGAAGCGAGAGGGTTACGCAGCACTTGCTGCATCAATACCCCAGCAACCGCTAATCCAGCACCAGATATAATCGTGGTGAAGACTCGAGGCCACCAGCTAAAGTGAAGTAAAACAGAATCGATAGATTGAAAGTTAGGCTCCCATAAACTGATTAGAGCCAACGAAAATGAGCTTACTTGGTACAATTGGAAAGCACCAATAGAAAAGGTAAATGCCGAAAGTAACACCACAAAGCTTAAAGGCATCGTTTTCATTGTGTTAACTCCTCGACCTTACTCGCCGTAACTAACTCTGCGAAACGGAGGGCTGAAGGCATAGAACCAAAACTCCAAACGGGCGCGACTTGCATGACCTTTTCACCAGATTGTTGAACAACATATTGCCAAAATGGGTCTTGAGAGAGCTGCTCCGCTCCACCATAAGGTAATGGCTCTACGATAACGATTTGAGCTTTTATGCCAGCTAACTTGTCGATGCCAACTAGGCTGAAGCCCCAGCTATTCGTCTTTTCATTCCATGCATTACTCAGCCCAATCTTTTCGATAGCCTGGGAGTAAAGACTATTTTGACCAAAAACACGTACGTGCTTTGTATCCATAAACTGAATCATTAGAAGTGGCGGCTGGCCTTTATTTATACGCTGTTTTAATAAAGACAAACGTTTTTCATATTGTTGGATAAGCGCCTCTGCTTCCGCCTCTCTTCCCAGCTCTTCACCAAACCTCCGAGTGAAACTGGTAAGTACCGACCAATCCGTAATCCCGCTTTCATATAAGTCAATGGTGGTAACCGGGGCGATATCAACTAAGCGATGCTTCATTGAGGAGAAGTACGGGGCAATAAAAATACGATCAGGTCTGAGCTCGTAAATGCGCTCTATATTGGGTTGAGTCCTTAACCCTACATCCTTTGTTTGAGGCGGTAACGGTGGTGACTTTACCCAAGCATCGTAATCTTGCCCTTGAGCAACGCCTACAGGTACGACCCCTAAAGCCAACATCGTTTCAGTTTGTGTCCAATCAACCGACATCACCCGAGGTGATGCGTCAGCTAGTGCTTGAAAAGAACTGACCAAAAGCGCACTAAGTGAGAGAGCGAAAGAGAAATGTTTAAGTCGAGTGTTTGTACTGCTCATTATTCCAACCTTTAGCTTGGCATCGCCACCGGATAACCCGCAGGGTGGTCAGAGATCATCATCTCTATCCCATATATGTCCCTCAGCTTAGGTTCAGTAAACACCTGTTCAACATTGCCTTGTGCAATCAAATCACCTTGATGTAATGCAACGATGTAGTCGCAAAATCGTGCAGCCAAGTTGATGTCGTGCAATACGATAATAACGCCCAAACCCAGTTCTTGACTGAGTTTAGAGATAAGCTTCAACATATCTACTTGATGGCTGATATCTAGCGCAGACAAAGGCTCATCAAGAAGCAAATACTCGGTTTTTTGGGCTAACAGCATAGCTAGCCACACACGTTGACGCTCTCCTCCAGATAACGTGTCCACTAAGCGATCTGCGTATTTTAGTGTGCCTGTCATCGCCATTGCTTCTTCAACAATGTCGTGATCTTTCTGACTCAAACGTCCAAGTAAACCATGCCATGGATAACGACCAAAACCGACTAAATCTCGACCTAAAATACTGTCGGTCACTGGAAGATGCTGAGGCAAGTAGGCAATGTGTTGGGCGAACTTTTTCGCTGAGAGATCGTTAATGCTCGTGCCATGCAAAACCACATCCCCTGCAGTATATGGCTGTTGCTGTGCCAGCAACTTTAACAATGTGGATTTTCCTGAGCCATTATGCCCAACAAGAGCGTATGTTTTTCCGGGTTCAAATGTCACATCAAACGCTTTAAGCAATGACTTGCCTTCAATCTCAAACTGGAGTGCTTTAGCTTCCAACATCCCTACTTCACCTAATAGCCATTTACGAATAACAGTTATTCAAAGCTCTCATTCGTTGATCACGTTTGCCGTTCTTATTCAACAGAACGATTAATAAGGGAGGTTTTATATAACAACAAAGATACAAATGCAAACCGTTGTCATTATCATTACATCAACAAAATCATTGAGAGAATTGCTAAGTGTTAGTGATGATTTGCTCGGCTGAACTTCATTAGTAAATTATCGGCAGGTCAACGAGAGCAGCGGTCTCACACTGCTCTCGAATAAATTTGAACGAATACTGCAGCGTATGAAGAAATGAAAAATGCCGCAGTGAATACATTAATGACGAGCGTCAGCGCCAAACTCTACTTCTTTATAGATATCGGCCAGCGACTTTTTACCTTGTTTGTCTTTGGCTGAACGCTTTTTCTTAGTTTGATAATGGTATTCTTGCTCCTGAAGTGCTTGTTCGTGCTCTTTTGCTGACTCAACAAACTCAGGATTTGCAAGTGCTTGTTGGCGTAAGCGGTTTACTCTTTCAAGGGTTTCCCACAACATACTTCACCTCCAAACTTATTACTGTATATAAAAACAGTATTGTTTAAATATTCCTCCTCGTCAACATTTCAACTCCTTTACTGATCTTCACATCAGCCCCAAGCCTGTATAGTGCTCGGGATATTTGTGGATGATTTGCTTTATATAACCTTGATGCTCTCGCAGAGCATTAACACATTCTCGAGATAACCATCCCTGATATACCCATTTTTCAAGCTCTAACAATGCGTATGGGATGGACCACGCTTGTCTATACGGATGGTGCGTTGTCATAAAATCAAAGGCATTCGCGACAGCCGTAATTTGCGCGGCGATTGGTATATCGTCACTGGTTAAACCATACGGATAACCAGTACCATTTAAGTTTTCGTACTGATAAGTAACCATCTGCAAAAACAAAGTCATACTCGGGTGAACCGGATTTCCGATACGGGCAACTATGTCATCCGCTGAATCGATACAACGCTCAATATGTTGAATCAATATCGCCTCTTGTTCTTGAGAGTAATTTGTTCGGCGGCTAGCAATTTCAACTGGCAGCTGACTATCACCGAGCGCATGGAACTGAGCAAAAATACCAATATCTTCGACCATTTCGTCATTCAGGTGATAACGATCCGCTAACTGCGTTGCGATGATTTGACTGTAGTACTTCATGCGTTTGGTATGCGCGTAATACTCAGGTGAATAGCCTGGCATCATACATTGCATTCGGTTCGCTAGCGTTTCTATCGCATTGACTACTTGAGTTTCTGATTCAACCGCAAATCGAATCATTTCGAAATAAGGTTTAAGACCATTCAGCGCTTCTAAACTAAACGCATCACGTTGAGTGGAGTTCAAAAATACAAAACCAGTAAAAGCTTTATTGTCATAACAAGGAATAGCAGCCGACGACTGATATCCGTGTTTGAGTAAAATTTGAACCCGAGGACAGTGATTAATATCATGAAGGTCTTCGACGATACGAGGAACCGCGTTTTTAGAGGCAATATTGAGGTGGTGGAGTTTACGGAATGCTGATTCGTGATGGGCTAAACACCAAGTGTCAAACTCACTTTCTGCAAATGATTTGAGCACATCTTGGTCTGGGTGATATTTTGCAAATGACACCCTATCAATACATGGCAAGTGCGCCTGCATCCTGCCTTTTAGCGTTTGCAGTTGCTCGTTAAGCAGTTTTGCAAACGGGTAAAAACTCCGGTGCGCCATGCTTCACCTCCACACCAAAGCAGAGAAACAAGAAAAGCTCATTGTGTTGCAAATTCAATGGTATTTTGAGCGGTTTTCTCCACTTAAATTATCGATATACCACAACTTAAGTGTACGAAATAAAAGCACATTTCTACCAATTTTTTCACCGGATATCTTACGGTAATTTGATCCAGATTAAAAAAGCCAACGAGCGAAACTCGTTGGCCTAACAATACTGATTGATTACGATGGATTCAGTAACTAGAAGTTGTTCAAAGAACGTTCTAAACAACTAGCCTAGAGCAGGAAGCACACCCAGCGTAATTAACACCTGAGCGAATACGATGCCAGTGCCAGCGATGCCCGTTATCACTAACGCACCTTGACCACCTGCGACGCGGTACTCCCCAGTAAAATCATCCGATTTACGAACCTTGATCACCATAACCAAAGGCAAAAAGATGGCTAAAATCGCTAAGGCAATCGCTGCATAGCCCAAAGCCATAATAAAGCCTTGAGGATAGAAAAGTGCGAAGCCTAGCGGTGGAGTAAACGTCACTAGTGCCGCAATCAAACGATTAGGCTTATCGTTACTTCCTTTGATGGTATCACCCAAAAATTCGAATAGACCCAAACTCACGCCAAGGAACGATGTCAACAATGCCAAGTCAGCAAACACACCAACAATGCTACCCAAATTTGATTGGTGTACTGTCTGAGATAGTTGACTAATCAGTGCGCTCAACCCTCCGTTCTCAACAAGCGTACTTTGGCTAACCACACCCAACGTCACGATTTGCCAAAAGATATAAATAACGAGTGGAATCGTCGAACCAATAATAACGGCTTTGCGTAAAGAAGAAGTGTCACCGTCTAAGTAATTCACAATTGCAGGTATACTTCCGTGGAAACCAAACGAAGTAAAGATCACCGGAATCGCCGCTACAACAAGGCCTTGTTCGATTGGCATACTTAACAAGTAAGATTCCGTAACGTTTGGAGCAAGAAAAGAAAGCACCGCAACCATCGCAATAAGCTTCATCGCGAACAGAACTCGGTTTACTTTATCGACCGTACCGGTACCCACTGTCACAACTAAAGTCACAATCAAGGTAAAGATTATCGTTGATGTAGGCCCTGAAATATCGAGGTCAAACCATTGTGCAAGGCGGTCTCCGAACTGAGCACCACCGCCAGCGATATACGCTGCACACAACGAGTAGAAAAGGAACAACATCGCAAAACTTGCCACCCACTTGCCTTTTTGACCTAGGATCTGTTTCGCCAAAGTATGAAGTGTAGCACTACTCTCCGCATGTTGATGAAGCTCAAGCATAAGCAAGGCAGTGAAAGCCATCAGAGCCCATAAGCCTAGCATGATGATAATAGAAGTTGAAAAACCAATGCCGGCAGAGGCAAGTGGAAGCGCTAGCATACCAGCGCCTATTGTAGTGCCCGCAATAATTAGCGTACTACCGAATACTTTAGAACGACTCATTGTATATTAATCTTTACACTTTATCAGAAATTATCAGTATTAGATCGGGCAACGGCGGACCGAAACCAACACCATATTTGTATTGCCGTCGATATTGTAGGATCTTTAGCAGAAGATCAAGCAAAGTGTAAGGATAAAAAACCACACATGTAAACTATAATTTACACCTCGCTGATATTTAACAATAACTGTGTGCATTCTTCCCTGTTCATGAACTTGGGAACAGGGTAATTCCAGTGCGCCTCTTTCAGAATTAAATCAACAAGCGCATCAGCCTCTTCACGTTGAATGAGCGCACTGGTTTGCTCAATATCAATAGTTGAAAACAAGGACTCCAGATTCGCCAAAAAATGCTGAGCACTTGCGTTACCTAACTGCCCCTCGGCCGTCAACTCATCGAGCTTTCTTAGTTGAGGCTCAATCTCTGATAATGAAAAGCGCAGCACAGGCAACAAGGCTAATCCGTTTGCCATACCATGAGGTATTCCATATCTCGCACCGAATGTGTGAGCAAAGGCATGAACATAACCCAAACTCGCTTTGGTAAATGCTAAACCCGCGTAATAGGATGCCATAGCCATTTTATGCCGAGCTTCGACATCATCCCCTTGCATCACAGCCCTAGGAAGATATTTAAAAATGAGTTTAATAGCGGCAACCGAATAAGCCATCGTTTCTTGAGTAGCGTTTTTCGATACATAGGCCTCAATAGCGTGGGTTAATGCATCAACGCCAGTATCAGCCGTGATCTTAGGAGGTAAACCAATCATTAAATTCGCATCTACAGCTGCCATTAGTGGCACCAACTTTGGATCCATTAAAGGGGTTTTAATGTGTGAGGAGGGATCTGACACGACCGCAGCGATAGTAACTTCACTTCCGGTTCCAGCCGTTGTTGGAATAGCAAAAAGCGGCGCTGGCATTCGCCATACCTTCAATAGTCCAGCTAATTTTTTTATTGGCCGTTTATTGGTAACTTTCGCAGCGATGACTTTTGCACAATCCATTGCAGAGCCGCCACCCAAAGCTAATATGCCCTCACAATGAAAACGATGATAAGCCTCTAGACCGCTCTCAACCTGATCATAGGTAGGATCGGGCTTAACTTGCGAGAATACATCTAACTGTAAATCGAGTTGTGCTGCTGCCTCAAGCACCTTATCTACAATACCGACTTGGACTAACCCTTCGTCGGTAACTAACAAGACGCGTTTAAATCCCAGCTCGGTCATCGATTCTAATAGCTCATTCATCGAACCAGGGCCGGAAAACAAGGTTGGTCTCGGCATAGGAAGGATAAGGGCTGCTATTTTTAACCCTGCGGTGTAACTCCGATATAAACGATGCTTCAACATACGAAATCCTTTTCATTTAGAGCTATCATTCTAGCTACTTTTACTACCTATGCTTACTTTGCAATCACACATTTTCAATAAACTTATCTCACTAAAAGGGCTAGCATCGCTGGGAAACCGTACCATTTTATTATCTTTCCTCAACGACATGAGCTACAGAGAAAATGTTTTCAACGACGCTCTATTGTCATGTAGTTAACAAGCTGCTTTCCCTATTACTCTGTTAGTTACAGAGCAAGCCTCGAAGAAGTCCTCTTATTTTTTGCCTTCAAAAGCAACAATATGAATTCTGTTAATCACACATCAATACCGTGTGTCTCTGGTTAAGCCCGAACACGATTTACAAAAATAAAAATAAGAATGCGTTACATCATGATTTATTGTCGTTTTCAAATAAGTCAACAAGAGCAACAATAATCTTTCAAAACTTATACTTAGTTCAAATATCTGACTCTTAACCATGAGCTTCAGGTGATATTATTATGCAACTAGGATTATTATCCCGCCCATAATCAAAACTATGTCTAAACGCCCACCTTTTTGGGGTCTATTCGCTGTCGTACCCAATTTTTCCTATCACCTTCTGATTTGGGTTTAGCGTGGGCTAATTAGCAATGTCGGTATAAACCATGAATCATTCTTGCCATTCCCATACGGACATGGGCTTTGAAGTCGATCTGAAACAAGCACTTATCTGGGTTGCTCGAGCACTCGACTATGTCGGTGTTGATGATACGCACCATAGCCATCGTGTCGCTTACATCGCTTACCAATGTGCTCGGGTCATGAACTGGGAACCAGAAAAAGCGGAGTTTTGCTACTTCGCAGGGATGATCCACGATTGTGGGGTCTCCGAAACACAAGAACATAAAATGTTACTTGAGGAGTTGGTGCCACAAGATGTAAAAACACATTGCTTAAGAGGATACCGAAGCCTCAAGCAGTGTCGTTTGTTACGTCAGTTTGCTACACCTGTTCTTTACCACCATACACATTGGAGTGAACTAAAATATCTTGATTTACCGCCTTTTGAAAAAGAGGTCGCTGCCCTACTCTATTTAGCCGATCGTCTCGATTTTATGCGTTCCAAATACGTCATGAACTGCCACTGTGACATTGTCACACTTCATGAAGAACTAATTGCAGAATGCATCATGGCAAACGCTGGAACTTTGTTTAATCCAGACATGGCTAAGGCAATGGTTAAGCTCGTTATGACCGACGCATTTTGGTTCGCGATGGAGTCTGAAAATATAGAAACCATCGGATTAAACTTTAAAAGCATTGATTGGCTTCAAAAACAGCTCACCATCCAAGATATGAATAGTTTGGGAATGTTTATCGCTCGAATTGTTGACGCAAAAAGCCCATTTACTTATCAACATTCGCAAAAAGTGGCGGAGTTATCTCGGTATCTAGCCATCAAGCTTGGGTTCTGTGAGCACGACCAAGAGATGTTATTTATTGCTGGGTTGGTGCATGATATCGGAAAGTTAAAAACACCAGATGAGATTCTTCATAAAGAAGGCTCTCTTAATAAACAAGAGTATACGCGTATTAAACGCCATACAATTGATACTCAGCTCGCATTACACAAAGTGTTTCCCAACGCTAAAATAGCGGAGTGGGCCTCTAATCATCACGAGCGTTTGGACGGTTCTGGCTATCCTTATCATAAAACAGGAGACGAACTCGATGTACCTTCGCGTATTGTCGCGGTTGCCGATGTTTTTCAAGCTCTGTCTCAGGACCGTCCCTACCGAGGACGAATGGCGCAAGCACAAATCGCCGCGATTATGGGCGAGCAAGTCGCTAAACAAGAACTTTGTTCTGACGTCTATGCAGTGCTAGAGCGAAACATGACCGAGTGTTACGAGCTATCAACTAATGTTTAATCGACAAAGGGCGTATCTACGCCCTTTGCTGATTTTGTGCAGGTTGCAAACCAATCATTTTGCAATATCAAGTACATTGTCTCGCACACCATTGATTCTGAACCAACCTGCAATACTGAAACGCTCAGCATTGGTCGGTAAAACCTCATGCGGGAATTGCTCAGATAAGAATAAAAGTAAGCGTCCCGATTGAGGAGGGATGGTTGCTATCTTATTATCATTTAGATCTTAAACCACCAATTCACCTGCATCCTTTTCCGTCCAAGATTCGTTCATGTAAAAAACGGTTGTCAATCGACGGTTTTCATTGCCCTTAAAACAATCTAGATGCTTTTGGTAGAAATCCCCTTCCTCGTACTTGGCAAAGTGAGCTTCATACTCAAAAAGCCCCAGAAACAAGTGACGGTTCACTTCTTGGCGTATTTCTTCCATCTTATCTAAGTAAGAAGTAACCGCGTGCCCCATATTGGGCGATAACCATTGAATTTTGTCACTTCGAATTGACTCAATACGAGTCACATCGTCATTACGACCAATACGCGCTTTTTTCCAGTTACTTGGAATGCAGTCTCGTAATTGAGCCACTTCTTGTTCAGAAAGAAAATCATCCCAGATGTAGTAGCCATGGGTTGCTAACGCATCGATCATTTTATCCATTATTGTCGTTCACTCATATTAGTTGGGCGGTCTATATAAAAAATCTTCAACCTCACAACAAATGCGATTTTTTGTCGAAACGACAACAAAATAAAAAGAGAGCAAAAATAGGTGATGACGAATATAAAAATGCCGCTCATATGAGCGGCAATATCTTTTATTATTGACGAGCTTCTAATCTCGTTGGATGAACTCGCAACGGACTAAGACGTTTAATAGTCGGGCGTTGTTTGTTTTTTAACTGGATATGACAAAGTTCCAGAATTAAGCCGAATGCCATCGCAAAGTACACATAACCTTTGTTGATATGAATTTCGAAGCCTTCTGCCATCAATAAACCACCTAACAAAACGAGGAATAACAAAGCAAGTGTCTTAAAACCAGGGTAACACGACACCAGGTTATTTATTTTTTCGGCTGTCATGACCATCACGATAGCTGACGAAACAATCGCTGCGACCATAAGTGGGACATCACTTGTCAAACCAACGGCGGTTATCACCGAGTCCATCGAGAATACAGCATCCACGGCAACAATCTGCAACAGAACTACCGCTAAACCAGTACGGGCGTGAGTTGAGTGAGCAGACTCGTTGTGATTTAACCAACTCCACAACTCTTTCAGGCTTTTAGCCAAGAGGAATGCACCACCCGCAATCATGATGATGTCTCTTCCGGTAAACGATTGTTTCGCCAAAGAAAATAGTGGTTGAGTCAGTTGCATGATCCAAGAGATTGAAAACACTAAACCAATACGAGCAATAACAGCAAGACCAATACCAAGGTTTCTTGCCAGCTTACGTTGGTGCAGCGGCAGTCTTTCACATAAGACAGAGATAAAAACGACGTTATCAACGCCTAAGACAACTTCAAGCGCAAACAAAGTGGCGAAAATAGCCCAAGCTTCTGGTTGCATAAAAAGTTCTAGCATGAGCATGTCTCCAATAATAAGAAGACATATGGTGAAGGGTTTTGTCGACTAAAGGGGTCGTCCATTAATTATTTATACCTTTGTTACTGAGGGATCATGAGTAAATCACCAAACAATCAACAAAACAATATCTATTTTAATTAACAAGGAACAAGTTTAATTCGTGTACAAATCAATCAACTCCTCCAAATTGATTAAAATTACATAGAAGCTTTAGAATTGAATAAATGAAAGCATTAAAGTCCAACAAAACTAAGATAAATTTCTAGACTTATAAGCACCATCAACCCTTATGCAACCCATTAAATGCATTGAGCTCAAAGAGAAACAGGCGTGTTTCCGAGATAAACAATAGTAAAAATTTGTTTCATGCTGATATACTGCCAAAAATCATAAGAAACCATGCTATTTATGGACTACATTGCTCTTTCGCGTATAAGCCTTAAACATCTAACTGTTTTACATATGTTGTTAACCACTCACAGCGTCACACTTGCGGCAGAACGCTTGTGTGTAACACCATCGAGCGTCAGTAAAACGCTCGGACAGTTGCGCGAAACGCTAAAGGATGACCTTTTTTACCGTGATGGCACTCGCTTAGTGCCGACAGCATTTGCGCTGCATATAGGCCCATCAATCCATGGCATACTCTCCAGTATGAATGGATTATTACATCAAGGCTCTTTCAATCCGGCTTACTATCAAGGTAGTTTTTCATTAGCAATGCGTGAAAGTTCATTTGAGCTCTTTGCGCCAGTTCTACAGCACTTGTCCCAACAACTGAGCAACCACGCGCACTTGAATGTCCATGCGAAAGAGGAAATGAGCTTCGATGCATTAGCAAGAGGTCAAGTGGATTTTTTGTTGCTTCCTCACGATCTCAGCCAACCACCCACACAAAATAAAGACTTGGTCTGGAAAACCATTTTGAAAGACGAAATGGTTTGCTTAATGAGAGCATCGAACCCACTCGCTGAGCAACCCTTATCTGTTGAAAGTTACCTTTGTGCAAGACACATCGGTATTCATGATAAAGATCTGTCACAACCTTATTTTGAGCAAAATCTCACCCAAAGGCATTCAAAGCGAAACTTGGCCATGCGTGTAGCCGACTTTGGTTCAGCTGCGGTGATGTGTCAGCACTCGGATTACTTGTTCACATGCTCCAAGCTTTGGGCAAGAGCGGCAATGCAAGCAAAAGGTTTGGTTGAACAAGCTCTTCCATTCGATTACGGACAGGTAGCCTACAGCCTCGTTTGGAACAAAGCGAGCTTAAACGATCCCGCTTTAAAATGGTTGCAGCAACAATTACTCGACGCCTGCGCCATGTTAGATGCCTGTGATGCGTAAGCATAGATAAACAACGGTACTACGTGAGTACTGTCGGCACTGTGATAGGGTTACTCACGTAGCATCGAAGCTCTGATTTTAAGCGTTCGATATCATGATGAGAGCACATATCCCAAGTTAACGCCTCCCCCACTACTCCGTGATGCTGAAAGGCATTTAAACGTATAATCACCGATTCAGGAAGAGTACTCAAGTAACGTCCAATTGCTACGATTTCTATATCTAAATCACTTTTTTGGGGAATATGCAGTAAGCGGACCTCGTACAATTTTTCGTGCTCAACAAGGTACTGAAGGGTTTTAAATACACGATGATTATCACGCCCAGTTAGCCACTGATGCGTCTCCGTCTGCCACGCTTTCAAATCGATCATTGCGCCATCCAGAAAAGGTAGAATACGCTGCCAACCAGCAACCGCTAAAGAACCGTTACTGTCGATGAAACAAGAGAGGTGCCGTAATTCAGGATCTTGTTTTATCCCTTTAAACAGCTCAATAATGAAAGGAAGTTGTAAGGTAGATTCCCCACCGGATACAGTAACACCACTGATGAAAAAGCGATGTTTGCGTATCAAATCGAGCATTGTTACTACAGAGTAGTCAGTAATTTTTGGATTAGATTGGTTCTGACATATCTCTATACAATGATCGCAGTGGGTGCACTCCTCTTTAAGCCAAACAACGTTGTTGTTTTCGTCGAACTTCAATGCGCCTGCTGAACATTCACTCACACACTCACCACAATGATTACAATGGTTTATCGTGTGAGGATTGTGGCAGTTCAAACACTGATAGTTACAACCCTGTAGAAAGATGACTAGACGATTTCCTGGCCCATCAACACAAGAGAAAGGAAGGATACGAGTGACTTTTGCCAAAAGGCTTCCACTTCGTCTAGACATCTTGTTCTTTCCTAAACCGAACTTATGCCTGCGTGTAAGTCGGTGTTACTTCATGACTCACCACACGTGGCGAGCGTTCTAAAATTTTGGTATTTTTTGCTGCTTCTACACCTAGAAACGTCGTGTTGGTTCTCGAACCTTCTTTATCATATTTCGCGACGTCTGAAAGTTTGATCATGTAGCCTGTCACGCGAATTAAGTCATTTGAAGTGACATTCGCGGTAAACTCACGATAACCAGCATTTAGTGCCCCTTTACATAAATTGAACATCGCTTCTGGGTTAGATTTCACCGTTTCATCAATCGTCAAAATATCGCTGATACCCGCACGATAATACTGATGATGCTTCGCCGTTGCTTGTACATAAGTGACAGGGTCTGGCTCTGCACCATAAGGCAGACGTACACCTGGCGTAACATCATGATCTAAGCTAATGCCGCCTTGTGCATGTAAGAGCGCTTTGCCATCTAAACCATATTTCACCGGGGTTGAGTCCACCAGTTTAGCCAGTGTTGCTGAAACATCATGAGCAAAAGTATTTGCTCGATCATTTTTTCCGTATCGCCCTATTTGCCCTTCTTTTTCAAATAGAAGGATTACCGCTTCGGCCATGCCGTAAACGCCATACATTGGCGCGAAATAGGACTCTTTTATCAACCCTTCTTGCGTCAAAAAGCCTTGAAAGAAGTTCGATTTTTCATGCAAGTGCGTACTTCTTGCGTTTATGAGCTCGACCATTAATCGATGGTAAGAAGGCAACGCACTGTTTAAGAAGTCGTTACAGTCTGATGCTCGTTTTGCAACTTCTTTTAAATTCATTCGCACCAATGTGTTCGAGCCACCTGCTAATGGAAGCGAGTTGTAGCAACTTACAATACCAAAGCGTGAGCCGTTGTAGGCTTTCGCGTGCATTGGGTAATTGGCAATATGCGGTTTACTGCATTCACAAATGTTCTGTGTCGCTTGACGAAGTAAATCATCAGGTGTAACTGTCTCGTCGTACATAAAGGTGAGATTCGGTGCGATCTGCTTGAGCTCCGCATCTACTTTTAAAACAGTGCGACAAATAATGTTGTCTGTCGGTCCGACATTCACATGCATAAACGCATCTGGCAATGTGCGATCCAGCATGATCCAAAAATGTTTTAACTTTTTGTAAATCTGGCTCTCTGTTAGGTCGCCTATGTAAGGCAACAAGACATCATCTAACTGGCCTAAGTAAACCGGAATGTTCGTTACCGAAGGAACATGATGGTAAATGATGGTCAGCATGTTCAACGCATCATCGAAATCATCAGCCGGAGACAACTCTAAATAGTCTGAGCCTTGCGATAGAAATTTAGCGTAATCAGGCAACACATAGCGAGGTTTAAACGGTGCATGACCTTCAAACATATCGCAGATGATGCCTTCATCCATTGCTTGTCTCAGTGATGGAGATACGGTCATGTAAGGAATGCACGCTTCCGCCTCTAAAGCTAAAAAACTCGACTTCTGTTTTGGAGAAAGACGGACGTCGGTCGCGATATCTAGAAAACGTTGTTGTAGTTTAGAAAGGCTTGTCATCTAAGATATTCCTACAAAGTAACCACAAGCCCACAAGACAAAATACGAGCTCTACCCCTAAAGAGTAACGTGATTTTACTCCTGCTTGGCTGTTGCCACTAATGAAAATAAACAAAACGTCTATTTCCATTCTGGAAATAAGACAAAGCTAAATTAGCGCATTCCAACTTACTATATGGGAAAACCTAACTGCGTACCGAAGTCTGTCTTATTTATCGGTTTGCCGTCGACAACATCACGCCTGCACCAATAAATACTCCCCCAGTCAAACGATTAAACAACTTCGCCCTTCCAGCGACAAACAACCAATCGGAGGCTTTTACCCCTAACAATGCATAAAATGTTAGCCAGCTAAGCTCAAAAACCACAAATGTAGACGCGAAAATCGCGTATTGAGACAGTAGCGGTGCGGAAGGTTCTATGAATTGAGGAAACAAAGCGGTGAAAAAGACTATCGCTTTGGGATTACTAGCGCCAACAATGAAACCACTAGTGAACGCGCTAAACGCTGTCGCGGAACTTTGAGTCGTTGCCGTTTTATTAAAATCTGTCTGAGATGAGCGCAACGCTTGAATACCTAACCAGATTAAATAAGCGGCGCCACACCATTTGATAATATTAAAAACTAACTCAGATGAAGCAATGACAACTCCCAGCCCGGTAAATGAGAGCGTAAGGATGATCGTAATCGCAGACAAACTGCCAAGTGCAGTCATGAAAGCAATACGAAACCCACTACTCACTCCTTTACTTAAACACAACAGTGAGCTTGGTCCTGGTGAAGCTGTGAGCACGAGAATAGCAAGAGTGTAAAAAATCCATGTATCTATTTGCATTGGCATCCCTTCCAGCAAAATGAGGTTTATAGCCCATTGTGTATAGAACTATTTTATCGCCCGGTTTCTATCCATGAAGCCGAGGTCTTAATAACCATCTTGCATCTAAACAACTTAGAAAAAATTAATAGATAGTTATGCAAATAAAATACGATCTACATGCAAGGATGTAAAGCCTGTTGTATAAGCTTATCTATTTCTCTTAATCATAAAAAGGCTTAGGATCGATCTCTAACGATGAAGGTGCTATCGCTCTTTCAATTTTGTACGCACTCGTTTTTAAATCCACCATCGTGACATCAATGTATCGTTTATAATTGCGGGAGTAGAAACATTTCACTTCTGGCTTTAATGCTTGAGATTCATTTGAAGACCAAACAATACCAACACGCCCATCGTTCAACTCGACAATAGAGCCTACGGGGTACATCCCAATGCAATTAATGAATTTGTAAACTAAGTCGGCGTCTAAATGAAATGGCGTTAGACTCAACAAGATTTTAAACGCTTCGGCAGAACTCATGCCTTTTTTGTAACAACGATCAGCCGTTAGCGCATCGTAGATATCTACAATACAGCTCATACGGCCGTGAATTGGAATCTCCTCCCCCTTCAAGCCTCTAGGATAACCATTGCCATCTAACTTCTCGTGGTGCATCAAACAAACATCACGGCTTACGTCACTAAGTCCTTTTACGTGAAGGATAATCTCACCTGCGAACACTTGATGTAGCTTCATATGTTCAAATTCTTCAGGCGTTAGCTTCGCTGGCTTGTGCAAGATCTTATCATCGACTTTAATTTTACCTACATCATGAATAATGCCACCTACAGCAAGCTGTTTTAGCGTTGGCTTATCCAAGCCCAAGTACTTACCGAATGACACTAAAAGACAAGCGACATTGACGGAGTGTTCCAATAAGTAAGAGTCTTTTTTTCGGAGTGCAGAGACACACTGCAACGCATCTGAGTCAATCAAAACACTTTCAATGACATCGTCAGCCCAAGCTTCTACTTCATCAACTTCAATGATTTTTCCTTCAAAAGTTTGATTCAATAGTTTCTGCGCCAAATCTTTTGCTTCGGCGATCAGCTTTTTGGCTCGCTTGTGTTGGATGTCTCTCGAACGATAAGTTCGTTGACCCCTCTTAAAATCTGAGTGTTTCTGCTCTCTCGTCTCTTTAGTGGCATCAGTTGATTCATCTACAGGCTTGAAGACACACTGCTGCGAAGATAATGTTTGATCTACCCAAACATACTTTACGCCACTTGTAGCAAGCTTCTTAATGCCTTCAGGGCTAGATATCCGCCCTGCATTGGCTAAATTGACGCGCTTGTTGTGCTCTATCGCGGTAACAAACATACCAACGCCGATATCAGCGAGCGCAATTTTGATTGAATTTTTCGGATCGTACTGCATATAAAGAAGGCTTACTCGATATTAACGTCCGCATTATAAGAGATTTGATTACTTGGCGTGATAATAAATTTGAATTGATTATAATTAATGAGCATCCTGTCAATTAATAATCGGTCGCGCTCATTAAGTCCTTTTTGTTATTATGGTTTTATCCAAGATAACATATATACAAATGACGTTAGAAAACAGCACATTGATACCGACACAACTGAAAATAACTTTAGGATAATTATTCATAAATATTTATAGATTGCGGACGGCATCAATAACTGTATTTTATAAATGATTTTTACTGTTGACTATTTTTTATAAATGTCGATGATTAGCCGCCTAATCTTAGTATGTTATTAACCTAGTAGCGCATAAAATGATAGCCAAACAATTTGAACTGACACTTTTGTGATTGTAATGTACGCCAGCAGATCCACTCTATGTTATCAACCCCAACACTCATCTCTGATGCTAAAAGGCTCGAGGAGGAAATATCTTGACCACCATATTTGACCAACAAGTCTCAGATAGTGACCGAGAGTTCCTAAAAATCGTCGAAGAACGATTCATTCATATCTTCGATGTATTTAACGAAGGCCTCTTTTACATGGATGAGTTTGGCACCATGGTATTTTATAACAAGGGCTTTTATGAGCAGCTTGGTATCAACGCTGGTCGAATCAGCTTAGAGCAATGGTTAGACCTTGTTCACCCTCTCGATCGAGAAAGACTCTCCACTCGGGTCGATGCTCACATCATTACCAACAACACGAGGGTCACAACGACCTACCGCGTGCGTAAACCCAATGGACAGTACGTCTGGATTGAAGGCGTAGCCATGACCAAAGAAACAGAACATGGTCATTATATGGTTGGTAGCCACCGTGATATTTCTGAACGCAAGCTGATGGAAAGCTACATTCATCAAGTCGCATTTCATGACAATGCGTCAGGTATGGCTAATCGCGCCCATCTCTTGCTGGATATTGAAGATAGTGTGCGAGCCACCGATTCTTGTGCATCTATCTGTTACATTCAGATAGAAGAGATTAAATCTTACTTAAATCAATATGGCAGCGAGTTGGTCGATGGGTTAGTGGAAAAATTGCTACAAACTCTCAGTCACCTACCTTCTCCAAATAGTTCTGTATATCGCGTACATGATGATGACTTTGCGATTTTGATTCACGATGAATGCTCGGTAGAAACGCTGCAAAGTTATGCCGAAAGTTTAAAGGAAACCTACCACGAGGCAGTGATTGAAGAGGGCCAATACTTAGGAAGTAACATTAGTATTGGTTTGTATCCTTGCATAGATCCAAGTCACTCAGCAGAGGAAATATTACGTAAAGCAGCACGAACTTGTCAGTACGCAAGCGAGCAGAATAAAGACCGTGTTGCGGTTTACAGTGAGAAAACTCAGCATGCCGTAGACCGTTATTTCTTTATTGAACAAGGTCTAAAAAGTGCACTAGAAAAACAGACATTAAGCGTTAAGTTTCAGCCAATTATTGACGCCAAAAGCTCAAAAGTGGTGAGCTTCGAATCTCTGGTTCGCTGGCGTAGCAAAGAGTTTGGCGAAATTTATCCAGACGAATTCATCCCCGTCGCAGAGAACAAAGGTTTGATTGTCGAACTCGGATATCAAGTCTTTGCCAAAGCGTGTGAATTTATCAAAAACTACCGTGAGCGTTACCAAAACCAAGTTCGTGTCAACGTGAATGTTTCTGTACTTCAGTTAATGAATAGTGAATTCCCTGCGCGAATTAAAGCCATGGCGGATGAGGTTGGTGTCGATCCTGAGTCTATTGTGTTGGAACTAACAGAAACGTTTATTTTGGATAATAATCAGACAGCCATTGCCCCTCTGAATACCCTCAGGGAACTAGGATTTGCACTCTCTCTGGATGACTTTGGATCGGGTTACAGTTCATTAAATAGCTTCTTCGACCTCCCGATGACACAAATCAAAATAGATAGGTCGATGGCGTGGAAAACACTAACCAACCGCTCTTCACAAGAATATCTGAAGTTTCTTATCACTATGTGCCAGGAAAATAGTATTGAAGTAGTGATTGAGGGAATTGAAGACGCCAAAATGTGTGAATTTTTTACCGAAATGGGCGTCGATTATCTGCAAGGTTATTGGTTCTCTAAGCCACTGTCTGTTGCCAGTGCAAGCCGCTATTCGTTGAGTTAAGCATACTAGAGCAATATTCCGCACGGCCACGTTAAACATGCTGAACTATTCACTATAGATTTCAGACACTAACTGGCCGTGACGAAAACAAAGCTTAATGCCCCCTAATTAACGTAGGCGTTCAAACACCACACTCTGATCTAAATGTTCGTGATACTGAGTGTAATCTAAGCCCACATCAAAGATATATTGGGTCACCAGGTTTCTAACGCACTCTATTAATTGGCTTGCTTGCCATGGTTTTTCAAAGTAGCGGTCAATGCCTGCGGAGTTGATCGCATTAATCGTATCGGTGTGCGTCGCTTGCCCGGTAAGAAGCACTTTCCTCGTAAAGCCAAAACGACCGTCTTTTGATACATCGGTCAGCAGTTCTACTCCCGTTTTACCTGGCATCACATGATCGGAAATAATCAATGCGATCATCTCGCCTTCTGCATCAAATTCATCCATCAGTTCTAGAGCCTCACCTGCTGATTCGCAGTCTTCGACATTCAACCATTGATTTAACGGCTCTAAATCTTGTAGAACCGCGCTTAGTACCTCTCGTTGGTCATCAACGCAAATTACATTAAGCTTCTCCATGTTCACCCTCTACTGGTAACTTGATTCTAAAAATCGTTTTTTCACTGTCGCTCTTTACCACAATAGAGCCGTTATATCCGGCGATAATGCGCTTCACAATCGACAGACCTAACCCTAAACCAAACGACAATCCCCCCTTTTTAGTGGTGAAGTTTGGCCGGAAAATTTTTCTACGTGTCGCTTCATCAATTTCTGGTCCGTTGTTAGCAATCGTGACCAAAATTTTACCCTTACTCTCCCGAGTATGTATTTCGATACCGGGTTTCTCCGTTTCACCAAGTGCATCGCACGCATTCTTTAAGATATTTACCCAAACTTGGACGAGTTCGGTTTGAGAACCAATAAAAGCAGGTAAATCCGCAGGGCTAAAACGAACACTCACTCGTCTTAAGTCACTTTGCAATAGAGCCAAGGCGCGATTGATTGAATCATTGATGTTAATCGCTTCATCCAAGTCGATATCCGTGCGCCCCAATTGTTTTACGGATCGCACAATGCCAACGGTATGTTTAGAAGCGATGCGTAAGTCATGGAGATCTCGCCCCATTTGCCAGAAACGTATCGCTTCTTCTGGTCTTTTTAGCCAATGTTCTGAAAGGAAGTTATTTGGAACGGCACGTGCAAGATCACGAGCAACCTCCTTGGTTAAACCGTAGTATTTTTCGAAGTGACGCCCCCGCTTTCTCGCTTCGCTAGAAGAGACTTTCTGCCCTTGCATTAAACCAAAATCAAAAAATTGACTCGCTTCCGGATGAACTTCTTCAAGCAGTTCCATGATAACTGTCTCTAGCCGTTCTGATTTACTGCTTACAACGCCTATCGCATTGTTCAACTCATGAGCAATACCCGCTGCAAGCTGCCCCAACGTTGTCATTTGCTCTGCGGTATGAAGCTTTTGTAGCGCTTTTTCTTTAGCTAATGCCTCTTGCATTGCACGCCGTTGACGACGAGATAATTCGTTAACCATCACAGGCATAAATTGTGTCGTCAATGGTCCGTATGTCGCTTCTTCCACGGCAGGCGTATCACGCTGTATCCAAGCCAATTCAACATCGGTTTGAGCAATCACTGTCGAAGAGGCAGTCCACGTACCAGAAAAGAAACTATGTACGCCAATAAACGCACCTTGAGACGCAGAAAATACCTGAATCGGTTTCTTGTCATCTTCCGCGTAATAGCCCGCCAGTTCTCCCGACAGCACATAGTACAAGCGATCATTGTAGCCAGCTTGCTCAATAAGCACCGACCCGGATAAAACCGTTAATCGGCGTTCAAGGTGATTAAAGTAGCGTTGTACTAACGCGTCTAACTTCGTTTCGTACATGGGTTATCCAATATGCCCAACAGTATGTAAAATCCACACCATCACAAAGCTGAGTAATACGCCAATCACGCCTAGCACGGCACCGATACGAGCCATTTGGCCGCTCTCGACATGCCCTGTTGCATGAGCTAACGCGTTTGGTGGCGTACTGATTGGTAACGACATACCGAGTGAAGCAGCAAATGTCACGACTAAGATCAGAGTAACTTCACCGCCGAGAGGCGTTAACGAAGCCATAGAGGTACCTAACGCAGCCATAATCGGCATCAGCAAGTTTGCGGTGGCAGTATGCGACATAAAGTTTGCCATTAACAAGCACAAGAAAGCCGCACCAAACAAGACAACATATGGCGAGAACTGATCAAACGGAATGCTGTGTACCACCAGCTTCGCAAGCCCGGTTTTATCTAGAGCAAGGCCCAGAGCAATACCGCCTGACACCAACCAAAGCACATCCCAAGAGATTTTCTTCAAGTCTTCTTTGTTGATGATGCCCGTCAATGAGAACACTGCCACCGGAATCAATGCTACTGTGTAAGAATTCATTCCATGTGCAGAACCCATCAACCAAAGAATAATCGTGCCGGCAAAGGTGACGTAAACCATTATTGCTTTGGGTGTTTTCAAAAACTTGCTTTTAATGTTCAGATCGATGGTGGTTTGTTCGGCTTTATACAAAAAGCCAATCAGAAACCAGGCTAACGCCATCATCACAATAACGAATGGCACACCAAATACCATCCATTCACCAAACGTAATTAAGTTGTCACCAACCAAATATTTTAGGGCGATGGCATTCGGTGGCGTGCCGATTGGAGTACCAATGCCACCAATGTTGGCTGCAACAGGAATACACAAGGCGAATGCAATTCGACCTGGGTCTTTAGGCCCGAAAACCGCTATCACAGGGGTTAAAATGGACAACATCATCGCTGTTGTTGCGGTGTTTGACATAAACATAGAAAAAACAGCGGTGATCAGCATCAACCCCAGCATAACGAACTTTGGTTTTTGTCCAAATGGTTTGAGTAACACTCGGGCTAAGTTGACATCTAACCTGTACTTTGTCGCCGCCATAGCCAAAAAGAAACCGCCGAGGAAGAGCATGATAATCGGACTAGCGAAGGTCGCCATTATCTCGTTGTATTGTAATAGCTCACCAAAATGTGGCTGCCCTTCTTGCAAACGAAAGAGCACAATACCTTTATTTGATACAAGCAATAGCTCTAGGACAATGATCACAACCGAAGTGGCGTAGATTGGAATTGGCTCGAATACCCAGCAAAGTGCGGCAAGCAAGAAGATTGCAATCACTCTTTGCTGGACGATAGTAATGCCATCAAATGGGAACGCAGAGAGAGGCATCAACCAAACAAGCAATGGTATCAATGTTGGAACAACGTATTTGAGATAAGGGCGCATAGTACTACTTCTCTTCCTGAGATGGTTAGCCAGACACATTTGGCGTTTGGAACGCTATTACCCGCCGCAAAACCAAAACTTTCAGACTGTTTTTAAGCCTTCAGAGACGAAATGCGGTAATGGTGTTCCAGAGAAGATTATGTACACTGTTTTCAAACAAAACGTTGGTGCGAGATCAATGAACTCGTTTTCACATTGGAAAACATTTTATATCTGTGTTCAAGCTCACTAAATGCTCACTATTTAAGTTAAATATACTTTTCCATCATAAAGTTAGTTAAGGTTTCTCCCCTAACCTCAACACGTTGTCGAGACTTAACTGTGAAACCCATTTTCTCGTAAAAAGGTCGGGCGGTAATACTCACTTCAGAATACAGTCGTTTTATCCCCTGTACTTTCGCCTGTGAAAAAAGAAAAGACATCAAATCACGACCAACACCTTGTCCTTGGTATTCATGATGGCAAAAGAAATGATCAATCAAGCCGTCACCTTGCAAATCACAATAGCCAACGACCTGCCCTTCTATCTCCGCGACGTATGGTTGAATATCGTCCATTTTTCGTTGCCACACATCGAGGTCAAAATCTGATGGTGCCCAAGCGGAAACTTGTGATTCCGTATAATCGCGACGATTAATGATTCGCACAGTATGGTAAAAGAGTGCCCACAGTGTTGGGGCATCCTCGGTGCGATAACAGCGTATTGAGAGCATCAATTTCCTCATTCCTATTCAATAAATACTAAGCATTAACGCAAAGTGATACTAGTGAACTCATCATTTTCAATGCCAATCACTAAAGGCTTCCCAATCTGATCACTGTTCATCAATACGGTAGTATTCAGCTCACGGCTTGATCTGCGTATATTGCTTTTTCTTATGATATGAATATTCACAATATAATCGGAATACTCCTTTGTGATTCCGCCGGAAAATTCTACGTGCTCACTTTCATTGTCTCGGACAACATGAAATTTTCGATTGGCTTGAATATCAGTACTGATGGAGGAATCACCATAGTTCAGCACAACGGACGTTGGTTCGCTATCTTGATTGGCAAAACAGCCAAATGCGAACATGCTTAATGCGAGTATACTTTTTGATTTAAACATTAATTATTCTATTTCTAGTTATTTTTCTGCTATTTGCATGACCAAACAGCACTTGTTCTGTGAGCGCCTATTGTGCCATAGCTGAACGCTGACTCTAAACGCGCAAAAAGATGAGCGATGAAAATTCCGCCCAAAACAAGCAAATGTGAGACAATGTGAGGGTCCCAAACTCACTCAATCAGTCAAAATCCACTGTAAACCTCTGTTTTTTAATGCTTTTAATTCATGTGGTCGTGTAAGGAATACATACAACCTCTTACTTTTTCATACGCAACTAGACGAATCGTTCGAGAAATACGGCATCGTCTATGCCACATGTTACAAATCGGCTTACCTTATTATTACGTATGAACTGGAATTATGGCACTAACTTCCCTCTCTCTTTTAATAAGGAGAGGATTTCAACAATCAGGCTTGCCACGTTTTTATAGCTAAAATCAGTAGAGCGTTACCAACATCGGTTGGTCTAGGAGCAATAAATGAAAGACCTTCTCAACTTTACTCACCTTGTAAAAATTGGGTTCATGTCAATCGCGGTTATGCTGGGTGGATGCACTCAAGGAGATTGGCGTACTGCTAGCAGAGAACCTGCGGGTATCGCACCCGACCCTTCTAATGTTAAGCATGCTGTGATTGAGTTTTACGCCGCAGATGCGTTTGGTTGGCGAGGCTGGTTTGCTGTTCATACATGGTTTGCAATAAAGCCTGAAAATGCGAACGAATATACAGTGTATGAAGTAGTCGGCTGGAGAGTGAATCGCGGACAACCCGCTCTATATCAGTACCAAACTGGGACGCCAGATCGATATTGGTATGGTGCAAAACCAGAAAAGATCCTCTCCATACAAGGTGAAAAGGCCCGCCAGCTTATCCCTAAAATACAAAGTGTTATTAACCAATACCCTTGGGCTGAAGAATATACGCTGTTTCCAGGGCCAAATAGCAATACATTTCCGGCTTGGGTGGGTAAACAAATTCCAGAGTTAGAGCTAAACTTGCCGTTTCGCGCAATTGGTAGCGGTTACGCCAGCGATTAACAGCAAAGGTTAGTCACTGGCTCGTTTTATGTTCAGCATAAAGCGCAATATCTATTGTGCGTCGTCACCCAACTCCGTTCTATTTCTTCCATTATGTTTCGCTTTATACAGTGCATTATCGGCGTCTTTCATTACCGCTTCAATTGGTGTGTCATTGCCTTTCCAGTGAGAAACGCCCAACGAAACCGTGACCTTACCAACCACCTGAAAGTCATGTTGTTCCACGTTGTGTCTAATACGCTCTGCAACATCCATAGCGTGGTTTACGTCTGTTTTTTCCAAAAACATCATAAACTCTTCACCGCCAGAACGACACAGGTGATCATTAGAGCGAGCTTGGTCTTTCATTAACTGCGCAAACTCTCTAAGTAAGTTGTCACCCACGTCATGGCCATAGTTATCGTTTACGCTCTTAAAGTGGTCAATATCTAGCGCCAAAACAGAGAACGCGGTATTTTCCTGCTTAAACAAACCAAGAACTTTATCTAATCCACGTCGATTCAATAATCCAGTCATCGAATCTGTTAATGTATCCAGTTGCAGCTTATCAATGGTTTTTGACACGATACCAAATGCTTTAAGAAAACTAAGCTTCAAATGTGAGACCTCAAAATACCAAGACTTAACCAGTTTGAGGTCATCGATAGATGATGAATGTTCTTCGACACCTCGCACAGCACCAGCTAACTGCCAAAGTGGTCTAGAAATAAGAAGGGACAAGAACCAAATTAGTAACAAAGTTAATAAACCAATTGGAATCGACTTAAGGAAAACATTCCACATCTGTTCATCTAGCACAGATAACGTCATCGATTTCGGGCGCTGAGCAACAATTCCCCATCCTGATGACTTTACTGGTGCATAACCAGCAAGCATTTCGACGCCGCGAGAGTTAACAATTTCTTTGTTACCGCTCTGCCCCATCGTCACCGCTTTGATTGCCTCATTATCGTCGATTACTTCACCAACTCTCGACTGATCTGGGTGATAAATCAGAGTGTTACTCTCATCGACAACGTAAAGGAAAGAACCATCTTTGTATGCGTGCTGGCTGAGTAACTCTGCAAGAATATTTTCTTTTTCTAGATAAATAGTGCCGCCGATATAACCTAAATATTCATTAGATTGAGAAAATATAGGGTATGAGATGGTTAACAAGTAATTTCCAGCTGGCGATATAAATGGTTCAGTAACAACCGGTGCTTGAGCGTTTAAAGACTGGCGTTTTCTTTCACCCACTAACCTTACACCTTTCACCTGAAGTGTTTCAGGGGATACAGAAATAATAACCCCTTTTGCATTAACGACAACCACAGAGTTAAATGATTTGGTTTGCGTTCTTAATCTCTCAGCCTCTTTATCAAGAAGCTGAGCGTCATGCATCTTGTCTTTTAGCACGTTCGCACTGTATTTTAGCTGCGACATTGAGCTTTCTATGAAAGAGTCTGTCATTTCAGACATTTTTTGGGCGTAAACACGGTTTGATTCTAACGTGTTATTGATGATGAGATCCCTTTGAACACGATAAATCGAGTAGAATGCGTTGATCAAAGTGACAAGCACACTGAACACACATAGGGTGACAATAAGATTTCTAAGATTGAGTTTTTCTTTTCTTCTAAAAGACATTGCCAATGGCCAACTTTGAAGGCTTTCTATATAAATGAGCGTATAGGTTATATGAAATTGATTTGATTTTCAGGTAGTAAGTTGGGATCAATGTTAATATTTGCTCACATTAAAGAACACTTTATGAGCTAAAAAGAGAATTCAGTAGCACGATAAAGAACCGTGCTACTTTCATATTTGGCGTTTAAGAGGGTTTTGTCTCTGTCATCGTTTTTAATATATCCACAACTAGCTGATGATCATCTAACTGCGGTAAACCCGATACCGTCACAACCCCAACCAAACCAGACCCAGAAAGCCGAATTGGGAACGCGCCACCATGAGCACAGTACTCACGAGCATCGAGATGAGGCTGATTTTCGAAATCACGTTGCTTTTGCTTGTTGTACAGAGAAAGATAATAAGAGCTGTGGCCATACCTTAATACTGAGTTTCGCTTCCTACGGACCCAATCTACATGATCAGCACAGGTTCCTGCCATCGCGTATTGAAATAGCGTTTGTCCAAAGCCGTAAACCTCAATAGCAACAGCCGCGCCGCGAGCTTCAGCCTCTTCTTTTAGAGCAAGGCCGATAGACCACGCAATATGGTGATTAAATTCCGCCAACTGAAGTTCATGCTCTTGCTGGGCCACGAGTTCAAGCGTCAAACTCATGGTTTCACCTGAATCGTTTTACCCGTTTTACTGCTTTCCAATGCCATCTCAATCAGAGCGATATTCTGTACTGCTTGAGCGGCAGGAACCGGGTTATCAGTGCCCAAACGAATGGCGTCTGCCACACCAACAAAGTAAGCTTGGTACGCGCCTCTCTCCGTTTTGATAGTTTGCGCACCGTCTTCGTCGTAACGGACGCCGTATAACGCCTCATCTTCTTCCGACCAAGCATCGTTTTCCGGCAAACGGCCTTCTTTTAAGTAGCCCTCTTGAGGATCTAATCCAAACTTTTCATATTTAGCTTCCGTGCCCAATACTTTGTAGCGGAGATTCGGCTCTGGGCTATACAAGTTTGAATGCAAGTGCACAATATGCTCAGGGTAATAAAGTATCAAGTTGTAATAATCAATCGTTGTCGCACCCGGGCGCATCATTCGACATTGTGCGTCTATCGCATCTGGCAAGCCAAACAACACCAATGCTTGATCGAGAAGATGAGGAGCAAGGTCGAATAGAATACCACCACCATCTTGAGCTAGCTCTCGCCAGCGTTGACGAACTTCAGGGCGGTAACGGTCAAAGTGTGACTCGAATAGCTTTATATCACCTAACTTACCTTGTTCGATAAGAGATTTAACCGTGAGAAAATCTCCATCCCAACGTCTATTGTGAAAAACGCTCAGCACCAGACCTTTCTCTTCCGCCAAGGCGATAAGTTCATTACCGTCTTCTATACGAGTAACAAACGGTTTCTCGACGATGACGTGTTTCCCATTGTTCAACGCACGCTTTGCAAGTTCGTAATGTACGTCATTTGGCGCAGTAATGATTACGAGCTCTACATCACTATCATCGAGTAGAGTATTCGCATCAGAAAACCACTTAGCATCTGGCCAATCATTTTGAACCGCCTCCTGTTGACGCGAGCTTATCGCGCTCAGCGTTAAATTTGGTAGCGCTTTAATGAAGGGTAAATGAAACGTTTTTGCTGAATATCCGTAACCAATCACAGCGGTTTTTACGGGATCGTAAGCCATTCTAAGATTCCTTATTTCGGTGACACAACAATACATTCAATATCATTGTGATCGAGGAGTTGTTGAAAATCTGATTGAGGGGGATGATCGGTAATAATGATGTCGATCTTTGACAAATCACATACGTGGTGGAAATTGTCGCTACCAATTTTTCGGGATTCACAAACGACGATGACCTGCTGAGCTTGAGCAATCATCGCTTGTTTCAATGTTGCTTCTAACAAACTATTTGTTGTCAGCCCTCGGGATGACAATGCACACACGCCAATGAACGCTTTGTTCACGTGATAATGCTGCATTTGCTGCTCTGCTTGCGCCCCTAAAACTGCTCTGGCATAAGGGTCAAAGTGTCCGCCTAAGAAATGAACGTCCATTGTGTCGTTTGTCTCAGCAGCGGTCAGCACATCAATGCTGTTAGTGACAACGTTGAGCTTGTTTTCTCCACAACGCGCTTTTCCTGCATAGAGTGGGAGCAGAGACAAAATGGTGCTGGTATCAATAACAAGATGGTCGCGCTCATCCAACAACGCTGCGGCAGCTTGAGCTAGTCGATGTTTAACGTCACTCACGGGTCGACTCGCGTATGCCTCGGTATGGGAAGAGATCGGCGCAAGCATGACACCACCTCGTATTCTTTGTAACCCAGGTTGCTGACTCAACTTAACTAAGTCTCGGCGAGCTGAATCTCGCGAGATACCAAAGTACTCACAAACTTCAGACAACGTTACTTTGTTTTGCTGCTCCAGCTTCGCTCTGAGTGCTACGAGTCTTTCTTCTTGTGTCATAACTTAAATTCACTTAAGTGGTTTTAAGCAAACTTGCCACAATAATAGAAAAATTACCAACAAAACCACTTACAACCAACTCAATTGACCAAAGGTTAACCAAAGATAAATGAGCAGCAAGGCAAAACTTCCTAGGACGGTACGTTCACTCAAGCCCACATAGTTAGGCGTATGAAGTTTATTTATACCCATTTAAAACAACTGGCTCATCTAGCCCTAACTGCACTCTATTTCTTTTAATAAGCGCTTTTGGTAGTGGAATAAACCCAGCATTTCGTACCTGTTGTGTATTGTGGTCGGTTGTAAGGAGTTCAAATAGCTTTGATTTTTTGATCTTCTGATTAGTGTCGAATTGTTTATTTATATAAACGTAATAGACCACGGAAAATGGATAGCGAAGAGAATAGATGCAATCTGTGCTCAAAGAGCATGAGTCATCATTATGATGAACAGAGAGAGCCTTGTAGCTCGACCACTGTTCTGAGTATTTAAAATCGGAGTATCGCATATAAGCTTTGGCTGACAAGTCGTCGCTTAAAGCCCGTTTCAATCGGTCTTCATCAAGCATTTGAATCGATGATTGACAACCATTAGAGCTCACATCTGGGTTACTTAAACGCATCTCCCCGAAAGCATACGTATTTGCATCACAGCGTTTCAATTCACTAACGGAAAAACTATCTACCGTACTCTTTTGACTATTGATTACGACAATAGCGTTTGCCATTAAAAACAAACGTGTAGGCCTGTGGCCTCTTTCTCGTTGAAATCGGGAGATGTTTTCATCTGACCATTTCTTAAATGTGATCGCAATAGAGGTTCCGTCATTTAGCATGTCGTTAAAACCACCAGACTGAGATGCAAGCGCTACATTTACATTTGGCTCATCTATCAATGTTTCTATCGTTTCTAGTATCTCTGGCTCGACAAAAATCGATGTTCGAGCCTCAGAGTCAGAAAATGCCAGCGGTGAAATCAAACATGAAGTTAGAGCAAGGAAAGGCAAGACTTTAATTTTCATAATTCAGCTCCAACTTCGAATTAGGTGTCAACTCGCTGTCCGAACTAAATATAGTCCACGCTTGTTCAGTACTTTCAGCTTTCGTGTTTACAACAGCAATTGTGCGCCTTTCCCGTTTTTTTAGTTGTACCGTCAATGCCGTATTCTGATAAAACTCTTGCTCTTCAATTCGATTATCTTGAATGCCGTTTCTCACTAGCAATTCTCGTATAGCTGCCGTCCTTTTCTTTGCCAACGCTTTGTTGTATTCGAGTGACGCTTCAGGGCTTGTGTCTCCTATCAGTATGACTTGCGCATTTGGGTTACTCTGAAGCAGTGCTTTCAACTCGCTTAGCGGCATATCATGAGATGGCGTTACCTGATGCTCATCCATCGCAAAGAAAAAGCTGATCAGGTGCGTCTGCGAGTCGTTGACCCAATTCGCACAGCCTTCACTGTCAACAACGACACCTTTTGGCGTATCTGCGCAGTTATCTCGTTGGTTTATCACGCCATCACTATCATTGTCTTTAAGGTCGTTGTACTGGTAAGTGGTCAACGTCGTATTCGGTGATTCAGCACAGCCTGCTAACATAAAAACTAGAAGACTCGTCACTGCGAATTTATCCATTATTGTTCTCCTTCCAGTTCTCTGGATACTCAACTCGCAACGCATAAGTCAGAATCCCCATCGAGTTGAATAAACGGTAAGTGGCAACCAAATGATCGTACTTTGTTCGGGTATAGTTCCGTCTCGCAACAAACGTTTCAACTTTGGCATCTAATACATCTAACAAACTGCGTCGCCCTACATTGAACTGCTGGATGTACCCTAATTCAGTTACTTTCGCCGCATCAACGTTGACTTTTAAAAACTCCATTTGCTGTTGAAGCAATGTATGTGCGTCCCATGCCAGCCTTACACCTTCATTCGCATCTAGTTCTGCATTTGCTCGAATAGCCCTCGCCTCCTCTACTCTCCAGGCGGATGACTCCACTCGGGAGTCTGTAGAAAAGCCGTTAAAAAGATCGTAGTTGACCGTCAGCATAACCTTTGCATCTTCGTTAATGCCTTCAATATTATCCACGTTGTCTGTTTTGTTGGCTGACAGCTCAAGCTTGAGCTCTGGGTAGTAATCCCCCTTTTCTCTTTTTACTTCATGTCGAGCCGCCTCTAAATCTTTCATCGCCGACTGTATGGATGGGTGCAACCTAACCGCTTGTTTAAGTGCTTCGTCAAGCTTATTCGGAAGCAATTCCTGCGGGTAAACAGGCTCAACTAAGTTTTGCGGCGCTCGACCAACTAAACGTACAAATCTTGTTCTAGCATCGGAAAGATTGTTTTGGGCGGCAATCAATGAGGACTGTGTTGTCGCGACACGCGAAGAAACCTGTGCTAAATCGGAGTTGCTGGTTAAACCTTTTTCTTTTTTATCTAGAATGAAACGGTAGATCTCTTGGTGTTCACTTAGGTTTCTTTCTGTCAGTTTCATCAACTCTCGGGCATGTAAAACGTCCACATACGCTCTGACAGTATCTAATGCGACATTTTCCGCAGATGCCAATAAGCCCAAGCGTTCAGCTTCAGCCTCGTAAGATAAGCGATCAACGTCAGCACTTGTTTTAAATCCATCAAATAACAGTTGGGAGATTCTTACGCCCATCTCCGTTCTTTCTAATGTTCTATCTTCACTGTCGATGTAGTTTCCGTTGTTATATCGAGTACCTTCGTACCCTGCTGCTGCATACAAATTAACCTGAGGAAGAAATGAACCATTTATGGCATTTCGGTCTCGTACCGTCGACTCATAGCGAGAATAGCGAGCAAGCAAACTTGGGGAGCTATCGAGAGATAACGTAACTGACTCTTCTAAAGTCAAAGCGTTTGGCGACGATGATACTGCAAACAAGACCAATAACGTTGATTTAAGCCGCATCTTATATCCTTATGTCTATCTTTCTCTGAGCGAATTCTCTTTCGCACGTAATATAGGTTTTAACCAATAATTCAGTACTGTTTTTTCTCCTGTAAGAATGTCTACCACAACCTGCATTCCCGGGATGATCGTAAACTTATCATCAACCTTGAAAGTAACGTTGGCACGGTAGTAGGCATTGCCCTCTTCATTTTGAAGTGCATCGGCGCTTACGTAGGTCACTTCTCCTTCTAGGCCTCCGTAAATGACAAAGTCATAGGCAGACAACTTTACCGTTGCCGGCAGGCCAGGCCTTATAAAGGCGATATTCTGAGGAGAAATTCTCGCTTCAACGATTAACGTGCTATTACGAGGGACTATTTCTAAAATAGGCTCACCCGGCTTAACCACACCTCCGATGGTTCTGACAAAAACATCTTTGATGGTTCCATCGACCGGAGAAAGTAACTGCGTTCGATTCAACTGATCCGCAATCGCCTGACGACTTTCATTGAGCTGCGCTAGTTGCGTCACAACTTCATTGAGCTGCCCTTGTGCCTCTGCCCTAAAAGCAAGCGCAGTACCACGATAATCTGCGATGGATTCAGAATACACAGCCCTTTGCTTTTGGGCAGCAGCTTGTGAACTCGCGATGTCTCCTTTGAGCTTTATAACGTCTCTATTCAGTTTTAATAATTCCACTTCAGCCACCGCGCCACTAGAAACCACCTCTCTCAACATATCTCGCTCTTTCGAGACAATAACCAGACTGCTTTTTAGTGTTTGAATGGTATTCAAGGTATCTAGATAAGCTTGCGATTGTTGCTCAATTCGCAATTTAGCCTCCTCCAGCTCAGACCAGTTGGCTCAACCGCTCAAGATAGTTTGCTTTGGCATTCAGATAGGCAGAGTGGCCGGTCATCGAAATATCAAATGGCTGAGGCTCGATACTCACTTGTTGTTTCCAATCCAGTTGGAGGCTATTCACTTTTACCGTTTCTAATTCAATTTGAAGCCTCTGCTTTCTGGCGAGCAAAGATTCAACTTGTTCAGAGGTCTCCGAATAGGTCGACTTAAACCTTGTATCATCCAGAATGGCGATGGTTTGCCCCTTAGTGACGCTTTCACCAGGCATGACAAGTAACTCCTTTAGAATGCCTCCCTCTAAGCTCTGAATCGTCTGAACAGACAAAGTAGGAACAACTTTTCCTTCGCCGACAACCACTTCGTCTAACCTCGCCCACGAGGCCCAAATAATCACACTCAGCACTAACGCGGCAGACAACCAAATCAACGTTCTCGAACGGTTTGCTAAATGAGCATTACTCCAACGAACTGTGCTCATCATTGACCTCCTTCGCGTACAATTGATACTGCGCGTACTCTGTTCGTCTTCGCGTTAGACTGTTGTTTAGCAAAAATTTCTTGGGGCGCTCCTTCCCTCAAAATTGTGCCTTTATCAAGCACAACAATTCGATCACAAAGCGATAATAAGGAATGTTTATGAGAGCTAATAATCATCGTCGTTGAGTGCGGCAACGATTTGAGAGCATTAAACAATGCATTCTCAGCAGGCTGGTCTAAGGAACTGGTTGGCTCGTCTAAAATTAATGCTGCTGGGTTTCGATAAAAAGCTCTTGAAATCGCTACAGCTTGCCTTTGCCCCCCCGACAAATAACGCCCTCCTTCTCCGACTTGCGTTTCTAGACCATGAGGAAGGCGACTCATGTACTGGTTCAAACCCGATAATTCTATCGCACGGCGTAAACGTTCTTGATCAATAACATGATGTCCTAATACTATGTTTTCCATAATGCTGCCGTATATAAGATGCGAATCTTGGCCAACCCAACCCGTTTTCTCTCTTATCAATTCGGCGGGCCAAAGCTGACTGTCAATGTCATCAAAATAAACGCTACCCTGTAAGGCACTGAGTTGATTGGTAATAATAGAAAGGAGTGTAGACTTTCCTGCTCCTGCACTCCCAATAACGCCAACGCGTTCGCCTTGCTTGATAGTAAGATTAATATCTCTCAAACATGGCATATCAACATCTGGGTATTGGAAGCTCACGTTTTCTAAACGTATATTCCCTGTAAATTCGGCAGACGTAATGACCTGACTGCGTTGCGCCTCCTGAGGTAAAGACATGATAGAATTTAAGCCTTCAACCGCTGTTTTTGTCTGTTGATAGCGAAGTAACAGCATAGCTAACTGGTTAATCGCCCCTGCAGCACGACCGCTAAGCATGACAATAGCAATGAGCCCCCCCATGCTTAGCAATCCCTCAGAAATTCTGTACACGCCTGTTACAAGTAACATTACGGTAATTATCTGCTGGCTAGATTGAATGGAGTAAGCAACGATATTCGAATAGTTTCGCGATTGATTTTGCCAATCAGAAAGCATTGATACCGTTTGCTCCCAACGCTTTTGTGCTTCTCCCGTAGCGTTATTTTGCTTAATCTCTTTTAAAGAGGACAATGAATCAAACAAGTGAGCTTGTCGCTTCATGGATAGTGCAGCACTTTCCGTATGTGATTGTTCTATTTTTGCTTTTACCGCAAAGCCAAGGATCAGCAGGATAAACATGACGGCAATAGGTATGAACATCATTGCCCCACCTAGCCAACCTATTAAGACTAAAAATAATAACGTAAATGGGAGATCAACTAAGGTCACAAGAGATGCTGAAGTAAAAAAATCGCGAACACTATCAAAATCTTGTAGTTGTCGAGCGAATGCACCGACTGATGCAGGACGGTGTTCAAGTTTCATCCCCATAACTTTAGAAAAAAGTATCGAAGAAAGCTTGTTATCGATGTACTTACCCGCGGTATCAGTGACAACTCCCCTTGCTTTACGCAATAGCCAATCAAAAATAATGATGACGGAGACACCAGCGACCAAAACCCATAATGTACTGAAAGCTTGATTAGGCACTACACGATCGTAAACGTTCATAGTGAAAAGCGGAATAACTAGCGCTAGCGTATTGATAAGGAAAGAGGCAATCAAAAGATCTCGATACCACGGAGACATTTCTTTCATTACGGCGAAAAGCCAATGTTCATTATAATCCGCTTGAATAGAACTTATCCGTTTGTCCAGCTCTGGACGCATAGAAACTTGCCATGCTTGAGGCTGGAATTGATTATGCAGTTCCTCACTCGTGACGTATTGCGTTTCACCTTGATCTTCACTAAATAACGTGACTTGATAATCGCTGTTATGTCGCTCAGATATAATAGCGGGTTGTAACGTCTTCCTATTGATTACCACCAATGGAAAGCTCAACATTGCGGTGGATTTTAAATCGATTAATGTGAGTTCAAGATCGGCTCGCTCAGCGGCTCTGATGAATAAGTCACTATCCAATCTACCCTCAACAAGAGGTAATCCAGAAAGCACCTTTTTTGTATGGTGTCTAACCTCAAAATAACGCATCAACCAAGTTAACGATTGCCCCCAAGGATCGTTAGTCAGCTCACTTGATGAGGATGAGTGATGCTTCATGACATACCACCTACTAGCAAGTTGTTGTCATCAATCATCTTCTGTAAGACATTTTCTTCGGCTACGCCAGTCGAGTCACCTTTGTAAAGCTGATCGAGAGTGACGCCCTGCATAAGAATCTGTTGTTTTGTCCCCGTCTCTTCTGGTTTTATGTGAAGCGTTACGCCATCATCATTCTCTGTTAAATCGAGCTTATTATCGACTTCTGTTATCGAGGTAGCGGTGATTATCGAGGCGATGTCAATTGTGTCATTATCATCACCAATAACGGATATTTGGAAATCGTTGATCACATCGTACGAGGGCTTTAACTCGTTACCGAGCCCTGAACTGTAAAACTGGAATACATCGCTGCCACTTCCTCCAATAAGCAAATCATTAGCATCTGTCGCAAGTAATGTTTGGCCCCCTTCTTCCACTAAGGTAACGTTGACTGTCTGAGCAGCACCTTCTGCGACTGTAGCACCCAGTGTTGCAATCGGTTTTATCGACAACGTAAAATCACTTGCACCGCTAAACCCGCCAACGATGGAAAGATCAGCGACATCCTCTTGATCAACAGCATAAATGCCGTTCAATCTTTCACCATGACTCAACTCTAGATCTGTTGGTAATCCGCGAATCTCCACACTTCCAAACTCTTCGGGTGCAGGATTGACTAAATTCATGCTCAACCCCAAAGGAATACTCCCAGACGCTTCAGACACAATAGACTGATAATCGGCCGTTAGTGTTGGCTCATCAGCTTCAGGGGTAACAACAATGGTTAGATCGGTAGTTCGCACATCTCCAAAATCGGTTTCGAGTGTCTCTGACACTATCGCTTGATCAAACGTTCTAACATTGAGAGCAACATCCATCGTTCCAAATGCATCCTTCGGAATGAACTCCAAACCTGACACTTCATTTGCTCGCACTAATACCGTCGCCACGGCATTGCCCGCGTCATCGAAGGTAAAGGATGAGAATTGAGTTCCAATACGAATCCTACCTAAGCCTTCCAATGCAGAGGGTTCAGAGCTTGCTTTGATCAACATCGACACTTCTATATATTCGTTGCTATTTGTTTCAAAACCGCTCGCTAAAAAGTCAATCGAAATGGAACCACCTTCATCTCCAGTGAACGTGTTAGAGGTTGTATTCAACGATACATCGTCGCCAATCGGTTTTACGCCGACGTTGAACTGAGAAGTGGTATAGTTATAGTCGTTTGATCCAGACTCTTGGGTAATAGCTTGCAGTGTTAGTGAAATATCCCCACTAAAATCTAGTGGCGGTAGAAAGTAAACCTTATCAAGTTGCGCTTGAGTTAGCTGCCACTCCTTGCTCTCACCATCCGTTGAACCGTTATCAGGGAGTAATTCGAACGTCCCATTATTGTCCCAAACCAAGACGGCTCCGTCTGGCACTCCTGTCATGACCAAAGACATCGACTCAGAACCATCTTGATCGATTAATGATGCAGATAAGTTTCCTAAATAAATATAATTATCTTCATTACCAACTACGTCTTCTGTTTCCAGAACCGCTTTATCAACCACTGGGGCAATGGTAACGGTAACTTCTGTTGATTTAGTTTGAGTATCTTCCGCACTGTCAGTACTTAAACAACTTCCCGTGACTTCATCAGTAATGTTTGCGTCAACGGAAATAACAAGCTCTCCACTGTAGTTTTCAGGTGGGATTAACTGAATTTCGTTTAGACGCGTAACATCTGTCACTACCCATGTTCCATCACCGTTGTCAATGAGTAGGCTCGGGTCCACGGCAGTAAACCGCGCATTCTCGTCAGACACCGATAAAGAAACCCAATTGACACTTTCAAGACCAGTCGCTGCGTCACCTTCTCCAGTAATGGACTGCATTGGCCCTTCACTATCGCCCAATACAAGAGCAAGATTCAGGTTGGTTATAGTATCTTCTTGAACCGTAACTTGGCTTGGTGCTATCGCGATATCATCGACAGCAGGAGAGATTTGTACCGTAATGGTCTGAGAGGTTGTTTTCGACTCACCATCGCATGGGGCCGTTTCTGTCACTTCTAAATTGAAAGTAATGCAACCAGCAAAGTCCTCATCCACGCCAGTAAGCGTCAAGGAAGACAATCCAGCGCTAGAAATTGAATAACCCAACAGATTGCCCGCATTATCATAAGCAGGTATCACCCCTTCGCCAGTAAGCTCGACTCCTTCAGGTAAAGAATCTGCGGCGACAAAGAAGGAAACTAAGTTATCATCACTACTCGCCACATCAGGGTTTAAAAACGCCCCAATTGAGACATCTTCACCTTCTTTACCTACAATATCCCCACTTTGAACGCTTCCTGGTTCACCAGGATCAGCACACTGGTCTCCATCTCCTTCATGGCCAGTAATTTGAATTTGGAACTGACCTGTGATGTATTGAGCATCCGTTCCATCTCGAACATACGCTAACACATTCACATCAAGTATCTCTGTGTTAGATGGGCTATAAATCGATGCGCTAGCAAGCAAATCTTGAGCGGTTTCCAACACGCTATCACTTGTGATTCCTTCCATTGGAATCAGCCAGTTCCCATCGGCATCTTGAGAAGCACCATTCGGATGAGTAACAATGAGGTCTTGACCCTGCGGTATCTGTAAAACGATGTAATCGAGATACTCTGAACCATCAATATCCGCTTCTGTAAATGTAATGCCTCCACTCACGTCGACAGCAGACCCATCCGTACTTGTGAATACTTCAGTCGCGCCTTCTAAACGTGTTTTGTCAATATCTTCATTACCAATATCCACTTTGCCAGAAACCACGACGCTCAAAGAACCATTGATTGCCTTTACATCAGTCTCCATCGTCGGAGACGTGTCTGTCACTTCGTACTGAACTTCCAGGCTAAATGTCCCACTTAGGTCTTCATTAGCTTTTACAGTGATTCGTCCACTGTTTAACAACTCAGATAATGTTGCCGAGCTACCATCAAGTAGTTCATTGAGTTCTAACGGTAAGTTACTTTCCTCTACTGCATTACCATCAAAGTAAAGCGTTAAGCCATCTGGAATGGATACAATGGTGTATCCTGTCAAGGACTCACTAGAATCTATATCTTGATTAACGACAGGCTCAAGATTTAGTGTGATGAAATTGTCCTCAATACCATTGCTTTGTAATTCTTGACCGTCAGTTTGATCAACAATAGGTGAGATTTCCATTTCCACTTTAAGAGGGGTTTCAGCAGAATCACCATCCGGCTCTGTTGAAACGACGATAACATCCATGCTCAGTGTTCCACTAAAATCTTGCTCTGTTTTGAGGTAAGTGTTTTCAAGAACAGCGTTTGAGACCTGATAAACTGGCCCCGTTATTGGGTCCACGTAAGCAACTGGAAGAACAATAGGGTCACCATTTACATCTGTCAGTTGTGTTCCCAAAGGGATGTTCTGAAGCAAGATATTAATTTCTTCTGATAGATCGTCGTCTGATGTCTGGATGATAAAATCCAGTTGTATCAGGTTATCTTCGTCTAACGTAGAGAGATTACTAATTACTTTAGTCGCTTGATCATATTGCCAATTCCCCTGTCCACCATCTAGGACAATTGGTTCATCGACCACGCCTTTTAGCTTAATGTCAATGGTTGCAGATTGGCTCTCGGCGGTTTCATTAAGAGGTGCTAAGCCATCAATAGTCGACTCTGTTGAAATGGCGGTTACTTGAAGGGATAGAGATTCAGTAAATGAGCTGATATCCGATTTTGGTTGAAGTAACGCCTCCGAATTGGCTAGAGCATTGGAGGTCACTAGGTAGGTATTAATACCGATAAGCGTAATCCCAGCTCCGACAGGCAATGTCCAACCATCTTGAACTTCTATGCGATAAGACAGAGACTCCGAGCTATCTGTGTCAGTGAGCCGCCCTAAGATGTACTCTTTTAAGTCAATCGCTTGGTCTTCAAGCCCCTGAATGTTTTTAACGGTCAGCGTAGGCACATCGGCATCTGGAGATATATCGATAACAACTTGCTCAGTAATCTCCGCTGTTTTATCTTGCTCATCGGCAAACACACTACCCGACTCAGTCGTTACTGCCGTTACATCAAAAGTAAATCTTCCGGCTAAGTTTTCGTTAGATGTGATTTCAATTTGATCTAACTCGGATTGGCTATACGCTTTCCCTTCCTCAATAGCACTTCCGTTAAGTGTTAATATAAGTCCATCTGGAATATTCGAAATTTGGTAGTGGAGCGTTTCAGAACCGTCTTGGTCAAACTTTTCAGCGACAATATTGAGTGAAAGTGATTCAGCGGAATCTTCAACACTTTGATAAGAAAAGTCCGAATCATTAGACCACTCTGGCAAATCTGCAACCGGTAAAACGTTAACATTTAACGTATTATTGCCTTGTAATACAAAACCATCCGGTTCGACATCAGATACGATTAATGCAGACACTGCTAACGAAACTTTGATAGTGTTGCCCGACAGGTTTAGTGCTGGTTGATAAGTGAGATCACCATTTGGAACAGTGAATATACCCACCCCCATTAGCTCTGTACCAGAAAGACTAATAAATCCGTCATTATCATCATCTTCAAGGCGCGCTCCGTCTAAAAACAGAGCCCCTCCTTGTAGAGATTCAACAGAGATCCTTATCGCTTCAACACGCTCATTATTCTCCGTATCCCCAGGAGAAACTCTAATCGGTAACGCGACTGGCGTAGGGTCTCCACTGTTATTCGCGCCATTATCTTCTAACGTATCTACATTAACGGTTCGAATAAAGCCCCTGGCATCATCAAGAATTAATTGAGCTTCACTGCTTGCTTGGTCACCGTCTGCATCCGTCACAGTTATCGTTAGATCATCAAGCAAACCACCTACAGGCGTATTAACAATAAGCTCGGTAGTTAGCGTAAATGTCCCATCTTGAGCAATAGTCAGCGTTCCATATTTTAAGTTACCATCACTACTATTGATTAAATCGATGGTCCAAGCATCATTGCTAAATACCGAACTCGCCGTATCGTATGTTTCACCTGCATAGGTCAAACTTGAAATCAACGTGCCATCTGAACTGATTAAGTCGGCATTATTGCTAAACCAGTTTCCCGAAAACTCATCCCCCTCGGTAAGTTCAATTTCTATTGGTGAGCTTGTGTCTTCAGGGATATCATCCACTACACTAACGGTATATGTCTCAGCTTCAGACTGGTCGCCATCCTTATCAACGGCATAAATTGAAAAACTGAGTTCTAATGTGTTCTCGTCCGCTGGAACACCGTCAGGTTCATCGTGTTCAAGTGCACGGTATAGATCAAACTCGACAGTCCCATCGGTATTAAATCTAATTCTAAAGACGTCTTGCTCGCTTTCATCTCTTGCATATAACCAACCATTCGAGTCCGGTGAATCAAGCGAAACCAAGCTACCACTACTTGTTTTATAGCCGAGCGCATTGAACATATCGATATTCACGCTCACACTGGCGATAGAGTCTGAACCTTGTAATAGCGTAATGGATGGTGACGAGCCCTCGATGCCAGAATCAAGCGAATCATCATTCAACCCGCTTTCATTGACTGTGATTCCCTCTGTAATTACTAGTTCCGGAAACAAGCCATCATAGACCAGTATGTTGGACTCCGTAGAGATCTCGCTTCCATCAGAATCTCTCGCCACGATGGGCATAGAGATCGACAATTGCGTCCCATCACCTAAAACATGGTCAAGCGAGTGATAAAGCTCTACAGTTATATTAACGGTAGACGTATCATTTGATGGCAAAGAGAAGTCACTAGGTAACGTGACCCTAAATACAACGTCTCCAGTGTCTGAAATTGCGTCAAAGCTTCCATCATTGTTATCGTACCAAGTGACAGCCTCTCCGTTATAAGTAACAGCATCACCAAGTGTAGTTTTGACAGTATCTCCATCATTTATGTCAACACCCAGATACACAATCGGATCGAATGATGACGTAACTATCACATCCGTATTCGCTATGGCTGAAACCCCATCAGGAGCAATGTTTGTATCGACAGGTGTTTCGGTTAACTCGACATTGCCACTATTGATTAGCGCTTGTCCATTGTCGTTATCTATAACATTAATGTCTAAAACGACCGACGTGTTATCTTGGTCTGAGTCGATTGCAGTAACAACGAGAGGTACGTTTGGATCAGTATTTTCTTGTTGGTCGAGAGCCTGAAAAAGCTCAAAGGAGTAGGTAATGTCGCTATTTGCATCAATAGGTAATGAAGCATTAAGGGTAGCTTGAAAGATGGGAATCTGAGTTTGCCCATCTTCGTCAAGAATATAACCATCAAGTGTTTTGCCATCCGCAGAGACTTGATAAAGCACAACTTGTTCACCACTCGTCAACAAGGGTTGTTCAGAGACGATGAACGACAAAGATTCGAGGTAATCACTGCCAACCTCAACTTGAAAATTCCCTGAGCTCAACACACTTCCATTTGCGAGATCAGATTCTTTTACTTCTACCCCATTCAAATTATTTAAAGTTGGGTCTGCGCCATCCTTTAGAACATAGTCAATTTCATTCTCTACAAGCGGTGTGGCATCTAAATCTACGCCACCAATGGTCAACGGGAAAGTGACCGTATCACTGCTATTGAATTGATCGATAGGGTGCTCAAGAGTAAGTGAAATTGAAGCTAATACATCGTTACCCGACTCAACGCCACTCAATGTTAACGTAAATACAGTGACACCATTCGCAAATGCTGTAATTTGCTTTCCACTGGAACTTAACGTGTAGCTAAGCTCATTATCAGAGACTGAGCTTGTAAGCCCTAATGCTTCTAACTTAGTAATAGATGACCCACCGAAATACAAACTACTCGGATCCGGATTGTCAGATCCCGCGACAATATTGACAGTTCCTTCAAAGTTCAATATCGGGCCATCCAAAGGGACTTCTGTTACGTCTATAGTCGCATTGCCTACGTAACCTGCTTGTCCATCAGTAATGTCAATGGTCGCGTTAGCCAAGCCATAGTCTTGGGAGTCATCTGCAGCTAAATAGCTGAAAGAAACACTTTGCTCGACCGAATGATCTAGGTTTCGACCTGCATCAAACTGCCAAGAGCCATCAGAAAATACGGTTAATTCGCCTTTTTCTAAACTAAAACTTACGGATCCCCCCTCTAGAATTGACTTCTGCTCCCCGCCAGCCTCTACAAATTTCACATAAAGTGTTCCATCAAGATCAATATCATTTTCAAGTAGATTGCCCGTAATTGTTTGATCTTCTAAGACTGAGTATGTGTCATCTCTAATCACCGGATCAGAGTCATAAATAGTAATCGTTAACGGTGCCACAACCGTCTCTTGTGTACCATCAGCATCACTTTGAGTGCTTTCAACCAATACGTTAGTCACCAGCTCATCTTGACCTACACCATGATCAATCGCTTCATAAAAAGTAATTTGAACCGTACCATCATCATTGACTTCTGCTGAGAAAACTAATCGGTCGTCAGTCGATGTTCCTTGTAAGCTCAACCCATCTTCTGCAACAACAACGTTAATAGATTGACCGACCGATGTAAGCGCACTCAAACTTGGTTGCTCTGCATGCAGTGCTGGCACACCATTTTCTATGTTGATGGCTGCCGAGCTGCTTTGCTCACCAAAAAATCCAACGATGTTTTCAGAAAATACCGTTGAACCGGGTAGCACTATTGTCGGCATGGTATCGACCGCATGGTTGCCGGCGGCATCCAACACTTCAGCTTCAATGGTCCACGTGCTGTTTAGATTGAGAGTGTTTACGTCAATTCCGGTTACTGTCCACGAACCTGATGCATCAACAAGGCCAGTAAAATTCAGCGTGCTGTCTCCGTCACTTACCCGAATCGTCACTGCCAGACCTTGCTCTACACCACTGGTTGTCCCTCTCATTTCCGTGACTATACCCTCACGGAAATCATCAATGGCAAGGCCACCGCTAATATAAAAATCCGTATCGATATCAATGGTGGGAGCAGTGGCATCTATGGTCGTAGCCTCATCCATTGCTTTCGCTTGGTTGCCCGCTACATCATTCACGGAGGCAGATACGGTTAACGCCCCATCGGCTAACGTGGATAAGTTCGCCCCTTCGACTTGCCACATACCATCAACGACAACGGCATTGAACGAGAGCATCACCCCCAAGCTGTCTTGAACCGTGACAGAAACCGTCTGACCATTTTCAACATCACTGACTTGCCCTGACAAAGTGACAGATTGGCGCTCTTCAATGTTTAAATAGCCGTCTCCGCCATCGTCAACGTCCACCGTCACACTTGCAAGCGTATCTTTGATGATGGTGTTTTCACTGGTTGCAGGGTTGCCCGCTATATCTATACTCTCAGCAACAACTGTCAGCGTACCTTCAGACAACCCAGAAAGGTCAACGTCGTCCAGAGACCAACTTCCACCAGTCACCACCGTTTCTAAGTTTATGACCGCTCCTAACGAGTCGGTTACAGTAACTTGGATACGCTGGCCATCTTCAATGTTTTCAATCGTCCCTTCGAGGCGAGTAGTCGCGATTTCGTACTGATTTAAATACTCATCCCCTCCACCATCAAAATTGACGTTCACCGTTGCAAGCGTATCTTTAATGGTCGTATCGACGGCGTTCAGGTTATTGCCATAAATGTCAGAAACCACAGAAGTCACCGTAAGCGGCCCTTCAGCAAGAGAAGACAGATCAACGCCTGATAGGGTATACGCCTCATTCTCTACGGTCGTTGTAACAGTAATGGAATTATTGAGGCTGTCGGTAATGGTGATAGTAACAAGCCACTCATCGCTTATCTTGAGTGCGTCACCTTGAATCGTGACACTAGGAACTTCAAACTGGTTTTCGTATCCATCGCCGCCATCAAGAATATCCACCGTTAAAGAGGCATCATCGTTCAAACCTTCAATTGCCTCTAAGGTAATATCCAATGTTACGGAGGTGGTGTCACCGTCTGAATCTGTTGCATTAACTAACAATGGTATATCCAGGATTTGATCTTTTGACAGATCGAAAGATCGATATAATTCAAAGGAATACTCTATTTCACTACTCGACTCTAAAGGTAATGTGGATAATAGTTTCGATTGAAAAATATTTACTTCCACCCCACCTTCTAAGATATAGCCAGTAATTGTCGTACCGTCATCAGACAGACGGTAAAGCAACTCACTTTCACTACTCACTAATGTGGGCTGGTTTAATTCGCTAAATCGAAGAGAGTCAACATAATCACTCCCGATATCGAGTTGAAGGCTCCCAGTCTTAAAGATTGCCCCACTTTCTAGATTAATCTCCTCGATTGCAACAACAGTCAAGTTGCTCAACGTAGGATCAACACCATCTTTCAACACGAAATCAATTTCATTCTCTACAAGCGGTGTGGAGTCTAGATCTGTCCCTCCAATGGTCAGCGGGAAAGTGACCGTATCACTACTATTGAATTGGTCGATAGGATGATCAAGAGTAAGCGAGATTGAAGCTAGTACATCGTTACCCGACTCAATGCCACTCAATGTTAACGTAAATACAGTCACACCATTGGCAAATGCTGTGATTTGCTTTCCACTGGAACTTAACGTGTAGCTAAGCTCATTATCAGAGACTGAGCTTGTAAGCCCTAATGCCTCTAACTTAGTAATGGATGCCCCACCAAAATACAAACTAGTCGGATCAGGGTTATCAGAGCCAGCAATCACATTAACACTGCCTTCGGTGGTTAATAATGCCTCTCCCAGAGGTACTTCTGCTGTGTTTATAGTAGCGCTGCCTACATAACCCGCTTGGCCATCTATAATGTCGATAGTTGCGGTTGCTACACCGTAATCTTTTGAATCATCGGCTGCGAGATAATCAAAAACGAGACTTTGCTCAACCGTGTGATCTAAGTTGCGACTGGCATTCAACTGCCAAGAGCCATCTGAAAATACGGTTAATTCACCCTTCTCTAGACTAAAACTTACTGAGCCACCATCAGGGACAGACTGGATCTCTCCTCCGGCTCTGACATATCGAATGTACAAGTCACCATCAATATCAATGTCATTCTCCAGTACATTGCCAGAAATGACTTGGCCTTCGGTTACACTATATGACTCATTTGCGATCACTGGATCGGCATCAAGGATGGCGATTTCTAGGGGGGCCACAACCGTTTCTTGTGTACCATCAGCATCACTTTGAGTGCTTTCAACCAATACGTTAGTCACCAGCTCATCTTGACCTACACCATGATCAATCGCTTCATAAAAAGTAATTTGAACCGTACCATCATCATTGACTTCTGCTGAGAAAACTAATCGGTCGTCAGTCGATGTTCCTTGTAAGCTCAACCCATCTTCTGCAACAACAACGTTAATAGATTGACCGACCGATGTAAGCGCACTCAAACTTGGTTGCTCTGCATGCAGTGCTGGCACACCATTTTCTATGTTGATGGCTGCCGAGCTGCTTTGCTCACCAAAAAATCCAACGATGTTTTCAGAAAATACCGTTGAACCGGGTAGCACTATTGTCGGCATGGTATCGACCGCATGGTTGCCGGCGGCATCCAACACTTCAGCTTCAATGGTCCACGTGCTGTTTAGATTGAGAGTGTTTACGTCAATTCCGGTTACTGTCCACGAACCTGATGCATCAACAAGGCCAGTAAAATTCAGCGTGCTGTCTCCGTCACTTACCCGAATCGTCACTGCCAGACCTTGCTCTACACCACTGGTTGTCCCTCTCATTTCCGTGACTATACCCTCACGGAAATCATCAATGGCAAGGCCACCGCTAATATAAAAATCCGTATCGATATCAATGGTGGGAGCAGTGGCATCTATGGTCGTAGCCTCATCCATTGCTTTCGCTTGGTTGCCCGCTACATCATTCACGGAGGCAGATACGGTTAACGCCCCATCGGCTAACGTGGATAAGTTCGCCCCTTCGACTTGCCACATACCATCAACGACAACGGCATTGAACGAGAGCATCACCCCCAAGCTGTCTTGAACCGTGACAGAAACCGTCTGACCATTTTCAACATCACTGACTTGCCCTGACAAAGTGACAGATTGGCGCTCTTCAATGTTTAAATAGCCGTCTCCGCCATCGTCAACGTCCACCGTCACACTTGCAAGCGTATCTTTGATGATGGTGTTTTCACTGGTTGCAGGGTTGCCCGCTATATCTATACTCTCAGCAACAACTGTCAGCGTACCTTCAGACAACCCAGAAAGGTCAACGTCGTCCAGAGACCAACTTCCACCAGTCACCACCGTTTCTAAGTTTATGACCGCTCCTAACGAGTCGGTTACAGTAACTTGGATACGCTGGCCATCTTCAATGTTTTCAATCGTCCCTTCGAGGCGAGTAGTCGCGATTTCGTACTGATTTAAATACTCATCCCCTCCACCATCAAAATTGACGTTCACCGTTGCAAGCGTATCTTTAATGGTCGTATCGACGGCGTTCAGGTTATTGCCATAAATGTCAGAAACCACAGAAGTCACCGTAAGCGGCCCTTCAGCAAGAGAAGACAGATCAACGCCTGATAGGGTATACGCCTCATTCTCTACGGTCGTTGTAACAGTAATGGAATTATTGAGGCTGTCGGTAATGGTGATAGTAACAAGCCACTCATCGCTTATCTTGAGTGCGTCACCTTGAATCGTGACACTAGGAACTTCAAACTGGTTTTCGTATCCATCGCCGCCATCAAGAATATCCACCGTTAATATAGCATCGGGATTCAACCGCTCAGGAGCCTGAGTCTCAGAAGTTGGGTTCTCTCTTTCTTGCACTGCTGGCCTAGTAACATAGCCATTAGAAACGAGTTGCTCAGGTAAAACAGCGCGAATATAGGCAACAAAACTTAACCCACCAGAAGACTCACTAAAATCTCGAACGCTCTGATTAAAAGTGGATTCAATACCGTTTTGAGATGCAATTAAAAGATCATTCGAACTCGATTCATCCTCACTTGTTGTATCTTCATTAAATGCAATATCGAGAATGTCAGTATTAAGAACAACCACCTCTACTTCTGGAACTAATTGTTCGTTGGGCAACATTTGGATCCAAGAACCGTCACTTAAAACCGCCCAAAGAACATTACCGATTTGAATGTAGAGTATTGGCTGCATAATTCGCCCCATATGAAACAACGAACTTTAAGTATGGTCGACGAATATGACTGTTCAAATGAAACTAGAAAAAACATGGCCCTAAATGGCTCTAATGAGATATTGAACCAAAAACATACCTCATGTATGCGAGAAAGAGCCATTGGGGTAAACTACTTCTGGCGTAATCCATCCACTGGAAATTGATTGAAATTCCCCTTGCTACAATCGGGCTCATATCCAAATGGAGCAGGGAAAGGAATCGTATCGCAGCTTGTTGAAACGGAAGATTCAAACTTTACTCTCTTTCCTATCATGATAGGAAATAACCATGTGGCATTATTTCTTAAATCAAACTCCTCTTTAGGGTCATCAATCAAATTGTATATTTCAGGGATCTGTAATGGGCGCCCTTTCTCCGGCATGATATCTTGATCAATAAAGTGCATCTTGTAATTTTCCCACTTATAAGCGTAGGTTTCAGATCCATTGTTAACGATGAAACCATCTCGATTAGACTTTTCACTATCTCCCTTTAAAAAGGCCCACTGATCAATACTATCTATTGTTCTATCGCTTGGTAATTTGTATCCACCGACATGAGAAAGTGAGGCAAATAGATCCACAACATGGATAATTTCATCACTCACTCTGCCCGGTTTGATGTGGTTAGGCCAAGAGGCAATAAATGGTGTTCGGAGAGAGCCTTCAAGAGCCGTAAAGTACGCACCACGCCATGGTCCGCTAGAGCCTTGGTATGGCATATGCCACTCTGGACCGTTGTCAGAAAACCAAATCACTAGTGTATTGTCTTTAATTCCTGCTTTTTCTATTGCACCAATAACTTGCCCAGCTCGAAAATCTATCTCAGCTAACACATCTGAGTAATTTCCTTTGCCTGTTTTACCAATAAAATCAGGATGAGGTAGCGTCGGTAAATGTGGTTGAGTAAAAGTAATTACAGAGAAAAATGGCTTATTCTCTTTCACATTTCGATTTATAAAATCTGTGGCATGTTCAACTAGCTCACTGTCAATCGTTCTACGTGAGTCCAAATTATATTCTTTGACCCCTTTAGGATCCTGCCCTGCTCTAGCTGAAAGGATTTGAGGTTTAGGTAATATAGCTTTATAACCGGGTTGAGAGCTATATTCTGACTCATCCGTCGTATTTGCAATGCCATACCATTCATCAAAGCCTTGATCCGTTGGAAAGCGCCCTTTTTGGTCTCCCAAATGCCATTTCCCGTAAAGGCTCGTGTTATATCCTTGTTCCTTAAACTTCTCTGCAATGGTTATCTCCCAGTTCACCATACCGTAAGGCACTCCCCAAACAACCTTATCTGTCCCAGATCTAAGCGCTCGCCTCCCCGTCATGAATGAGGAGCGAGTTGGCGTGCATTGCGGTTCCACATTAAAATTAGTAAGGCGTACACCTTCTCTAGCAAGTTGATCTAAGTTTTTAGTTTCAACACCTCTGGTACTCCCATAGGAACTTAGTTCCCCCCACCCAAGGTTATCAACCAACATTACCACGACATTTGGTGTCTCTTCCGCAACCACTTCTAACGGGATACATAGAAACAGGATAGTTGCTAGTTTATTTTTCATAGTGTCGCCTTTCATTGAAATTCAATCCTGTAAGTGCGTCTTATCACACTTAAAACACACTAAAGTCTAGTCCATGTTAGTTAACATTTTTGAAAAACAGGGATTACTTGGAAGCAACAAAAAACCTCTACTATATTCAACTGACTACATTGTCTCATTTGGTGTCATCTCACTCGACTTCGCCATGATGAACACAATTAGTAACGTTATATAACGATAATGGATTCATTTATCGCGGAGGATTTTCATGCGAAACTCGATTAAAAAGGTAATGGCATTGGTCGGTACATTAGCTGCGTCCACAGCCTTTGCTGCCGATAAGCCCAACATCCTTGTGTTCTGGGGTGACGATGTAGGTGTATACAACATTAGTGCATATCACAATGGTATGATGGGAGGGAAGACTCCTAACATTGATAAAATCGCCAATGAAGGTGCCATTTTCACAGACGCTTACGCACAACAGAGTTGTACTGCCGGACGAGCCTCATTTATTCTGGGTCAACATCCGTTTCGTACCGGTCTATTGACTATTGGTATGCCCGGCGCAAAAGAGGGTATTCAATCGAAAGATCCTACTATCGCAGAGTTACTTAAAAATCACGGCTATGTGTCTGGTCAGTTTGGTAAAAACCACCTTGGTGATCAAGATGAGCACCTACCAACTAACCATGGGTTTGATGAGTTCTTTGGTAACCTATACCATTTAAACGCGGAAGAAGAGCCTGAGTCTGAGTTTTATCCAAAAGATCCAGAGTTTCGTAAAAAATTCGGACCTCGAGGCGTGTTGAAGGCGACTGCGGATGGCAAAATCGAGGACACAGGTCCCCTTACTCGTAAGCGTATGGAAAACGTAGACCGAGAGTTCATGGATGCTAGCTTGGCCTTTATGGAAAAAGCAGTAAAAGAAGACAAACCATTCTTTATTTGGCATAACTCAACCCGTATGCACGTCTGGACACATTTGAGTGAAGAATATCAAGGGAAGTCAGGTTACGGCTTATACGCCGATGGCATGATGGACCTAGATGATCAAGTAGGTGTCATGCTTGATAAACTTGAAGAGCTAGGCGTAGCAGATAACACCATTGTTGTTTTTAGTACTGATAATGGCGCTGAGAAATTTACCTGGCCAGATGGTGGTACTACACCGTTCAAGGGCGAAAAAGGTACGACTTGGGAAGGCGGATTCCGCGTTCCGATGATGGTACGCTGGCCTGGAAACATTAAACCAGGAACGGTTATCAACGATATCTTTTCACAAGAAGACTGGATGCCAACTCTACTCGCAGCTGTGGGCGAACCTGATGTGAAAGAAAAACTATTGAAGGGTCATAAAGCAGCGGGCAAAACCTTTAAAGCACATTTAGATGGCTACAACCAACTTGATCTGCTGACTGGTAAAGCTGATGAAGGCGCACGCAAAGAAATCTTTTACTTCGATGCTGGTGGTAATTTAAACGCCGTTCGTTATAAAGACTGGAAGATCCACTTCAGTATTATGGAGGGTGCCATTAATGAGGCATACCGCAAAACACCTAGTTGGCCTTTGATTGTAAACCTTCGTATGGATCCATTTGAGGTCGGTCCAGATGCAGCACTTTACGTCAGACATTTTTACGCTGATCAAATGTGGATGTTCGTTCCTGCTCAAGCTATCGTGCGTAAGTTCCTAGAGACATTTAAGGAGTTCCCTGCAACGAAAGGTAGCTCGTTAAGTATTGAAAAAGTGGTAGAAACAATGACACAGCAACCTAGAAACTAGACCCTAGGTATCGAAGCTATTGTGGAATTAACTAAGGCCTCAATTGTGAGGCCTTTTATTTCGTTGCAATTGTTTGGTTGCAGCAAGTTATGGTCAAACAAAGATTATCATTTAGTGCTCTCTTTAAACACTTGATTCCAATCTTGTTTCATATCGACAAATAGCCAACCTTGCTCTTCACCTACTTTAAACGATTTATCTAACTTACCAACATGCGAATCTTTATCATACGCCCATTCACGCTTGTCATCCGTGTGATGGATAATCGCAGAAAATCTTGGACCTGAACCTGCTTTCGTCCACTCTAACATCTGTAAATCACCATCAGAATTACCAAACGCCATTACCGGACGTTTGCCAATGAAGTTTTGAATCGTCACAGGCTTTACTGCTTTGTCATTGACAAAGTCTATTTCCGGCATGCGTTGGATGGTAGGTTTTCCATCAACACTTTGATATTCCGCCTTTAACGTCGTTCCCACGATGTTTTGCGTTGGAATGCCGTATACTTCCGGCGCCCAAACGCGCATAAATTCAATTCCGCCTCCAGAAACGATGTAGGTCTGATAGTCGTTCGCTCTTAAATAGTCGAGCAGTTCGAGCATAGGTTGATAGACCATTTCAGTGTATGGTCTACCCGTTGTTGGATGGACAGCCGTTTTCAACCATTCCTTAACTTCTTGATGAAACTGTTCAGTAGACATTCCAGAATGGGTTGCCATAACAAGCTTCATTACACCTTCGAGTCCTTGTTTACCAATCCCCTCCATGTCACCTTTTAATGCGGAAGCAAAGGGTTCGGTTGTCTTCCAATCAGGATGCTCAGAGGCCATTTCTTTTACTCTATCGATCGCAAAAAACAACTGTAGATAAACAGGCTTTTCTGCCCAAAGTGTTCCATCATTATCAAACGTCGCGATTCGTTGGCTTTCAGGAACATAGGAATCCGAACCTTGGGTCGTTGTTTTCGTAACAAACGCCACAATAGCTTGCTTAGCGTCAGTGTTGTTCCATGACGGAAGTGGATCTTGCATATCAGCAGCAACAGCGTAACTAGACAGAGCAAAACCTGTTGCTAAGACAATCGCCTTTAACTTTATAGCCATCTTAATTCCTTATATTGAGGTGCTAGGTGCGAATCCAATCAAAAGTATAGTTCAATTGAAACAGGCGCATATTGAACTGAAATATGCAACGGCTACCAAAAAGTGACAATGTCACCAATCTAGTCCACTATTTTATTAAAATAGAAACATGGAATTTAACGATTAGAGTTTAAATTCATTGGCTTCAACTGATGTAGGGGCACTTTTACGTCCCTTTTTCTGATTGAGCTCTTCAATAACATAGTCGGGAGCGACCTTCGTTAGCTCTGTTAAACAGTCATCCGTTTTAGGGTTGCCGTATCTAACATAGATGTCACACACGGCATACAATTGTTCTGGAGCACCGGATATCAAATACGCTTGCTCAAAAGCGTTGACAGACTTCTTCAAGTCTAACTCTTCTTGCAGAACACCATTTAAGTACCAAAAGTAACTGTTCGTCTTTGCCATCGTCGCAGCTTTGTCTATTTCAAACGCCGCTTCTTTCTTTTTGTCTAATCTAACCAAAGCGAGAGATTTAGAATAATGCAGCGAGGCATCTTCTGAATTTAGCTTGATACCCTCGTCAAGCACGTTGATAGCTTTTTGGTCTAGCTGTTGCGCTCGGAAGTTGTCTGCGTAGCTTAACCAAACTTGAGGGTTGTTTGGCTCAAGCTTAGTTAACTCTGGGTATATCAGCGCCGCTTTATCCCAATCACGATGCCAACGGTAAACGTCTGCAAGTAATAACTTGGAAACATTATCGTTCTTACTGGACAAGTGTGCTGTCAGCTCTGAAACAGGCCCTTCAAGTGACTGCTGTTGCTCTGAACTCAAATTGGCGTAATCTCGAACGAGGTTAATCGCTGCTGTAATTCGCACCATGGCGGCGTCATCACTCAATAATGGTGAAATCAAACGCCAACGGTGCTCAATCATATATGGCTGTGCTCCCACAATCGCAGCTTCGCGAATACCTGCATCTTCATCCTGCAACCCACGCGCAACTGCAACCAATGCATTTTGGCTTGGATAGTTGGCTAACTCACGTAAAGCATCAATACGTTTTTCTGAAGACAACTTTTTATTTTGCGAATCATAAGACAGCTTTTCGACTCGTTGCGCCGGTGTCATTTTCGCTTCTTGTGGAGTGACAACCGTTGTCGGCGATACTTGATCTGGGTCTAGCAATGTTGTTTCTTGTGCCACTGCTGCTTGACTCGCAGCAATGCCGATCGAGATCACGAGTAATGATTTAGAGAGCAGCTTAATTTTTTGCATTCAATAACCTATATTCTTTCATTTCCGGGCCTGTAGCAGGCGTAGTGACTATCTTAAAACTTCGTTTCAAACACAGTCTGTGTTTGAGTAGCTTGCTGGCGTAGAATCTGTTCACTGTATTTACCGTGAACAACTGGGTTACCTGTCGCTCGTAAGATGTACGCCATCGACTGATCAACATGGGTAAAAAACTTCTTCCAACCCGCGCAGAGATAATTAAGACCAGGCTCACCTTGCCTAGTACGGATAAAACGGTTTTTGGGACATTCTCCAAAACATGCAAATTGATAATCACATTGAAGGCACTGTTGGGGCAGCGTACGACTTTTAGCAAACCCAAATTTCTGCTGCTCAGAGCTATAAGCGAGCGTATCGAGCTTTTCGTGATGAATGTTTCCAACCTTATATTCTGGGTACACGTAATGATCACACGCAAACACATCACCATTAGGCTCCATTGCTAAGCCCTTCCCGCAGATTTCACCTAACGTACACAGTGGGTTTTTTCTGCCCATCCAGGTTTCGATACTGGCTTCAAAGTACTGCACAAACACGTTGCCGATATCGTGTAAAACCCATTCATTGAAAATCGCGATCAGAAAATTTCCCCATGCTTCATCCGCAACGCAAAAAGGCTCAACAACGGCATCTTTATGACCTGGGATCAACCGTTTATCTCCTTGCTTTAGTTGCTCGTTTGGCTCCCAAGTTTGAGGGGCGGTTGTTCTGAATGTTTTCTGCTCAACTATTGGAATAAACTGCATTTGAGGGGAGCGTACTTCATCTCGCAAGAATCGGTACACTTCAAGTGGGTTACGGCTGGTCAAGTTGTTAACACAAGTGAGCGTAGCAAACTTTACTTCGTGCTTATGTAATAGTTCAACCGCATTCATGACTTGCCGGAATGTGCCTCTACCAGCTCGGTTTGTTCGATAAGCGTTATGCATCATTTCTGGACCATCAATGCTTAAACCGACGAGAAAGTTTTTCGCCTTTAAAAACTCACACCATTCATCGTTAAGCAGTGTGCCATTAGTCTGGAGATCATTGGAGATCGTAATGCCATCGGGACGGTATTTATTCTGTAGCTCAACAATTGTCTTGAAATAATCCAAACCTAGCATTGTCGGCTCACCACCCTGCCAAGAGAAAATAATTTCAGGTGTATTTTGTCCCGCTATATATTGACGGATATAGGTCTCTAGCGTTTCCTCATCCATGACTGGTGAGCAGCCTGGCTTGTACTCAAGTAAATCTTGTTTGCTTAGGTAATAACAATAGGTGCAATCGATATTGCACACTGCACCGATAGGTTTCGCCATGACATGTAATCGCTTGGATGCTTTTCCATTGAACTGCGGACCTTGAGTTATGTGCATTCATCACCTTCTTAGTTGCTAGCCTGTGCCCAACGGCGTTAAGACTAATCATTAAGTTAATCGCCTAGTGTGATGATAATGTTCAATTATTCGTGGCGCTTGTTATAGTGTGTATAACTGTTTTTCATAGACTTGCCTGATAAAATTCTTTGATCATAAATGTTGATGGAGCTCCCCTATGAAGCATTCCAAAAGTAATACTCTTTACCTTGGTGCCGCTATTTCGATTTCGCTAATTATGACTGGATGTGCAACAACACAACCTAGCCCTCTTGCTCAAAAAATCGATCAAGATATGGTTCTTATTGAAGGTGGACAATTTATGATGGGCTCGGATAATCCATCAGCAAATAAATCCGAGCACCCGGCTCGCACCGTTCGCGTGGATGATTTCTATTTGGCAAAATTTGAGGTAACCCAAGAGTTATTCGAATCGGTTACAGGCTCTTCTCTGAGTTATTTTAGAAACCCAAATACGCCCGTGAATAACATTAGCTGGCAACAAGCCAATTATTTTATAAAGAAATTGAATGAAAAAACGGGAGAGCACTATCGTTTACCCACCGAAGCAGAATGGGAGTTTGCAGCGAAAGGGGGGAATCTAAGTCAAGGATTCACTTACGCGGGGTCTGATGATATTAACGACGTTGCCTGGTATGCCAGTAACTCAAACAATAAGGCACACAAGGTAGGTCAGAAAAAACCGAATGAGCTTGGCTTATACGATATGACGGGTAATGTTGGTGAGTTTGTTATTGATGCGTTTGATGAAGGCTATTACAAATCAGCACCAAGTGATAATCCGGTAAACGCAAAAGATGAAAAAGAAAGCCTTGCACACAAGTCTGTACGAGGTGGTAGCTTTGCCTATAATGCTGACGAATCCGAAAACTATCGTCGCGATTTTGCTAGCCAGTCAGTCATCATGTCCGACATGGGGCTGAGATTAGCGAAAGACGCTGATTAAACTAAGCAAGAAAAAAGTGGAGCGATAAAAGCTCCACTTTTGGTAATTAGCTCCTATTGACCCCGACAATAGAGGCTTTAAGCTGATCAATAGCTTGTTTAGGTGCATATTGACTAAGCTCTTGTATGCACCTATCGAAAGCAAAAGCGACAGCACCTTTTTTATGATTTCTCGCTAGAACCTCGCATTGAGCATACAAGTGCTGTGGATTGCCACCGACTTCAAATGCTGTTTGCAACGCTTTACTGGCTTCTAGAACATCGCTTTTTTCTAGAGCTAGACCGTACACGTACCAATAATGAGCATTAGTTTCACCAATTTCTGCGGCGCGTCTAAGTAGCTTTTTCGCATCATCAGCTTTGCCTTGACGCAACAAAGAAAGACCTGCGCTGTATGGTAACGTGCTGGATTTAGGTTGAGCTTTCATCCCTTGTTGTAGCACCGTGAGCGCAGCTTCTTCTTTACCTAGGTGACGATACAAATCTGCTAGGTTAACGTAGCTATTTTCGAAATAGGGTTCGATGCTGATCGCTTGTTTATACAGCTCGGCCGCTTTGTCGATTTCACCTAAGCTGCGGTACACATTCGCCAAATTGGTTCTTCCGAAACCACGATCGGCATTAAACTCTTGAATTTCCATGTACTCTTCTAAGGGCAATTTAATGATATCTTTTTGTAAAGGGGTCATTTGTTCGTAGTTCGCTACCAGCACCGAGGCAGCTTCCGCTCTCACTGAAAGCACCGGGTCACCAAGCAATGGCTCTAGAATCCGCCACCGATCATGAAATTCATAACCAGACGAGCCTGAAATTGCCCCTAATCGAACCATTTCATTCTCATTCTTAACGGCCCTAGCCAAAGATACTGTTGTATTTTGGTCAGTGTTGCCCCCCATTCTCTCCAGGGCTGAGGCGCGAATAATGTCTTTTAAAGACGAATCCTGAGCAGAGTATGCCAACGCATTTGCTGCTTCTTGATGACCAATTGAATCCGCATAAAATGCGACAGCAAAATGTTGTTGATTACGATACTTCGAATTCGGGTACCATTCTGCTATCTGTTCATCGGCCCATTGATTGCTTTTATCTTCATGGCATGACATGCAAACATTGGGCGTTCCAATGTGTTTGCTCAAATCCGGTCGTGGAATATGCCAACTGTGGTCTCTACGAGGATCGACTTGCATGTAAGTCGTTTCTGGCATGTGACAAGCCGTACATTGCGATGCTTCAGATCCAGCCTTATGAAAGGTATGCTTTTCAGGTGTATATTCCGATGCAATATGGCATTGCGAACATACTGCCTCTTCTGGGATCGTTAACTCTGCCGTGTGTGGATCATGGCAATTAGTGCACGTGACCCCCTTCTCCGCCATTTCAGATTGAAGAAACGAACCATAAACATAATCTTCGTCGTAAATCTGTCCATCATGATAGTAGAGTTCAGGTGTTATAAGACTTAAGCGATATTTATCAAAAAAAGAACCTTTAACATGATCACCTGTTTCATTTAACTGGGTTCGGCGACTATGGCATTGAGCGCATGTTTGCACTTGATTGGTTGCTTCAATTGATTTCGGCTGTAACGTACTATGGCCTTCCTCAAACACCCAATCCGACACTGCTTTAGACAAATTTCGATCAAAGCCATAATGGCTGTCATGCTCAAAAGAAGTGCCAGCATTTTTGTATTTCTTGGCCAGTTCTATGTGCTGACTAGCGGGACCATGGCATGCTTCGCATCCCACATTAATCTCTGACCATGAGCTGTTGTAAGTGTTTTTGTCAGCGTCGTAATTCTTCTTTAGGTTCGTTGAATGGCAATCAGCACACATGAAGTTCCAATTTTGCCCGGTATTGGTCCAATAGAATTCATCCGTTGTTGTCGTTTCTGGATAAAGATGAAACCAACGCTGTCCCCCTTCAACTTTAGCTCTTGTGTCCCAAGCAAAAGGAATAAGCTGCACGCGGCCATCTTCAAACTCGACCATGTACTGCTGTAGTGGCTCCCAGCCAAATGTATAGCTGATCTTATAGTCATGCCATTGCCCGTCAGAGCCTTGAATGTTGACCCAATATTCGCCGCCTTTTTTAAAAAACCGATTAGGCATTCCTTTGTGCGTTACAACATGGTTATCAAAATCACCACGTACAGAGGTTGTACTTGCATGCTTCATGGCCATATCGTGATGTGACCCCTTCCAAGCCTCCACCTCGTTTTGGTGGCACTCTGCACAAGCTTGTGTGCCAGCATATTCTGGATTTAAGCCTGAAGGAATATTTGGTTTCTCTGTGAATAACTCTTGAGAAAAAGCCATAAAACTGACAACAACGTTGACCAGCAATAAAATGCGAAACCGGCCTGCCCACTGACTCATAGATATCCTTATATTTATAATGTACAACCTAAATCAATATAGACACTAAATCACTGGTTATACAAATAATTACAAGCAATACATAACGACTTTAGTATTGCTTTAGGACCGTAAAACAAGCGAGCATCCTATTGTTTTTCATTTCCATCCCCTCTTCTACTACGCAATAAAAATAAGGCTCTTCAGTGATCTAAATCTACTTTACGAATCTCTACAAACTAACAGGACAATCCTATTTCTTCTTAATTAACAAATAGTTACCACCCAACAATAACTTATGGTTATATCGAGTATAAGAGGATTTTTCTATATACATCATTAACTTATGCAGCAACTAAGCATAAGGCTCACTTGTGCTTATCTTTACTCTCAACAATCTGGAGTTTTTATGGCAAATCAATTGAGCAAAATCGCTGTAGGCGCAGGACTGTTAGCGGCGTCCAGTGCTGCTATGGCAGCCGACAAACCGAATATTCTGGCAATTTTTGGTGACGATATCGGCTACTGGAATATCAGCGCATACAACCAAGGTATGATGAGTTACAAAACGCCAAACATCGACCGTATCGCGAATGAAGGTGCGTTGTTCACAGATCACTACGGACAACAGTCTTGTACTGCTGGTCGCGCGGCCTTTATTACGGGTGAAGAGCCATTTCGTACGGGTTTGTTAACAATTGGTATGCCAGGCTCTGACCACGGCATACCTGATTGGGCGCCAACCATTGCAGATCTGTTAAAAGAACAAGGTTACATGACGGGTCAATTTGGTAAAAACCACTTAGGTGACCAAGATAAGCACTTACCGACAAAACACGGCTTTGACGAATTCTTCGGTAACTTATATCACCTAAACGCAGAAGAAGAGCCTGAAACTTATTACTACCCTAAAGACCCAGAGTTTCGTAAAAACTATGGCCCTCGTGGTGTCATTAAGTCTTATGCCGACGGTAAGATTGAAGACACTGGCCCGATGACACGAAAACGTATGGAGCACGCAGATGAAGAGTTCCTAGAGAGCTCTTTGGCATTTATGGAAAAAGCAGTTAAGGCGGATAAACCCTTCTTTATTTGGCATAACGCCACTCGTATGCACGTTTGGACTCGCTTGCAGGAAAAATACCAAGGTAAATCAGGTGTAAGCATTTATGCCGATGGTATGCTGGAACACGATGATCATGTAGGTGTTTTACTCGACAAGCTGGATGAGCTAGGTGTTGCAGACAACACTATCGTTATCTACTCAACGGACAACGGCGCAGAAACCATGACTTGGCCAGATGGTGGCGCAACACCATTCCATGGTGAAAAAGGTACAACTTGGGAAGGCGGTATGCGTGTTCCTCAACTGGTTCGTTGGCCAGGCGTCATTAAGCCAGGAACCAAGATCAATGAAATGATGGCACACCAAGACTGGTTGCCTACATTATTGGCAGCTGCTGGCGTACCTGATGTAAAAGAAAAACTGGCAGAAGGCTACAAAGCAAATGGCAAAGAATGGCGTGTGCATTTAGATGGTTACAACTTCATGCCATACTTTGAAGGTAAGGAAGAAAAAGGCCCTCGTGAGTCGCTGCTTTACTTTACGTCTAATGGTGAATTAAACGCTGTCCGCTGGAATGACTGGAAACTTCACTTTGCAACGCTTGAAGGGAACCTAAGTAACGCAGTTCGTTTTGCTCCGAACTGGCCTAAAATCATCCACCTACGCGCTGACCCATTCGAAAAAGGCCCAAGCGAATCACAAATGTACTTGCGTTGGATGGCTGACAACATGTGGCTATTTGTACCTGTACAAGACGTTGTGGGAGAGTTCTTTAAAACACTTCCAGAATACCCAATGCAACGTGGCACAGCGATGAACCCTGCTTCACTAAACTACGACTCTCTAAAAATGCAAGAGAAGCTGCAACAACTAGACAAAGTTGAACAAGAAATCAGCAAGTTTAAGTAAACTAAGTTAACGTTAGTTAATCAGTAACATAAGCCAGCAGACCATTCTGCTGGCTTATGTGTATCGCCACATAGGAACTTACTTAAATCGCCTGTTTAGCCTATACAAAGTGGGCATTGTGAGTACAAACTGAAAAACAAAAAAAGGAGAGCTAACCTGCTCTCCTTTGTATTTTAACCGTGGATAAACTAAGCCACATTAACCGATTTAGCTAAACTGCTACTTTGGAAAAACTCATCATGCAATGCGCAAATCGCGTGCTGGTATTCCTTATCACCGACAACAAATTGAACATTTACATTTCTCAATGATGAGTGCAGTGCAACTGGCGTAACGCCATTATTCATCAATGCAAGCACACCTTTCGCCAACGTCTTATTGGTATCAATTTGAGAACCGATGGCTGAGATAAGCGCGACCATACGGCCTTTAATCGAGGCATTCGGATAACGTTTCTCTGCTTTGTACAATACTTTGTTTAAGCTATCAGTACTGCCACCTAGATAGTAAGTAATAGAGTTCGCGTTCATCTCTTTACCAACCAAACTTACACGAGCATCGGAGATGATTTCCATCAATTCGTAACTAACGTTATCGGCTTTTCCTACCATTGCTTGGTCAAACAAATGCAGTGCAAATACTTTTTCTTTACCTGCGATGATCTCGACTTTGTCTTCTTCCGGACGATAGCTTGAAGAGATCAAAGTACCTTCGTGTTCAGGTTCGAATGTATTTTTAATCTGTAGCTCAATACCACTTTCACGCAAACCCGCAGCGGCATTTGGGTGAATCGCTTCCATGCCAAGGTTGGCAAGTTGGTCTGCTACGTCATAGTTTGTACTACCAATTGGTAATACTTTTTCAGGGCCAACAACGCGTGGGTCCGCTGAGCTCAAGTGGTACTCTTTGTGAATTACTGCTAAATCCGCTTTTGTTATTGCTGCAATTCGGCTAAATGTCATCTCACTATAACCTCGGTCATAAGTGTGCATTAGGCCCTCTTTACAGTAAGCATAACCTGTCACGATTGGCAGTTCTTTTGATACATCGATATCAGCAAACGCGTCACTGATCGACTCATCAAGGCTTCTTGGCGCTTGATTATCCCAACCAGACAGGTCAACGAACTTAGCGTTAATACCCATATTTTTTAGTTTTAGTGCTGTGTTGTAAGCACTATGTGCCTCACCGATAGACGAGAGAAACTCTCGAATTTGAGGCAAGTACTGGCGCAACGAAAATTGACCGTACTGACAGGTTTCTAAAATATTCGCGATACAGTTTTTCGCTTCAGCAATACGGGAGCGAATGAATTTATCCGCACGGATACGATTCATTGGGTCCGCAAAAATATTTTCATTGGTCAGCAACATACGGCTTTCAACGTACGCTAACGCTTCTTCCCATTTGTCGTCGCGTTTCGCGATAAGCTGATAAACGCCTGGTTTACTGGTTTTTTTACACTCGAGCAGCGCATCGGTCATACCACCGTATGCAGATACGACAAAAATACGATTGTATGGTGTTTTGGGACGAAGAATAATATTGTCGAGAACAGCATCAAATGCTGTCATTGATGTACCGCCGATTTTTTCTACGGTAAATGTCATGATAAGCCTTTTTTGATTGGTAACTTTAAAAAGAAAAAAGAAGAGATAGTAAAGTGTGGGGTGGCAAAGCACCCCACCATCATCTTTTAGTCAACGAGAGGATAAACACCGTTTTCATCGTGCACTTCAGCGCCAGTAATCGGTGGGTTAAACACGCACGCCATTACCATTTCTTTATTCTTATAAGCTCTCAAGTAGTGCTCATCGTGTTTATCAAGGATGTATAATGTACCTGGTTTGATTGGGTACGTTTCTCCACCTACAACTTCAATCTCACCTTCACCACTCATACAAAACACCGATTCAAGGTGGTTTTGATAGTGAATATGAGTTTCTGTATCTTCATAAATCGTTGTGATGTGGAAAGAGAAACCCATGTTGTCGTCTTTCAACAACATGCGGACACTTTCCCAGTTATCTGAAACAACACGTCGTTCGCTGTTGCGGCATTCATCTAGAGTTCTGACGATCATAATTAAAATCCTTATTAAGATGCTTGTTTGAAATGTTTCGCAGCGATAGTCTCTACTGCATTTTCAAAGATGCTTAGTCCTTGATCTAGCTCTGATTCGCTGATGGTTAGTGGACAGAAGAACTTCACAACTTCATCGTCTGGACCCGCTGTCTCTATCACCATTCCATTCTCGAAACAGTTTTTCGCAATTTCAGATGCCATGTCACCATTGATACATTCAATACCAACCATCATGCCGCGGCCTTTTTTCTGCACAAACATTTGTGGAAAGCGACGAACACAACGGTCAATAACTGCACTCACCTTGTCTGAACACTGCTTGATGTGTGTTTCAAAATCATCGTTTGCCCAGTAAATTTCTAGTGCTTTTGCAGCAGTAATAAAGGCGTGATTATTGCCACGGAACGTACCGTTATGCTCGCCTGGCTTCCACTGGTCAAGCTCAGGCTTAAGTAATACGACAGCCATCGGCAAACCGTAACCACCGATCGACTTCGATAGCGTCACGATATCCGGTTGGATACCAGACGGCTCGAAACTAAAGAAAGTACCGGTACGTCCACAACCTGCTTGAATGTCATCGACAATCACAAGAATGTCATTGGCTTTACAGATTTTGCTCAAACGTTGTAACCACTCGTTTGAAGCAGCATTTAAACCACCTTCACCCTGCACAGTTTCAAGAAGTACAGCAGCTGGTTTATCCATACCTGCAGAGTTATCATTTAGCATGGTTTCGAACAGCGCGAGACCATCTACGCCAGCGTAACCTTCAAATGGAATACGAGTGACGTTACTAAGGCTAGAGCCGTTACCTTGTCTGTGGTGCTGGTTACCCGTTGCAGCCAGTGCGCCAGCAGTACAACCATGGAAACCGTTAGTAAACGCAACGACGCTGTCGCGGCCTTTTACTTTTTTAGCCAGCTTCAATGCCGCCTCAACAGCGTTAGTACCTGTTGGGCCCGTAAACTGAACCTTGTAATCCAAGTTTCTTGGTTTAAGGATGTAAGTATCCAACGCTTCCAGAAACGATGCTTTCGCTTCTGAGTGCATATCCAAACCGTGAGTAATACCGTCCATTTCAATGTACTCAAGCAACGCTTGTTTTAGTACTGGATTGTTATGGCCGTAATTTAGAGATCCCGCTCCAGCAAGGAAGTCTAAGTATCGTTCACCTTGTTCTGTTTCTAGCCAGCAGCCTTTCGCTTTACGAAAAACGACCGGGAAATTGTTTGAATATGAGCGTACGTTGGATTCCTGCTTTTTGAAAATATCCATGATGAGACCGTTTTTAATTCCTATTGTTTGAGGATTATTTGAGAGGAATGCGATACAAATATTCTGTATCGTGTTTGCCTTTAAAGTGGGCTTCTTCATCCAAAAATGTGCTTACTTGGCCAGAATTGCCGTTCATCGCATCTAACTTTTTGAACAGTGCCCAAGAGGCTTTATTATCTTCCGTGATGGTAGTTTCTACCGATTTAACACCGCCTAATTCCTCTCGGGTGAGAAGTTCTTTCAACATGCGGAATGCTAAACCATGACCTCTAAAGCGAGGTGAGACTGCAACTTGCCAGACAAATAAAACGTCTTGCTCGTCTGGTTTCTGATAACCGGAAATGAAACCTGCGATTTCGCCTTTTTGCTCAACCAAAATACTGGTTTTGCTGAAATGCGTAGACTGTAGGAAATTGCAATAAGATGAGTTCATGTCCAATGGAGGACAGTCTGCAATCAAGCTGTAAATGTCGTCACCATCAGAGATTTTAGGCTCACGAAAAATCCATTTTTTACTTGAGTCTTCTCCAATCTCTGGATAAAGGACCCAAGGTGCTGATGTGATCATGTGAAAATACATATCCTTTGAGGTCTAATTAAATTTCCTTTTTATTATGGCCATCCCTCGCGACTAAAAATCAAATAATCCGCCTTTTTATCGGTATTTTTGTGATACAGATCACAAAAATAAACCTATTAACCAAAAATTAAAATAGTTCGAGGTCTAATTTATTAAATAGTCACCTAAATGCACAGTACAAAAAACAACCAGAATAAGACCATTTTCCATGCTGTTCATTTCTCAGAGAAAAATAGAAATCCAAAAAAAAGCGGCATGCTTTCGCATACCGCTTTTATCAATAATTTAACTGCTGATACTAGTTATTTTGATTTCTTAGAAACCGCCTTTGGACGAGGTTCATCCATCAAACCTTTTATCAAAGATACCGTTGCAACAAGCAAAACAATAGTAAATGGTAAACCAGTCGTCACCGCCATTGCTTGAGCAGCAGCTAGACCACCACCCAACATCAATGCAATCGCAACCAGACCTTCAAACGTACACCAGAACACGCGTTGTGGCGTTGGTGCATCGACCTTACCGCCCGCAGCAATAGTATCAATAACCAGTGATCCTGAGTCAGAAGAGGTAATGAAGAACACCACGACTAAGATAATGCCGACAAAAGATGTTATCTCAGCCAATGGCATAACATCTAACATGGCAAAAAGTTTTAAAGGCAGTTCTGCGTTAAACACCGCCTCGTAGCCATCATTAACGTATTGGCTAATTGCGTTACCGCCAAAAGCCGTCATCCATAACACACAAACTGAAGATGGGATAAGAATAACGCAAATAATAAACTCACGAACTGAACGACCGCGAGACACACGTGCGATGAACATACCCACAAATGGTGACCAAGAAATCCACCACGCCCAGTAAAACGCCGTCCAGCCTTGAGAGTAATTCACATCCTCTCGTCCAAATGGCATAGATAAGGCAGGGATATTAGCCACATAGGAAACGATGTTCTCGAAGAAACCAGTTAAAATCGCAATCGTCGGGCCAACAACAATAACAAATAGCAATAGCAGTGCTGCAAGACCCATATTGATTTCAGATAAGATTTTCACGCCCTTATCGAGTCCAGCCACAACAGAGATTAAAGCGAGCGCAGTAATACCAATAATCAATATAACCTGCGTCGTATTGGTCATTGGGACATCAAACAGGAAGTTCAAACCCGTTGCGGCTTGAGATGCACCGTAGCCTAGCGATGTTGCTAAACCAAAAACCGTCGCTACCACTGCAAGAATATCGATAATATGACCAGTCCAACCCCATACACGCTCACCAAACAAAGGGTAAAAAATTGAGCGCATGGTGAGTGGCAAACCTTTGTTAAATGAAAAGATAGCCAGCCCAAGAGCCAAGAGCGCGTATATTGACCACGGATGAAGTGCCCAGTGGTAAATCGTCGCAGCCATCCCTAATGCCGAAGCTGCAGTTGCATCGCCCTCTGCACCACCTAGCGGTGCCCAGTCAGTACGTACACCATTCTCAACGCTCACGCCACCAATCGCAGAACTAAAATGGGACATCGGTTCTGATACACCGAAGAACACGAGACCAATGCCCATACCTGCAGCAAATAGCATTGCCAACCATCCGGCATAGGAGTAATCCGGTGTTGCTTCAGTACCACCGATTCGCACACGGCCCAATGGTGTGAAGATCAATCCGACACAGACAATGACAAAAATATTACCTGAAGCGAGAAAAAACCAGTCTAAATTGTGTAACAAACCCGCTCGTAGGTCTGCAAAAAACGGCTCTACCTGTTCTCGGAATAATAGTGTTATCACAACAAACATGACGATTGCTAAGCCAGAAATTGCAAAAACACGGTTGTGAATATCAAGGCCAAATGGGCCTACCTTTAGCGCAACGTTATCCTGACCAATTTGATAGTCAGTATCTATTGCGTTTACTTTTCCATCGGGGCGTTGAATGCCACCGTTATTATCGGTGCTCACGGATAATCTCCTTAAAAATACGTGACCAAGTTTAAATTACTTTCGTCGGAGTTCGAGTAATGAAACGTCTTCATCACTACCAAGCACATGTTCATAAAACATTGTTCTTATAAGCGGTTACTCAATCCGCCATCATAATCTTAAAGCCCCCTATCTCTCATTGCATTTTATTGTTTTCACCATAAATAACGCCTATTGCCAAACCGAAGATATTGGCATGTTTCGATTAAAGTGATACTGCAGTTGTGCTTGAAACAGCTCCGCAGTTGCTAACGCATCCGTCAGGGCATGGTGAGGTTGATAAGCAGGGAGGCCATATCTTTCACGAGCGTGCCCTAATCGTACAGAACCGGGTTTCTTGCCTTTCAACTTATTGATAAAACCTCTGCATTCACGGCGTTGTATCGCATACTCAATATCTAACGTATCAACAACAGGAAACTGTATCCCCTCTCCTATGCTATTTAGCAAGGCGTTATTAAAGAACTGCCTTTCAATGTTCTTGTAGTGAACAAGTACCACTTTGCCTGACAACGCATCCAATATTTCACCCAAGATCTGAGACAGCTGCGGCGCGTTTTTAACCTCAGAGTCAGTGATACCGTGAATAATGACAGACTCGTGGTTTAACTCTCTGTTTGGGTTAACGACCCAATGAGCAGAGCCATTACATTGAACACGATCAATAGTAAACGGGACAAGTCCGATCGTGAGAATGACATCCTCTTCCGAGTTCAATCCTGTTGTCTCAAAGTCTACCGAGACAAATGGCACTTGTTCAATTGGTGTTTCCCCATTAACCATCGGTGTCGAATAATAGCGTTTGAGCCTCTCGTCTTTCGCTTCTTTAGCGAGTTGCTTGAACAACATTGACCACTCTGGCGTCTGGGATGTATCCAACAACGGATGTTCTTTTTCTGCCTTTTTTGAGAACCACATCATTTGCTACTTCTCTGGTATCGAAACTTAATGAAGTTCTGTGCGTTACATAGAATTTGAAATGCTGCTTTTAAGTTTCGACGTTCAAATTCAGACATGTTCTCCGGCTCAATATTGTTGTCTGGCTCTTCTCCATTTTCTATATCAAGGGCTTGGTGACGAATTCGAACCATGTAGATTAGCTCCATCGCATCCCTTAAATCCAAACCTCGACCTTTCGGTAAAATGCCAGCATCATTAATGTCATCTAAACGGTCGAAAGAGTTTTGCGATCGCGAACCGATTGCCAGAGAATGCACCCGTATTAAATCGGCCAACGGAGCCGTCCCCCTTCGCTTCAAGTTAATCGAGTTGCGATGACGACCATCTTTCTCCATCACAAAGTCTTTGAAAAAGCCCAGTGGAGGCGTCCTACGTATTGCGTTATACGCCATACAAGCAAGAAAGCGGTTATTTCTTTTCGCTCGTCTCACAATAAAGCTGCTTAATTGCTCCGCCCACTTCACTCGCCCATGCACACCGAGGAGATCAAAAAAGATATTACTATTTAACAATCTCTCAGGGGTTGGATTGTCTATCCAGTTTCCAAAGCATTCTTCCCATTCTGCACGAGTTTTTCGCCATTCTGGGTTGGTAGCCATAATGTCTCCAGTACAATAAGCATAGCCGCATGCCGCTAAACCATCACAAACAAATTTAGCAAACTTTTCAAAGTACTCTCCGTGAATCTCAACGTCATAACTGTTATCGAGAATAAGCGCGTTATCTTGATCCGTTACAATTAGCTGCTCATCCCTCGCCATTGAACCCATTGCGACTAAACAATAAGGAATGGGCGCTGGGCCGAACTCTTGCTCAGCTAATTCAGCGAGGCGTTGTTTGAAACTACTGCCTATAACCGACATGGCTCGACCAATCATGTGCGCGTTGGCATCTTCATTGACCATTCTTACGAAACAGTCTTTTACTTGTTCAGAAACCTGCTTGAGATCCTCGACACTGGTTTGCTGAAAAATAGAGCTCACTAGCAATAGGCTGTTCTGAGATTCGTAACGAACGATGTCCGTCATGCCAATAATTCCTATCGGCTTTTTATCTTTTAAAATTGGTAAATGATGCACGTTGTAACGCAACATGGTTAACATGGCCTCAAACACATAGGCGTTATAATCCAATGAAACCACGTCATAACTCATGACCTCACTCACTGGAATATTGGTATCAATACCCTGAGCTAGTACGCGAATGCAAAGATCGCGATCAGTCAATATTCCAAGCAGCTGTTCGTCATCTTCTTCTGTGAGCTCCTCTGTCGGGCGAATAATGAGCAGAGAGGTGACATTTTCCTCTGCCATTAGTATCGCAGCTTCCTGAATTGAAGCCGTTGCCTCCAGGGTTACTGGATCTCTTGCTAAGATTTTACGTGCCTTAGCGGTGGTAAAGTCATTGCTTTCGGAGCGGCTAGATATTGCGCTTCGCAAACGCGCGCTATCTTCCAGTTCCATGTAGTCCGCAAAGTTTTCAAACTCATCACAAAGTTCATTGAAGATGTTTTCCGGAATACAGTAAACGAGAGTGTCTTCTATCGCTTTGGCTGGCATCCGTACGCGGTTGTTCATCAACAACCCCATCTGACCAAACAGTCCACCAGCATCAATCCTGTTGTAAAGTTCACCTTTACGCCGATAAATCTCTACCGCCCCACTTCTCACCATATACAAGTCGCGGATCGTATCTCCGAAGTTAAGGATTTTTGTTCCTTGCCGAAAGTATGCAACCTCGGCATTGAGAGCAATTTTTCTAAGCTGCTCTTCAGGTAGGTCATCAAAAGGTGGGTACTGGCTAATGAAATTGAGCACTTCTAACTGTTCGGCTTCCATTTTTTATTCCATACGTTGCCTAAACTACAGCGATAAATATCACCCTGAGTGAAATCAAGCAATAAATAAATCTAAGGATAACAGTACCTAACCGATTTCACAGGACCAAGTCTTAATCAAAAATTAGAGCTCTAACCTTTTTATATGTAGAGTTCTAAGCTATCACAGCTTATATCTATGCAAGCGAGTTGAGTTGAAATGTACAAAAAAATTCAAAATAAATTCAACCCTACGTCAGGGCAACGTTATGGCGGATAAAAACACATCACAAGCAATTGTTTTAAATATAAAAAACAAGAATTGAACATACCTTGCTCAACGAACTCTCTATGCACGGCAGAACTAGTTAACCAACCCCCTTTCGTTGAAAGTTGAACTAAAATTAATTAGAGTACAAATCGTTAAACAGTTATAAACACACGAAAAAGGACAGATAACATGGATCCCATACTGGAAGTTAAGGGACTGTATAAAGTGTTTGGAGAAGACCCAGAGAGAGCCTTCTCGCTTATCGACAAAGGCGTCGATAAAGACGGTATTTTTGAACAGACAGGTTTAACAGTCGGCGTAAACGATGTATCTCTCACCATAAATGAAGGGGAAATTTTCGTAATCATGGGCCTTTCTGGCTCCGGGAAATCCACCCTTGTTCGACTTCTTAACCGGCTCATTGAGCCGACTAAAGGTAGTGTTTATCTCAAAGGAAGAGATATCGCCCACATCTCCGAAAATGAACTTCGAGAAGTTCGTCGTAACAATATCTCAATGGTGTTTCAAAGTTTCGCACTCATGCCACACATGACGGTGATTGAAAATGCCGCCTTTGGTTTAGAACTTGCCGGCATCGACGTTAATGAGCGTCAGAAAAGTGCCCTTTCCGCCTTAGAAAGAGTGGGTTTAGACCCTTATGCAGAATCTTTCCCTGACGAATTATCCGGTGGTATGAAACAGCGCGTTGGTTTAGCGAGAGCGTTAGCTTGTGATCCAGACATCCTATTAATGGACGAGGCGTTTTCCGCTTTAGACCCATTGATCCGTTCTGAGATGCAAGATGAGCTTATTCGTCTACAGAACGATGACAAACGCACAATTGTCTTCATTTCTCATGATTTGGATGAAGCAATGCGCATTGGCGACCGTATCGCCATCATGCAAAACGGTGAGGTTGTTCAGGTTGGTACACCTGATGAAATATTACACAGTCCAGCAAATGATTATGTCGAAGCCTTTTTCCGCGGCGTAAACATCGCAAGTGTCTTGACAGCAAAAGATATCGCGCGCAAGAAGCCAGCGGCTGTTTTTAAGAAATCGGAAAATGACGGTCCAGGCTCTGCGATGCAGATTCTGATGGATCACGACCGTGATTACGGTATTGTCGTCGATAAATCTAGCCGATATTCCGGCATCGTATCTCTTGATTCACTACGTTTGGCTCATAAAGAAAACCGTTCGTTAGCCAGTGCTCAATTACCGGATGAAGTTACTCTTCAGCCTGATCAGTCAATTAATGACATTTTGGGTCTGGTTGCTGGTGTTCCTTATGCCGTGCCTGTCGTAGATGAGCAAGGAACTTACTTTGGTGTCGTGACTAAATCACGTCTTCTACAAACACTAGATAAGGATTAACACGATGTCTTCAGAGCAAACTAACAATGATCCCTGGTCAAATACTGCTCCTGCGCAAGATGATCCTTGGTCGCAAGGTACAGAGGCCGCGCCAAGTAATGATTGGCTCAACTCAGAAACTGTAGAGCAAGCACCATTCGATATTATGAACCCATTCCAAGATGCGGTTTTACCCCTCGATAGCTGGGTAGAGTCCGGTTTGAACTGGCTGGTGGAACATGGTCGACCTGTTTTCCAAGCAATACGAGTTCCAATCGACTTTATTCTAACGTCGTTTGAAACTGCTTTGGTGTCTACACCTGCGCCTATAATGGTACTCATTTTATTTTTGCTAGCGTGGCAGTTTTCCAATGTAAAACTTGGTTTTTCTACTCTTGTATCCCTTGTTTTCATCGGCCTAATTGGTGCGTGGTCACAAGCGATGACAACGCTAGCACTGGTGTTAACCGCCGTTTTCTTCTGTTTGCTTATAGGGCTACCAATGGGGATATGGTTGGCAAGGAGCCAAACCGCTGCCAAATTTGTTAGGCCAATATTAGATGCAATGCAAACGACTCCCGCGTTCGTTTACCTTGTGCCAATTGTTATGTTGTTTGGTATTGGTAACGTTCCTGGCGTAGTAGTAACGATCATTTTCGCCCTGCCTCCCGTTGTGCGCCTGACTATTTTGGGTATTCAGCAAGTACCTGAAGAGCTTATCGAAGCTGGCCACTCTTTCGGGGCAAACAAAAAACAGATGCTTTATCGCATCCAGTTACCGTTGGCGTTACCAACCATCATGGCAGGTGTAAACCAAACCTTAATGCTGTCACTTTCTATGGTAGTGATTGCTTCAATGATTGCTGTTGGCGGCTTAGGCCAAATGGTACTTCGTGGTATTGGCCGACTTGATATGGGTCTTGCTGCCGTTGGTGGCTTAGGCATCGTTATTCTTGCGATTTTGTTAGACCGTATCACCCAGGTGTTAGGGGTTAATGCGGGCAACACTAAACTTCGCTGGTATCACACAGGTCCTGTTTCATACCTATTAAAACTGAAAACAAAGACGAACCAAGACGATCTAAAACTTAGGAGAAACATCAATGAATAATTCATGGAAGAAAGCGCTCTCTGTTGGAGCTCTAAGTACTATCGCATTTTCAACTTATGGTGTGGCAAGTGAACTACCGGGTGAAGGTGTCACTGTTCAGCCTGTTCAATCAACCGTTGCAGAAGAAACATTTCAAACGTTGATCGTAAACCGCGCACTTGAAGAGCTTGGTTACGATGTTAAACCGACCAAAGAAGTGGACTACAACGTAGGCTACACCTCTATTGCTAAAGGTGATGCTACTTTCTTAGCGGTTGGTTGGTTCCCTCTTCACGCCGATAAGTACACGATGTCTGGCGGTGATGATAAGTTCTTCCGTAAAGGCCAATACGTAAGTGGTGCTGCGCAAGGTTATTTGATCGATAAGAAAACCGCGGAAAAATATAACATCACGAACATTGGTCAGTTAAAAGATCCAAAATTGGCGAAGCTATTCGATGCAAACGGCGATGGCAAAGCGGACTTAACTGGCTGCAACCCAGGTTGGGGTTGTGAAATGGTTGTTGAACATCAGTTGGATGCTTTCAAACTTCGTGACACAGTAACACACAACCAAGGTAACTACGCGGCGATTATCGCTGATACAATCTCACGTTACAAAAAAGGCGATCCGATTCTTTACTACACTTGGACACCGTACTGGGTAAGTGGCGTTTTAGTTCCAGGGAAAGATGTTGTGTGGTTAGAAGTGCCATTCTCTTCACTTCCTGGTGAGCGTAAGGACATTGATACGACACTAGAGAACGGTAAGAACTACGGCTTCGAGATGAACTCTATGCGCATCGTTGCTAATAAAGAGTTTACAGAAAACAACCCTGCTGCTGCAAAGCTGTTTGAAATCATCAAACTAAATATCAATGATGTTAGTGCTCAGAATATGATGATGAGCCAAGGTAAGAACAGCTCAGCGGACATCGAGTCTCATGTAAATGGCTGGATCAAAGCGAACCAGAAAAAGTTCGACGCATGGGTCGAAGAAGCGAAGAAAGCCGCAATGTAATCATGCCTTTATCAACCTCTAGAGCCAGTTGGTGTTATCAACTGGCTCTTTTTTTTTACACAAACGCCCCTCCCCCTTACATAGACATACCAACACTTACACTACTCGACCATAAACCCACATTATAATTCACGTTTATTTCACGCTTGCTTTGCTAAAAACAACACAACATAACAATTAAACTATTCGAATAAATATGAAAAACTTATCAAAGAGCTCTGTGTGGGGGCCTTTGCAGCCAATTGCTGCCTTTTCTTTGTTTTCGCTTCTATTTCTGTCTATCTCAAGAGTTTTGCTAGCCTTTTGGAAGATTGACCGTATTGACTCTCTAAACGACTTAATTTACATCCTAGGTCAAGGTTTGCGCGTAGATATTGCAACGCTTTGCTGGTTATTTATTCTTCCAGCACTGGTTTCAACCTTCATGCCATTAACCGGTAAGATGGGAGAGTGTTGGAAGCGAATATTACGCATATGGATGGTTTTAGGGCTTTGGGTGCTTGTATACATGGAGCTAGCAACAGCGCCATTCATTCAGGAATACGACCTACGTCCAAACCGCCTGTTTGTGGAATATTTAATCTACCCAAAAGAAGTCTTGAGTATGCTCTGGATTGGCTACAAATTAGAACTGTTTATTGGTGCGTTAGGTACAGTTTTAACCATCACTTTAGGTTGGAAGTGGAGTAAGAAACTGACCGATAAGGCGCAGCAGGTCAACTGGAAATGGCGACCACTATTGGCACTTTTCGTTGTTCTTTTTGGGGTTGCAGGTGCTCGCTCATCTTTAGGGCACCGCCCGCTAAATCCTGCTATGGTCGCCTTTTCTAACGATCCACTGCTTAACGACTTAGCACTGAACTCATCTTACTCATTGTTGTTTGCGGTTAATAGCATGAAGTCAGAAAAGAGTGCGGAGCAGTTCTACGGAAAAATGGACACTCAAAAGATGTTGGAATTAGTTCGCACTTCATCAACAAAATCCGACTTCAACCCTTCATTACTCCCAACCATGAACAGTAACCCCGCGACTTACCAAGGTAAACATAAAAACTTAGTGATTTTGCTACAAGAAAGCTTAGGCGCCCAATTTGTCGGTGCTTTGGGTGGTTTGCCTCTAACACCAAACCTTGATGAACTCATGAAGGAAGGTTGGCAGTTCACACAAATGTACGCCACTGGTACTCGTTCTGTTCGTGGAATTGAAGCTGTAACCACGGGCTTTCCTCCATCTCCGTCTCGCGCGGTAGTGAAGCTGAGTAAAAGCCAAACGGGTTTCTTTACCATCGCGGACTTACTGAAAGCTCAAGGCTATCACACGCAATTTATTTACGGCGGTGAAGCCAACTTTGACAACATGAAAACTTTCTTCTTTGGTAACGGTTTTGATCAAATAGTAGAAGAAGACGATTATAACAACCCAAGCTTTGTTGGCTCTTGGGGTGTTAGTGATGAAGATCTATATAACAAAGCAAACGAAGAGTTTGAACGCCTTTCAAAAAGCGACAAACCTTTTTTTAGCTTAGTTTTTACGTCAAGTAATCATAGCCCTTATGAGTATCCAAAAGGCAAAATTGAGCCATACGATTCAGAACATATGACGCGTAACAACGCCGTAAAATATTCCGATTACGCTTTGGGCACTTTCTTTGAAAAGGCGAAAAAGTCATCTTATTGGGATGATACCATTTTCATTGTAATTGCAGATCATGATGCACGTGTTTCTGGCGCTAACCTTGTTCCGGTTAAGCACTTTCACATTCCAGCATTGATCCTTGGTAAAGGCATTCAACCACGTAAAGATGACCGCATAGCAAACAACATCGACATGCCGCCTACACTGTTATCTCTAATTGGGGTAGATGCTAAAACACCGATGATTGGTCGTGATTTAACGAAGCCACTAGCTCGCGAAGATGAGCGCGCAATGATGCAATACGACAAAAACTTTGGTTATTTAACGCGCGACAATCTCGTTGTGCTTTCACCTGGTGAAAAGGTATCGACCCTGGCGTACGACTTTAACGGCCAAACCATGGAGCCGCTAGAGGTGGACGAGTCTATTGTCGAGCGTGCAAAAGCAAACGCATTATTTGCATCTAAAGCTTATCAAAACAACTGGTATTCTTCCAAACACACTCATTAATACCAATGATTCCGCTGATAAAAAGGAGCTAAACGGCTCCTTTTTCTTATTCTTTCACTTACCTTCGAGAATGTGCTACTGACAACTCCTGTCGTTCCTTTCCGTTAGATTGCCCCTACTATTTCTAATTGATTAAGGAACAAACCATGCTGACTATCAATTCATTCGTTCTCTACGTTGAGGACATCCACATAAGCCAAGTTTTTTATTCGAAACTGTTCGAACGCAAAGTCACGCAGTTGTCTCCAACCTTCGCCGCTATTCCACTGACCGAAGGCTTAACGTTGACACTCAAGCAAAGAGATAATCTTTCACCCTACAGCGGCATTCGAGGTGGTGGTACCGAGTTGTCTTTATCAGTGCCCAATAGTCATATGCTAGAGCGCATTTACAAGCGCTGGAAAGACCTAGGTGTTGAGTTTGTTCAACCACCAGCGACATCAGTGTATGGGTTAAATTTTATGGCTATCGATCCAGATAAGCATCGCATTCGTGTTTTCATAAATGAATAAAAATGCGTTAAAAATGCTTTTTACCCATTCCCAATGTGACTTCAATAAATTAGACTCAAGGAAACATCAAAAGCGGCGTAGTAATAAGAAGGAATGCCCATGAGCTCAAGTATGATCCTTAGCGAATCCCTAATCGAGAGCGGAAGAGATATCCCCCTCAAAGAACTGCTTTATGCAAAGCGCGTGCTGGATAACTACATGGCAGTAGCCAAAGAAAGTAGCCCGCTTGAGCTATTAACTGAGATGAAATCGGCAGCAAAGCAAGTAGAATACTTTACAACGACGAGTAACCCGTGTGAGGCTCGTAATGTCATCAGTCAGATGATTGATAAAATCGACACCGCGGAATCTTTTGCTTCGTTCAAAGCATTAGCAGGTAAGCCATCTCAAGCACTCAATGAACTAATTGAAGATCGAGCTCAGCTGATTAAACACGAACGAGAACTCCTGCTCGCCTCAGGCTATGACGCCTCACGAATCTAATATACGCGATAGGCTAAAAGTCATAGCTAACAACGAAAAAGGAGCTCTTAAAGAGCTCCTTTTGCTTTTCAAAAATCGGATACAAAAGACTTAAAGGCCGATATCTTCCGTTATTGCTTTGATTTGTTTGAGGTCCATTTTATAGACTTCAATCATTTGATCGACCTGACTTAGTCGTGAATTAGCTTCATCATGTTTATCACACGCGTCCGACTTCACGTCCCAAGATTTGCCTTCTAAAAATACGTCACACTCTTTCTTGAGTTTCTCAATCTTAGGTAATAATTTTGACCGTTCTTTCTCGAGAGACTCTAATTCTTGCGAAATTTTTAGCTCTTTCTGGAATACTTCGCGGGACCGCTCAAACATAGTCGCTTGCATATCCGCTTGACGACTCAACTTCTCATTTTCTGACTTCGTCGTGTTGATCTTATCTGCCTGCTGCTTCAATTGAGACTCTAGTGACAAGTTGACCTTCTCGACCTCAGTCAATTGCTTTTGCAACTTCTTAAGTGCTTTCTGATGAGCTTCATCTTTCGCGGCGAGTAACTCACTAACTTGGTTTTGTATTTCTTGGTCGAGCGCCTCTTCCCGCACTTTTACTTGAGATGCCAACTGGGTTCTATCTTGCGTTAGTGCTTGATACTTTTCTTCTAATACGTGGTAAGTCGATTCCCACTTGTTCGCAGTGACAACCGATCCAACAAGGCCACCAAATGCCAAGCCTAACACCGCAGCGATTGCGATATAGATATGCGTACGTTTGTCACGCTCTTCAATGACAACTACGTCGTCTTGCTCTTCCATTTTGTTCTGAGAACTCACCGTATACTACTCCAAGGACTCTTTTACTTTGCTAGCGGATCAATTCCGCAAACATAATTGATGCTGTATAAATCAGAAATGCGCCAATTAATGTTATAACGGTCGCTTTTTGGACTTTTTCATTGGTTCGATAACGAAACAGCACAAATGCTACTGCAATCAACACCGCAATGGCTAATAATCTGGTCATACCGCCTCCTTGTCCACTCATGAAAAACTGCCTAGGTCCGTAGACTGTTTCACAAAGATTCATTGTAACCCATTTATACGTACCATAAGGTCAACTTAGCGTAGATTTTAAAATAAGTGCTCCGATTTTAATCAATTTTGTGTTCTTAATTGAATAACTTATGTCGTAACGATCGAAACACATTTATCGTTCTGAAGTGTTTTTGGGTTCCATTCCCTAACCCAATAAATTTTATTTATGCCGTGACTCGCACAAAAAGATTGGCAAACATACCTTCATGAAAATAGATGAGGTTATTTCATTGAAAATAAATTGACATAGGGTGTTGAAATGGACCAAAAACATGATAGAGTTCACACGTTAATGATGACCAGCATCATTAACTAACCTTTACTCATTTAATTGAGTAATTGTTCCGATGAAGACTGCAGGAGAGTGGTTATTAATCAAATTTTAACATTTGATTAGCATAACTCGCCGAAGAATTAACTATTTCAGGTGCTACCTAGGTAGCGGAGACTGTAGTTGGAGGAACCTCTGGAGAGAACCGTTAAATCGGTCGCCGAAGGAGCAAGTCTTGCACTCACGCAAGGTGAAACTCTCAGGCAAAAGGACAGAGGAGTGGAAAGTTACAACCTAACTATTTTGGCTTGGCCTTCCCGCCTACAACCAATAGCTTAGTTCTTTTAGAGATCGTTGATCTCGTCCTTTCCCTCTTCTCCTTATTAGTTGTTTTATTAAGGGGAAATCATGAACAACCTACAATCTTTACTACAAACCATCGATAATTTTGTCTGGGGTCCACCGCTGCTTATTTTGCTAGTAGGTACAGGTGTTTACTTCACTTTTAGCCTTGGCTTGATCCAGTTTAAACACCTCCCAACAGCGCTAGCGATGGTATTCAGTAAAGATAAGTCATCTAATACTCAAGGTGACGTTTCTAGCTTTGCAGCTCTTTGTACTGCGCTCTCAGCAACAATTGGTACTGGTAACATTGTTGGTGTTGCCACAGCAATCAAACTCGGTGGACCAGGCGCTCTATTCTGGATGTGGCTCGCTGCCCTTTTCGGAATGGCGACTAAATACGCCGAATGTTTGTTGGCGGTTAAGTACCGAAGAGTCGATGATAAAGGCCAAATGATTGGTGGCCCAATGTATTACTTGCAATACGGTGTTGGCTCAAAAGCTCTCGCGATCATGTTTGCAGTGTTTGCTTTGGGTGTTGCTTGTTTTGGTATCGGTACGTTTCCACAAGTAAACGCGATTCTGGATGCAAGTGAGATATCTCTTGGTGTTAACCGTGAGCTATCTGCCTTTGTACTAACTCTTTTGGTTGCTTTCGTAACTTTGGGTGGCATCAAATCCATTGCTAACGTTGCAGGAAAAGTGGTTCCTACCATGGCTGTATTTTATGTGTTGGCGTGTTTAAGCGTGATCATCATGAATGCAGACCAATTGTTCAATGCCGTTGAATTAGTGCTGGTTTCAGCCTTTACATCAACAGCAGCGACTGGTGGTTTTTTAGGTGCAAGCATCATGCTGGCAATCCAATCAGGTATCGCTCGCGGTGTGTTCTCAAATGAATCAGGTTTGGGTAGCGCGCCTATGGCAGCAGCAGCAGCGAAGACAGACTCTTGTGTTAAACAAGGCCTAATTTCAATGACGGGTACCTTTTTCGATACCATCATTATTTGTACCATGACAGGCCTTGCTTTAATCCTGACCGGTGCATGGCAAAGTGACCTAGCAGGCGCCGCGATGACGACTCATGCTTTTGCGGTGGGTTTAAATGCAGATACATTTGGCCCTATGCTCGTCTCAATCGGTTTGATGTTCTTCGCTTTTACCACCATTCTTGGTTGGAACTACTACGGTGAGCGTTGCGTTGTGTTCCTGTTCGGAACTAAAGCTGTGCTTCCATACAAACTGATTTTCGTTGGCTTGGTGGCATCTGGTGCATTCCTTCACCTCGATATGATTTGGCTACTGGCTGATATCGTAAACGGTCTGATGGCAATTCCTAACCTGATTGGTTTGATCGCACTGCGTCACGTCGTACTGGCAGAAACCAAACTGTTCTTTAGCTCAACATCGCAATCAGGTGAAGTTGAAGCAGTGAAAGCTTAGTGAAACGACAGCTGTTCGGTCACAAACTACCAGTAACGGAGAGCAAAGCACATTAGAAATGGTAAAAACATAAAGCCCGCTATTATTTAGCGGGCTTTATTTATCTTCGGTTAAATGGTTAATCTCTCAACCATTGATGCTCAACGTTTTCTCCACGTTCTTCAAAAAACTTCGCATTTTTTTGCTTGAATTGATCCGCTTTCAACTCTGATAGCGGCCAGTCTAAAAATGCTTCTGTTACAAACGAGTCGCCGACACCAACCTCAATCGATTCCAGATGTTTCCCGATGTAGCGATAAAAGTAGCCTTGCCCAAACGCATCGCACACCATAGGTACATGCCTGACACGTTGATGATTGACAGAGACCGAAGCCCAAGTCGTCGTTTTAGGTTCACAGGTTTGCTCTTTTACAACGTCGACCTCAAATTTATTGTCCATAGTTGTCGAAACAAAAACGACAATAGCGTCATGCAAATACACACGCCTGAGCAATAACTGTTTAGTGTCTTGAGTTCGCGTTTGTTGTATTCCATTAGCAAAAGGCTCGAAGTAGCCCCAGTGCCAAGACCAGATCATGCCGCGTTGCGCAAACTGTACTTGTGGCCACGTATGCCAAGCAACAGCGGCACCTATCCCCACAATAAATACAGCGAGTAGTATCAACAATCGATAAATATTACGCATTAAACGGGTTTTTCAATTAATAACTTCACACCAAGTGCGACTAATACTGCGCCCGTCGCGCCTTCCATCCACTTCATAAAGCTTGCATTCTTTAGTAGATTTTTAGCCGAGTTAAGCGCGCCAGCTAAACCACACTGCCAAACCATCGCAATAGCAAAGTGTACAGATGCCATCATCATTGATTGAAGCAAGGGTGAACCTTCTGGATTCACAAACTGTGGCAAGAAAGCCAAATAGAAGACCGCCGTTTTCGGGTTCAAGACGTTAGAAAGAAAGCCCTCTCTAAAAGAGCGCTTACCATTAAACACTTCGTGAATCTGCTCGGTCACGGTCAATCCATCTTTCGACGACATTAGCGCTTTTAAACTGCTCAAACCAAGCCAGATAAGATAAGCTGCGCCAATCATTTTTACGATTTGGAACAACTCTGCTGATTGCGCAAGAATCGCCGAGATACCAACCGCAGAAAAAAAAGCATGTACGAATAAACCAAAGCAAATCCCTAGACTGGTTGTACATCCATCTTTTAGGCCCGAGCGGCTAGTGTTACGGATAACAAGTGCAGTATCTAAACCTGGCGTTAACGTTAAAATCGTAATGGCAATAATAAATGCCTCGAAATTCAAAATATCCATATTATCGTGATAATTAATTGTTAATCCTTCATCAATACCGCCAATCCACAAGATTCGCAAGCTTCTTTTTTAAGAGAGCTATACAACTGGGTGAGTTTATGGACAATGGGTTGGAGTTAATTGTTAATTATTAGTAAATTAACGCAGGTTGCTTAGTGCAACACCATATGAAGGACCCGTTATCGGGTGTTTAGGGAAAGAACAAAAGAATAAGAGTAGTCACATGAACGCATTTACAAAACTCGTTGAACATTCCAAAAAAGTGGCAAATTTTGAGCATCTATCAGCCATCATAGATTGGGATCAAGCGGCGGTCATGCCACCTGGTGGCGCTGAAGCACGCTCGAATGCCACGGCAGAGCTCGATGTACATATCCATTCTTTAATGACTCAACCGCACTTGGGAGAGCTTTTCGCTCAGGCAGAAGAAGAGACGCTGTCTACAAAAGAAAAATCTATCCTAAGAGAAATGAAGCGTGGGTGGCAGCAAGCTAACTTACTACCAGAATCATTAGTTCAAGCTCAATCTCTTGCTGGCTCCAAATGTGAACATGCATGGCGTACGCAACGTGGAGAAAATGACTGGGCTGGTTTTGAAAAGAACTGGGCTGAAGTCGTAAAGCTATCGCAGGAAGAAGCGCAAATTAGAGCCGAAGCAAATGGCACGACTCCTTATGATGCCATGCTCGATGTTTATGAACCTGGCACAACGTCTGCGTCGTTAGACATTCTTTTTGCTGACGTGAAAACCTGGCTTCCTACTTTGATCGATGAAGCGCTTGAAAAACAACAATCAGACAACATCTTATTGCCAACTGCACACTACCCTGCGGAAAAGCAAAAAGCGCTCGGTTTGGAAGTCATGAAGCTACTTCAATTCGATTTTGAACACGGTCGACTTGATGAGAGTACCCACCCATTTTGTGGCGGTGTACCGACAGATGTGCGTATTACGACACGTTATAATGAAAACGAGTTTGTCCAATCATTGATGGGGATTGTCCACGAAACTGGCCATGCTCGATACGAGCAAGGGCTACCAAAAGATTTATCAGGAACACCCGCGGGAGAAGCTCGCTCTATGGGTATTCATGAATCACAATCACTCTTCTTTGAAATGCAAATAGGACGAAGCAGCGCGTTTATCGATCACCTCGCTCGACTGGCTTCTAACCATTTTTCTGGTAGTGAATTCGAAAAAGACAATTTAGCCAAAATTTACACTCGCGTAGAAAAAGGCTTTATTCGCGTAGATGCTGACGAACTAACATATCCTGCTCACGTTATCCTTCGATATGAAATTGAGCGAGATCTCATGAACGGCGTCATCAAACATACAGATGTACCAGAACTCTGGAACGAAAAGATGAAAGCGTACTTGGGGCTATCAACCGAAGGAAACTTCAAAAATGGCTGTATGCAAGATATCCATTGGACAGAGCGCAAATGTACAGTGCATAACTACAAAAATGGGTGCTTACAAGACATTCACTGGACTCAAGGTGCATTTGGATACTTCCCGAGTTATACACTAGGCGCAATGTACGCAGCTCAGTTTATGGCTTCGATGAAGAAGACAGTTGATGTGGACGGAGCTATAAGTTCTGGCAATCTATCTCCGATTTTCAACTGGTTATCGACCAACATTTGGAGTAAAGGCAGCTTACTGACCACTGACGACCTAGTTAAACAAGCTACTGGTGAGACATTGAATGCCAGCTACTTCAAAGAGCACTTACGAAGTCGTTATCTTTAATTCATATCAATATAAAAGGCTCACTAACTAGAGTTAGTGAGCCCGTTTAGGCTATTAGGCCTGATTAGTCGGTTTTTTTGTTAAGAAACGTCATGTATAAACTTTTAAGCTGTTTCCTATCAAGACTACTATCTTCTAATACTGTATTGACAATATGTTTAGCTTCTTTAAGTGCCAGTAAGCAATCTTTATTGCCAAATGAACGTTTCTTAGCTTCAAGCAAAATCTTTCTGATGTGCTCAGTATTCCATTCCCCAGTAATTTCCAAAATCATTCGCGCATCATAGCCAGTGTTCCTAAAAGTCGTTACGATTTTGCCTCCATACTTAACGTCACACCAACTCATCAAACCTGCGGCAATATGAAGTACTTCAGTTTTCGCTATAGTTGATTCCGTCGTAAGCGATTCACTAGCATAAACTCCCTGAGTGAAAAATACGCAAAAAACCAAAATTAGCTTTACTATTTGTCTCATAATTATACTAACCATCTGATATTAAGTTTATTATAGATAACAAAGTATCCCAATTCATCATGATACTCTAACCATAAATATCTTCAAAACGGGAGATATTTAAATGAAACCAACACCAACTACTCTGACATTCAACGAATACCTAGCAGAATCGAGAACACTTGACGCAGCTCGTAAATGGTTGAGAAAGTACACAGCTAAAACAGGCAAGGTACTCAATAAAAGGCTGAAACTACTACTTGAACGCGTTTTATCAAGCTTGTTTGAGTCAAGTGAAGCAACTAAGTTAAGTCGCCAAATCAACGCTTACACTACAACTCTTGTTTCTTCATTTGAAGAACTGCAACAACTCGCGAAAGAAGTCGTTAACGACACCAACGACCAAGCCAATCAATCTAAGCAGCTTAAAACCCTTGCGATACAAACAAGACAAATGACCAGCCAGTGTTTAACGACTCTAGAAGACTACCGACGTTCAAGCACTAAAGGCGGTAGACTTGCTCGTGGTAGCAAAATCGATGAAAAGCTATACGCCGAAGCTATTCGTAAACTTGAAGCAATAGAAAAGCTCTGTGACCAGACATCAAAAGCAGCGGCATTTCTGGCAATAGACAACGTAGAAGCCGCTAGTAAACAACTACAAGCTGTCATCAACGCCAAACTTTAATCCCTCTAGCCCTCGCATCACGTTGAGGGTTTTTTTTGTGTTCAATAACCTGCTCAAAAACTCCTTATAAATACTTGCATATGAGAAATGCATCTTCTCATGCACCGAATGATTCCAATTCCTGCTAGTCAGCCGCGCTAGTGGTGCACAAAGCGGCTATTCTAAAATTACAACATAGAGGCAATAACATGAAAAATGCAGGCGGCAGACCAGAACGGTTTGATGAGATAGCCAGTGCCGAACTGGCAATATTGTCTTGTCTAGGTATCAAATCGATTAGCTCTCTAGCTCGTGAGAATGAATGCTCACGCAACACAGTAATCAAGTACGTTAATCGTTATTCAGAAAGACTAGAGGTACTTGGGTATGCAGATTAACTTGAACCACGTTCAACGTGACACTTCAAACCGCTGGCTGTTGAGTGCCGTTCTTGATGCCATTCAATATCAATCACCAGAATCATTTCAAGCTTCTTGTCGTGTCGCTGGTGGACTTGATCAATGGCTAAACGAGAAAGAGCTAGAAACACTCTTATCTGCTCGTGAAAACGAGTTAAAGCAAATACAACAACAAGCCGAGTATGAACAAATCAAAAAGACTAGAGAAGAATCTAGAGTTCTATATGCCTACGACAAGTACAACGATTCAACCAAGTGGGTTGTGGGTAGAACGACATTAGACCGTGAACAAATGACTTTTACTAACACTCAGTTTAAAGATTGGGTTCAACGTCAACTGGAGCGTAAAGACATTACAGTGTCACAACGAGAAGATCTGCTAGCCGCTAATTTCTGGCTAGCGAAGGCAAAGACAATAATCATTAAAAACGGGATTTAAAATATGTACTTCCAAGAATTAAAAAAAGCAGCTTCAGCTTTGGACAGTGGCTTTCTTTACAGCGTCGTTAGTCGATTAGCGACACTTGAACAACAATCACCAAACGCTGTTAAAACTTATCAATCAGAATTTGAAAACACGTTGAAAGACAAATCAATTGAATATCTTGTAACAGTTGAGCCACGACTAGGTAGCAAGAAATCGATGGAAGACTTAGCCGATGATATTAAGTACTTGCTTCATGGCAAGCACCTCGACCAGTTCATGCGCGAGTGTCAGCACTACTCTAGCATGTCTAAACCAGTAGCTAAAACAGATAGCCACGCTTTCCGAGACTGGCTTCGAATCAATAGAAAATAATTAAAGGATATTGAACATGCGACTAACTAAAGAACAAAAACGAATCGCTGAACTTGAAGCCGCTTTGTACTCTGCCGAGTTAAAATTGGAACGCTTAGAAGAAGCTGAAGAACTAAAGATTACTAAATCAAGCATTACAGTTAAACCAGTCGAATTAACGAGTTTTAAACAACATAGCCGCGCTATTGATGATGAAATCCTAGCTTCTCAGTATCTCAGCACAGGTCAAACTGATGCACTAGCCGAACTGCGTTGGATGGTGATTCATTGTCGTACACCTCAGCAAGTTATTGACTATGAAAAACAGTTAATGAGAACAAAAGCCTCAACTTGTTCCGCTAGTTTAATAGGTCAATTAGCTCGTGACGTTTCGATTAAATCAGCACTCGGTTCAGCCATTACAAAACAACTAGCTGTATTCAATGCTCTATTCGAATTAGACCGAATTCAGTCTTCAGATGAAATGGATATTTCAGACTTCTTACAAGACTCAGAACGTAAAGATGCCTCTTCAATTTTGGCGACATCAACAGCGAATTTAAGTGACCTAATAGAACTACGTAAAGCGCGTGTGAATGGTTCTTTTGAACAGATTTCCAATGTGTTAGATAAGATTTTGAGTGAGGATTAAAGTGAATAATAAAGAAAGACTAGAACTGGAACGCTACGATATCAAAGTAGATATTCGTCGACATAGCATTATGGCTGATATTCTGTTGGAACTGGACGACAACTCTGTGTTGAAGTCAGCCGCAACTAGACGAAAGAAGAAAGTTATTGAATTAGAGAAAGAACTGAAAGCTATTGAAATGGCTTTAGAGTTGTTGAATTAAGCGAGCAAATGCTCGCTTTTTAGGTCTTCTTACTGGTACTTGAGTCTTACTCTCGCTCTATACGTTCCCATTGGTGTTGGTAGAAACCTGCTTCATCACGGCAATCTTCACATTGAACGCCCTCTATCCCATCTTCACTCAACTCAATAGCTTGTGCTAAATCTTCGCTAGGAATAAGTTTATCGCAACCATTATGATGACCACCTGGATCTGTGACACCGGTGCAGTTCATTTCGATGAACGGTTCTAATACTTGTTTCTGTGCGTCTGACAGGCTATCAAAACCGTTGTCAATAGCTCGTTGAGCAATCCCACCGACCATTTGAGCTTGATTATCAAATGCACCATGTTCTTGTAATGTACGCAATAATGCTTCCATTTCTAACCTCACTTAGATTATTGTTATCAAGGGTTGGATATGCACATTATCACATGGGTTAACTTTGTTCTATCATAAAAACTCGATGAATCAGGACTGTTCTTAGCCACTCTTTACAGTACGGTATTACCAAGTTGATACCTCAAATAAATTGGGCGAAGCTGCACTTTTTGGGGTCTACCACCTGATAATGACCGTTACACGCTCTGGTGTTGACGAAACGCTGAAACTAAACCCTTCCTTGATGAAATACGACCGTAGCCAATCAACTAGCCGATATCTAGCGTTTACGATGTGGTCAAGCGTCAACACTGTAACAGTCTCGCCTTGCTCGGCTTTCTTTCGGACTTCAGCAATAGCGAAGTCTACGACACGCTGACGCGCTTCTGTTACGTCGGTCTTGAAACGTATGGCTGGTTCATATGTCGCGGCTCTGATTGATTCAAGAAGCATGTCTACCACCCCTGAATTCTTTTCTAAACTCACTAGGCGTTGCATCTGCAAGTTCCAGTAGCTCTTCTTGGCTCCATTCTTCAATAGCCGTTAAGAGTCGGTCAAAGTACTGACAATCGTTATCAGTTAAACCATTCCTTCTCTTTTGATCGGTTTCGTGGATTTGTTCCCAGATACGTTCAACAAAATAAGAACGGTCGAATTGTTGACTAGAAAAGTGTTCTTCTGGATTGATGTTTTGACTTGATAATAAGCTTGGACAAAGCATTTTGATTCACCTCTTTTTCGTTTGTTGTATTTATCTATCCATAAAATTCAAACCAAAAAAAGCAGCCTTACGGCTGCTCAACAAAACGAGAGGTTTTACGATTGAAGTGAATTAACAAATTCAATCGTATTTATACAAGCAGTCTGGTAGACAGCTTAAAAACATCTAAAAGGTTTACAATCAAGAATTCTGAAAACATTCAACTGTATTTATAAAAGGCAAATGTATGTCAAAAGCATTTTAACGTCTAGATTCGACTCTAAGCGAATTTAAAGACTCATTTAAAAAGTATACTACTAGAGAGTCAAAACCGTCTTAGAATCGCATTGAAGGGCTCTAGCTTACGCTATACAAGTCAAAGACATTGTGAGCGAAGCGAACGTGCCGAAGGCACCAATTAAAGACTTGAAAGAACCAAATTGGAAGAACCGGAAAAATTCCGCATCATCTTAGTAGTTTTAGTAGTTTTAGTAGTTTTAGTGAAGTTAGAGATATTAGTAATATTAGAAAACAAGCCAGTTCTAGTTGAAAACCACTAGCTCACGCTATACAAGTCAAATACCGTATAGATTCGACTCTAAGCGAATTTAAAGACTCATTTAACAAAGTGCACTACTAGCCAGTTGAAACCATCTTAGAATCGCGTTGAAGAGCATCTAGCTTGCGCTATACAAGTCAAAGATAACTAACAAGCAATCAAAAGCTAAACTGTCCGGTAGCACGCAGTGCTATCGAAAGACGGTGACTGCGTAGCAGTCTCTTAGTCTACCAATAGAGACTATTCAAAGAACCACAAGTACCATCTACTTGTAATAAGCGAAGCGATAACAAGGTGAGCCGAAGGCGAACGGGCGAAGCCCCAATTGAAGACCTATTGAAGCCGCGTTCCAAGAACGACCAATTAGACGCTTCGCGTCGGTCGCTTCGCTCCCAGTTCTATTCTTGTTGTTCTCCCTTGGACTCTCGTTCTCTTTCTCGTTACTCGTATTAGTGTTCCTCTTAAATCCAATCTCATAACCTATTGTTTTTACTAGGCTAGTCTTTTTAATATGTACGCAAAAGTGTACTTGATATGTACTTCTAAACGTACGCAACACTTAACTAAAATGTACGCGAAAGTGTACGTGAGATTGAGTCAAAGTGTACGTTGAAACGTACGCGAAATTGCGCACTACTCCACTGTGTCACCTGCCCGTTCGAAAGTAATTTCAACTTTTTTCACTCAAACCATCAATCCTCGATCTGACTTGTTATAAATAGAAGTGTAGAAACAAGAAAAGAGAGAATGATGAGAATGATGAGAATGATGAGAATCAAAAAACCACGTAGAACCCCAGAACAGAAGCGATTAATTTACGACTTGTACTTGAACAGCGAACTGACCATCGATGAGATAAGCAAGCAATACAGAATATCAACTTCAACTATCTACAAAATCGTTAGAGAAATCGAAAATGAGAGCTAAGGCATATTTGAAAGTCAGTGTTCCTATCGCTATAGCTGAAGCACTGCAAGAACTACCTGAATACAACAAGATATCTATTACGCAAATTATTTTCGACCTAACCCAAAGTAAACTAAAGAACAACTCCAATGAGAGTAATGAGGTATCACATGAATCAACCATTAACTAAAAAAGCAACGCTATTCACCAATAACAATTTAATTCAAGTTCGATTGCAAGAACAAACTGGTCAACGCTCATATAAAGAATTAGTCAAACGTGTGACTTTGAAGAAAACCGATAAGTTAAATGTACGTACATTGATTGAATACGACCGCAAAGATAAGCAGCTTGATTCAAAACATGACCAACTGTCAAAGAAGATTTCTCGTAAACTACACAGCACTGCCGAGTTGTATACGGCTGTTACTGGCAATTACTTTATAGCTCTTGATGCAAGTACCGCTCAAGTACTATTTGCAGACATCAACAGTCATGAAATTGCAATCGCTTGTGTTAAACATGTAGATAGTAATGATCTCGGTGAAGTCCATAACGGTGAAGCAAAAATCGTGCACGGAAAACTAAAAGAGACTACAACTCTTTTAATCAATGACGAAGTCAGCTTCGGCGCAATTATACAAAATGCTTGTGATACATTTAACCGTTCAAAAGACGAAATACTATCGATTATTAAAAGTAACATCGAGGAAAAGCAAGTGCATGAGGCTAAACCAAAACGAATCCCTGTTGAGGCTAATCTTACTTTGAACTGGCAAGTAGAAGAAATCGAATTAGTTATTGAAGAGGATGAGATTGAAGCTTTATTTGAACAAGACAACGACGAAGTAGACCTAGACAAAACAACCAATAACTTGATCAGTTCATTAGCGATTAACTACAACCGTGACTTGCTAAAGGCGATTAAGCCGTTAGTTGAACCAGAGCATGTCGAATACCTTGAAGACATAGTTAAGCTACTTGATAAAGGCATGAGACTGCTGCCAGATAGGTTCACGATTGAGAAGATCACTCAGTTCTATCCCTTGATGTTCTGCAACGCAAATTTCCGACAAACTGAAAAACTTATCGCCGAAGAAGAGTGCCGGTTAGCTAGTGCTGCCCTAGCCTATAAAAACTGGTCTGAAGAAGAAGCACAATTTGAATTGCTTGAAGTGTAAACTAAACTGTGACGGCTATATGCAAAAGATAACCCATCTCACATTCGAAGTATATTGATGCTAATTATCCAGATTTTCACTTGACTGAGGCTTACAAACGAGAAAGATTAAAGTTAAATCATAATAGACTGCAATTTAACATGAATATCTGTACTCGTTATCAATGTGATACTTGCGACACCTTAATCGACTGCCGTATTGGAATGTCTAACCGCCAAGTCCAACCATTTCAGTTCGCATGTCCTGAGTGTAATGAACAAATCACTTTTACCTTAGGTCTTGATGATCTTGAAGGTGCTACCGAAATCAAAGAGTTTGAAGGTCTATTTTCAGGTGAGAACCCTTTTATAGACCTACACTTAGACTTTCCAGTATCATTCGGCAACTATGAGCAAGGGAACACCGCGTTTATGCGTGTTATCCATTCAATCGGACAAGATTCTTATCGCCATTTGTTTACTCGTTTAGATTTGCTCAATAGATTGAGTGGTCATCACCGAAACTTGCGTAGACTAATATCTCAATACAAACGTGGCGACATAAAGGCATTTGAGAAAGTAGTTAAAAGCCTTGCTGATTTAGAGTTTGTAAAGCTCAAGTCTCACAAACAAGAAGACGTTATTGCAGCTCTGTATTCTGCTACGTCGATTATGTCTTCTCCTCTTACAGTGCATGAACACAATACTGAACTAAGTAAGGGAATGCCGAAATTGCTTTTTACATTGTACTCTGAACACAATGACAACTTAAACGCCTTCTTCGATAGTATACTCAAAACAGGATTTCTAAAGACTGTTCATCATGACTGTATAAGCCTATACCCTAAGTTAATTAAGTTAGAATTACCTCTTCGCCCAGCTTTGTATTACGACTACTCTGAAGAAGATCTTGGTGACGTTCCGGCTAGAGTATCAACAGAAAGCTTCGATACTTGTAACAATACATATAAAGACCTCGCCGAAGTATACTCACGACAACTAGTTTTAGTCGCAGGGTTAAACAATTTGATACATCGAGGTGACTTCAATTTATTTTCAGACGAAATTCGAATAAGTAAGAAAAATAATAAAGTGATAAAAGAGTTCTCTTCTTTAGCCGAATATGCCAATGTTGACTTAGGCAGGAAACTCGCAGCTATAGATAACTCTTTCTTTAATTTTGATGAAGATGCAATAGATACGCGCTTAAGAAACGGCATAGCGCATTACAAGTACGAGTACGATGAAGCGAATCAAATCATCACTTACAGCTCGGCTAAAGAAGGTCTGACTAGAGATAAAACCATTGAAATGAGTTTTATGCTCTTCTTGAGAAAAATGCTTCTTCTATTTCGTGAAGTTCATAGCCTGAACCATGTCATCAAAGCACTTCTCTATCATTGTGTTTTGGTTTTAAAGAAAGAAGTTTAAATCAGGGTCACAACGATGAAATAAATAAAGCCCCTTGATGGGGCTTAGATTTACCATTTAACGTCTGAACCACTGTTTATTGGTTTACGTGCTGATCGGAGGTCTTGACGAACTTCACCTATATCCATTTCACTAACTTCTTTTAACTCTTGTTCAGACAGACCTGTATTGCAATACACTATACTTTTCTCATACGCTTGGTGATAAGACTCTACAGCGAGAGTCGCGTCATCAAAATATGAGTACCATTGAACGTAATTCTCTAGTACGTCATCAGCATGACACTGACCATATGAATAAACTCCAGCATCATAGTCAAGACCAACTTCATCTGAGTTTCTTTTGAAACTCTCGAAATCGTCTTTTTTAATGCTCGTTTTCAGTCTATTCACATGTCGCTTCTTCAGTTTATTTAAGTTACGAACCAATAGCCTAAGGAGTATATCTTCATTAAGATAACACCCATTTCAAGCGATACTTTTTATTGATCCTCTTATCTTATCAAGATTAACTCCATTGCGATTTACAGGTAAAGCATCATCTGGTCGTTCACCTTCATTTGACTTCGTCCAATATTTCATTTCACCGTTTATGTTCTTTTCATATTTGATCGTGTAGTTATTGATCGTTCCATCTTCAATAAGTTCTTTCCAAGGAGACTTAGCTAATGCTCTTGGTGAAGTTGAACCAGTAATGTGTTCTACACCACGGCTATCTTTGTAATAGAAGTGAGGTGGTTGTTTCTTTTTCTTTTTTTCCTCTACTGGTGTTTCTTTATTTGTATCACGCCATGACACATTCAAACCGATCTTCTTTGCCAAATCGAAGTCATTAATTGTTGGTTGTAGCTTTCTATACTGTGATACCTTTTCTTTAATATCAGATAAAACTTGATCCCTTTCAACTTCTCGACGTCGCTCCAACTCTTTAGTCAACGCGTCTATATTTTTAATAAGCTCTTCAGTAGAAATCTCGTTGGCATCAACGTCAGTTCGCAAGCCTAAACCGTCTTTTGGATTATACATAACACCCTCATCAATCCAGTTTTCCAGATGTTCCAATACACCTATCTTAATAGATATATTAATCTACATAATATAGAAGACTTTGGCGACACATAGCTTCACACTTTGAACTATCCACATACCTTAATTTTCCATTCAAACTAGTTAGTAACTGAAACCTTTGTTCTCTGCACCGTTGACACGCCGACACCTAGCTGCTGAGCTGTTTTGCGAATCGATAGACCACTTTCAAGACAATCTAATATCGCTTGCTTATCTACTGTGGCAGTGCGACCTTTGTACTTCCCTGCTGCTTTCGCTTTAGCAATGCCCTCTGCCTGACGTTCAAGAAGCATTTGACGCTCAAACTGATACACCGAACCTAGTAAGTTCAACAACAGCTCATTCATTGGGTTACTCTTGTCAGCACTGAACAGCATATTCTCTTTAATAAACTGAACCGCTACTGACTTGTTGTTAAAGAACTCGATCAGACCTAATAGGTCTTTCATGTCACGTGCAAGACGTGAGATGTCATGAACCACAACCGTGTCACCTTCACGTACGTACTCTTTCAATCTCTGTAGCTCTACTCTATCAGTTGTTGATCCGCTACATTTATCAGTAAACACTTTATCCAGTTCAACACCATCGAGCTGGCGAACTGTGTTCTGCTGCACAGTCGATACCCTAATATAGCCAACTTTACTCATAATACACTCACTGTATTCATTTAACTCTAGATATGGATACTATAGGATGTATTCAAGGCACAATTCAACCCTATTGAACACAATTAACGTATTCAATCGAATGTGTTCTTAGACAGTAGTCAAATGAATACAAAAAGCCCTCCGTATTTCTACGAGGGCTAGTGATTCAATCAGCAAGTAGTTTTTCAAGTGACTCTATTCGTTCACCGTTGTGCTTAGTCGTGGATTTTATGGAATCAATATCACCCAAAATGATATCCGTTCTTTCAAGCATTACGTCTTGCTGTGCTGACAAGGTATATAACGTTGAGTTCAACTGAGCGTAGTTATTTGAAAATGAGATGTTTGAAATTGCTAATGGCATGATAATAACCAACAACCCAGCTAGTAATCTATTCATTTCCACCACCCAGTTGTTCAAGTAGTTCTCTACGTTTCCGTTCTCGCTCAGATTGCTGAAGTAACGCTTCTTCTTGAGACACCAAACGACTTTGCTCGTGTTGCTTCATCTTTTCTCGAATGGCGTTGATTCGTTTATCTGCTTCTTCTTGGTACTCTTGGTCTTTAAGCTGGTCGCGGCGATACTCATCTAAAGAACCTACCATTCTCAGCAAATCAAGAGAATTGCCCGTCCACCCCTGTTCATCTTCTTCTTTGCTGCTATTAGTCCGAACTAAATTTAAGAAACTCATAACGCCTCCAAATCAGCTTCAAGTGAAGCAAGAAGAGCTTCTTTTTCCGACCGCGACAAGTCATTGATGATTGATAATTCCAACTTGGACGCACGGTTAGTAACCCGTTTTATTTCAGCTTCACAGATCGCCGTGATTGCTCTTTCAGCTAGTACTACACCAAACGCACCAGACAACACCATTTTAAGAATTTGACTTGTGTCGATGTCACCAGCACCAGTCAATGGCATTGACATATCTTTTAACTTCTTCTCTCTATTTTCGATGTCTCGCAATTCTGCTTTGCGTTCTAGCTTTTGTAGTTCAGCGGCTTTCTTTCGCCTTGCAGCGCCACTACGTCGCCCTGCTTCTTTAGCTTTCTCGTTATCAGTGAAATGAAGATTTTCTTTTTTCATACTTGTTCAACCTGTTCATTAATACAGATATATTTATTCAACAGATTGAAACCAATAAAAAACCGCCCATTGAAGGCGGTTCTTGATGATTTAAAGTAATTTTTAGGTCAATACATGGTTAATTCATCAAAACGAATCTTGTTTATTACTTGTTCATCTTTACAGAACAACAACTCTCATCATTACTCATGCATCTATTCCAATAGTGGTTTTAGTCGTCTATTAACTGCCATGCCATTATCAACAAACTGTACTGCTCCATTCTTACTGACTTTGAATTCAAACTGCTCATCAGTGACAAATGTAATCGAAACAACTGGTTCAGATTTTAAATCATGACCCCGTAACTTAACCACAATGCTCTTACAGATGCTGTTGATTAGCGTTCTACATTTCAATCTAGCTTCTTTATCATTAGTTCGTGCTTTATCAGCCAATTCCACCAGCTTATTAACCCACTTCTGAACATCACTTTGATTAACATCTGGCTTCTGTGAGTCGCGTTCTTTAATCAGCTTTTGTTTTTCCAATTTGAGTCTATCGTGAGCATCTTTGAACAAATCCCAAGGAGCACCTGCTGTAACCTGTTCAACAATATGTTTAACTTTGTTGTCTACTTCGTCTATTAAAGCAGAGTAGTTAACATTGTTAACTGTAGGCACTAAAGACTGAGGTTCAACACCAATACATGCTGCAAACAATACCGCACTTTCTATTGGCTCTAAGAACACAGATGAACAACAAGAGCTTGTTTCTTTATGAGTTAAACAATGTAGTCGTGTAACTGTTTTACTGTACTCACCAGACCGCTTATATTGCTTTTGTGTTTGAGCACCTAACCCACCTCCGCAATAGCCACAAGTTGTAAACCCTTTGCCATGACCAGTAATCAAGTGAACAGCTTCACCTCGACCATGCATTGTTTTACTTCGCTTTGATCTATGCTGTTGTAACGCTAACCACTTGGATTTTGAAATCAACGCTGGGTAGAAGTCTTCAAGATCGTAGTCAACACCTTGAACGTTGATTCGCTTCATTCCATATAAAGCATGAGACTTAACGATGTTTGCAACTGTAGTCTGTCCCCAAGCACTACGTTTACCTGATAGAGTTGGTATGCTTTCTTCTGTCAGTTGTCTGGCTATCTTTAGAGAACCTATCCCTTGATTGTACAGACTCAATATTCGACGAATAACTTCTACACGTTCATTAAAAGAGTACGTATCATCGGCTTTGTTGAAATTAAGCCAACTAGGGTCAGCACCTAGTCGTCGAATTTTTCCATTCGATTGATACTGGTTCAAAGCACTCTTTAAGAAAGCATTTGAACGACGTTGTTTAGTTTCAGACTCTTCATTCGCTCGAATCATCACAACGAGTGACATGATTAACTTGAATGGGTTTTGTTGAATCTCTTCCCGAGAATAAACTTGATTGTCTGCGGCAGTTACGACCGTTATACCAGACAGAATCAAGTCACTTAATGCCGATTGAGCTATTAATGGGTCTTCACGGCTCAAACGGTCTAACGATTCAACTACCAGCACTGAACCAGATTGAACCTTGCCTGCTGTTACCGCCGCCAAGAACTGACCAAATGCTCCCTTTGTCTTATGAACGCCATGAAACGCACTAAGCCCCTTGTCCATCATGGTTAAGCTCTTATCTAGCTCTAAGCCATGCTCTAGGGCGTATTGCTCAGCGAAATGTGACTGGCGTTCGATTGATGTGCCTTTAGCTTGTTCAGGGCGGCTAAAACGCATATAACTGTATACTTTTCTCATTGTTACACCATACTACAAAATGTAAGTTATCACTATACATTGGACGGACGGAAGTTTTGGCTATTTCCCGTCCTACACGCTCGGTGCGATGTACGCTGCACAATTTATGGCAGCAATGAAACAAACCGTCGATGTAGATGCGGTTATTCGTTCTGGCGACTTAGCTCCGATATTCAATTGGCTCTCGGAAAACATCTGGAGTAAAGGTAGCTTATTCACCACTGATGAGTTGGTAAAACAAGCCACGGGTGAAACACTGAATGCTAAACACTTTCAAGCTCACCTAAAAGATCGCTACTTATAAAGCGAAAAGAATAGAAAGTAAAAGCCCAAGGTTCGTATGTTCCTTGGGCTTTTTGTAGGCTCTCTATGTGTTATGCCAAGCTAGGGATGAGCCTAGGCTTGTACAAACAGTCCTCACCCTCTGGTCTAGTTTTAAACCGACGATGAAGCCACATATACTGGCTCGGACTTGCCATGATTGATGTTTCAACTATTTGATTCACGAATGCGGCGGCGCGTTGATGATCCTCTTTCGGGAAACCTTCGACGGGCGCACTAATGGTTAGGGTATAGTGTCCGTCTTTTCCTCTTACCATCGTAAAAGGCACAATGGCGCAATCTGTAGAATCAACCAACAAACTTGTACCTGTCGTAGTACAAGCATTTTTAACGGCAAATAACGGTGCAAATGTCGAGCGTCGGTTACCATAATCGTGGTCCGGTGCATACCAAACCCGCTCACCCGCTTTAAGTGCTTCAAGCATGGCTTTGACGTTTTTACGATCAATCAGTGTACGATTAGAGCGAGAGCGTCCCTTATACTGAAAATAATCAAAGCACGGATTATTGTTTGGGCGATAAACACCGGTTCCAGACTTTTTAATGCCAAAAGCTCGAGCACCTAACTCTAGATTCATTGAGTGTACGGCCAACATTAATGCACCTTTGCCTGACTTCTCTAAAGCCTCTAGATGCTCCATGCCTTTTATCGTGACGTGTTTGTTTACCCGTTTATCTGACCAAAACCATGCCATTGCGGTCTCAAAAAGTGCGATGCCAGTATTGTCGATGTTGTCTTTTAGAATTGCTTCGCGTTGGCATTTTTCCATATGAGGGAAGCAAAGCTCAAGATTGCGTCTGATCGTAACTTGACGTTTTCTCATGAATCGCATAGCTAAACGACCAATGTTGCGTCCCAAAGCTAGTTGAACTTTAAAAGGAAGGAGGCTAAGTAAGTACATCACGCTAATGATAATTAACGTTCCCCAGTAACGAGGCAAAAGAAATTCGGCCTTGAATGCAGGCTTTTTGTATTTGTTCATGTAAGTATTGTCAGATGTGCCCATCTATAAGTGATAAAAACAATGATAATGGACTGCACTTTTATCATTGATAACGCTAATAACATAAATTAAAGCGCGCGGATTCTATGGTTCTTCGACACACTACACAATAAGAACTTTGCAGAAATATGTAGGGAATGAAAAAGCAGTAAAGATGAGTCGCCACGTTAACATCTATCGGAGTGATTTATCTACTGCCCTTTCCTAAAGTTTGAAGAAACATAACTTTGTATTTTCAATGCGCTAAATAATGTCTATTTTTCAATCACATAATGCGACCGTTATGAATACAACAATAAGACGTCATATCAATACTCGCCATTAGCGATTGAATTTGCACTAAAAAGCCGCAGCAATTTCTCGCTGCGGCTTCTTATTCACTTAACAAGTAGAGTGGCGTTATTCGTGCCCTACTGTTTTGGATAATAAATTTACGATCAACACACCAGCGATGATAAACCCAACACCAACTAGGGCTGGTAAGTCTAGACGCTGTCCGTAAACAAAGTAACCAACCGTCGCAACCAAAACGATCCCAGCACCACTCCATATGGCATAAACAACCCCAACAGGCATTGTTTGCACTGTGACGGAAAGCAAGAAGAAAGCGATGCCGTAACCAATCAAAACGACTGTGCTCGGCATTACTTTCGTAAATTGCTCTGTTTTGGGAATATAAGAAGTGGCAATCACTTCACATACAATCGCTATCGACAGCGCCAACATTGGTGGCATAGAGACAAGCATTTTGAACATAAGGCATTAACGCTCAACAGAAATGTAACCGACAACATGTCCGGATAATTAGGCCGCGCATTATACCCAACTCATCTCACGATGGAATACCACTAACGATGTTTACACACCATCACTTTCGCTTACTTTTTGATGACCAGGTGAAAGGCTGACGTTTTGGTGCTGACGAGAAATTTCAAAGTAGATATGCATATCAATCGGCTCAGGTGTATTGAGTAGCATCTTACCTACTTCACGTTGGAAATGACCATAATTACCTAGCTCATCCGTTAGTTCTAGGAGCTCGTAAGAGGCTTCATCGGCAAACATTCCATACGCATACTGATAATGACTGATATCCTTGCTCTTATCATAACCCAGCTTTTGAAGAGCTTGATCAATCTCTTCCGGCGTATAAATGTCTTTATCACCAAACGAATGCAGTAGCACGCAAGGAACTTCTTGAGCGATGCCCTGAATCTTTGTCTTTCTCTTGAAAATACCGAACATAATGTCCTCCACTGACGATGTTTCCAAATATGCACATTAATGCAAAATGGTGAGCTGATTGTTTTTAGTATGGCTCATTAATTTGAGACTTCCTTACTACGAAGTCACCTTCACATATTAACGTGATCGCATAATTACCAGCAAATAGTACACACTGCGTTTCAAACCTATCTCATCAGAAACTCTGCTTTAGTCACAATTGTGTGACAACCCCGAGTACGGTTTACCATAATGTAAAGAGTAGATTGAAAAGTCGGATTTCGTATCGACATCTAAACTTAATTAAGTTAGCTTTAGAAGTATAGACGTCTAGATTGACTATACTTAGGGAGAGAAAGTCGTGCCAATTAGAATTCCAGATCAATTACCAGCTACCGATGTATTAAGGACAGAAAACATCTTCGTGATGAGTGAAACGCGTGCAGCGAGTCAGGAAATACGTCCTTTAAGAGTGCTGATCCTTAATCTGATGCCAAAAAAAATAGAGACTGAAACTCAGTTTCTGCGTCTACTCTCAAACAGCCCACTACAGGTTAACGTCGAATTACTGCGCATTGATAACCGCCCGAGTAAAAATACGCCAACTGAACATTTAGACACGTTTTATCGCCAATTTGAAATGGTGCGAGATAAAAACTTCGATGGCATGATCATTACTGGGGCTCCATTAGGTTTGGTGCAATTTGAAGATGTCATTTATTGGGATCATCTCAAAACCATCATGGAGTGGGCAAAAGATCATGTGACATCCACTCTTTATGTTTGCTGGGCTGCGCAAGCAGGGTTAAAGCTACTCTACGATCTACCTAAAAAAACGCGTAAAGAAAAACTTTCAGGCGTGTATCATCATCAAATCCATCATCAGTTTCACCCTATCTTACGCGGATTTGATGACACGTTTTTGGCTCCTCACTCGCGTTACGCAGATTTTTCGCCTCACTTTCTAGAAGAGCATACTGACTTAGACATTTTAGCGACATCGGATGTCGCAGGTGTGTACTTGGCCACCACAAAAGACAAACGCAATGTCTTTGTCACAGGACACCCTGAGTATGATTCTCACACCTTACATAATGAATATATCCGAGATTTAAGCGAAGGTATGGAGCCCGCTATTCCTGTCAACTATTACCCAAACAACAACCCAGATAACCCACCAATTGCAAGCTGGAGAAGCCATGGACACCTCCTCTTTTTAAACTGGCTGAACTACTGTGTTTATCAGCAAACACCGTACGATCTCGATCACTTCAGTGAAGATGCTTTCACTAAAGACGATTAGCTTCAAAATAAGCAAACAAAGCACTCATCATTACCGAAATGTAATATGTGAACCAAGCCGCCATATGGCGGCTTTTTCATAACAGTTTGCAAACCTGATCGCATAGTGTTTTTTCCTCAATAGGTTTTTGCTAAGTAATTCATATCATGCAGAAAGATTCAGGGATGTAGGGATAAAGAATGAAAACAGCAAAGCTCGGTGCACTAATATTATTGTCTCAGTTTGCACTCGTGGGTTGCGTGACGGTGAAAGAAGATGGAAGCCCTGTCGTTAAAGCCGATCCTGTGGCAATGGCAGAATCACGTATCGCACTTGGCTTAGGTTATTTAGACGGCGGTAACATGATTCGCGCGCATGATAACTTACAACAAGCCTTAAACCACGCACCTCAATACTATCGCGCGCAATTATCTATGGCTCACTACTACGAAACGGTTGGTGAAGATATTAAAGCCGAACAGATGTATAAACGCTCTCTACGCCAACACACTAAAAACGGAAATGTGCTCAATAACTACGGTACTTTTCTTTGCAAGCGAGGTGACTTCGAAAAAGCCGATCAGATGTTTAATCGAGCCATTGAGCAGCCTTATTACTACCTTATTCCAGCAAGCTATGAGAATGCAGCTTTTTGTGCGCTAAAATCACAAGATAAAGACAAAGCGAGATACTACTTTACTAGAGCTATCGATCATGACCCTCATAGACCAAAATCGATTTTGCAACTCGCTAAAATAGAAATTGATAGCGGTGATTATACTGAAGCTAGAATTCGATTAATGAGATTCAATCAAATGTATGGCGTGAAGAAGCCCTCTTTGCAACTCATGATTCAACTTGAACGTGCAGCAGGCAATGAAGCTCTCGAGAAAAAGTATCAAAAACAATTGGAAAAATTTTCTTAGTACAAAATAGCGATACATAAGGCGCATTAGCTCACAGCCAATACAGCGCTTGACCAAGAATCCAGTGAATTCAGACTCACGGTGATACATTCATCCTGTACATAAACGTCAAATTCGGTACTATTTGAACGGAATAAGTGACCAAGTCACATTATAAAAAGTGCGCACACAACGAAATTTGTACATCATACTGTTTTTAAGATTGATTTCGGCACATTGATAAATACTAAATATTACTGACATGCACCAGAAGGAAGTTGAAGCCGGATGAAACCTGCCTGCACTCTGTTATTACTCACTTTGCTGAGTTCACCTTTTGTTGTCAGTGCACAAGAAAATATTGAGAAAACATTCACATTTGGCATTGTGTCCAATAAAGCCCAAAGCAAAATCAAAAAAGCGACGCCCCTTACTCAGTATGTAACTGAAAATATGACTGAATATGGTTACGCAAAAGGGGTGGTAAAGGTATTTAAAAATTATCGTCAGCTCGCGGTTGCGCTTGAAAATGGCACCGTTCAAATTGCAACGGCGACCCCCTTTAATGCGATGACCTTAGAAAAGGAGTCTAATAGCCAAGTTCTTGCTATACGATGGAAAAAAGGCCTGCAAAAATATCATACGGTGTTCTTTACTAATAAAGAGAGTGGCATTGAGTCACTTTCTGACCTGCGCGGAAAAACGCTTGTTTTCGAAAAGCGCACGTCTACCAGCAGCTATTACCTACCTGCGATTACATTGCTGAATCACGGAGAAAAACTGCAATACCTTCCCTCTCCTGATGACAAACCGGCCAAAGACAGTATTGGTTATTTATTCCTTGATGAGCAACTCGCTCAGTCAAATGAAATCAACCTATCTGTATGGGTATATAAACAGAGAGTTGCAGCAGGAGCATTCAGTAACTTCAACTGGAACAATCCCAAAGATTTGCCAGAAAACATGAAAGACAAACTAGCGATTTTTTCTCGTTCTGTTGAAATACCCAGGGATTTAATTCTCGCTTCTCCAAGCATGAGCCTAGAGCAACAGCGTAAAATCACGTCCATACTGCTTGATATGGATACAACTCACGAAGGCTCTCTCGCACTTAAAAAGTTTCAGAACACCAAAAAATTCAGCGCGCTTACTCCAGAAATGCGAGCCTCCTTAAGTACAGTGCGCAAGTCAGTTCACTTATTACCGAAGGTGGATTGATGTTTCAAAAGCTCTCACTCGAAACCAAATACATTTGCTCGACAATGTTCGTTGTCTTGTTTGTTGTGGTGATAAATCTTGCGTTATACATGCACGGTTACGATGCGTATTCAAATAGCTTAACTCAACAAATCACGAACAACTCTCAAGAAAAAACAGAATCTTACGTTAAGCAAAAAGGGTTGGTTTATGCAGAGCTATTATCAAAACAGCTTTTTGATCCACTCTATACAGACAATATCAGTCAAGCGTATGAGCAAATTAAGGCAACATTGAGCCAGCCAGATGTCTCGAAAATACATGTTGTTGACAATGAAGGGCTAATCTTTCACGACGGCACTACTCAGCTAAGGATGTTTGCCCAACCTCATTACCGCTCTCCTTTTATTTTGAAAGCAATAGAAGAATCTAGAACTCTCGTTTCCTTTTCCAAGCATCAGTTGGAGATCGCAGCGCCGATTCAGCAATCAAACATTACTCTTGGGGCGGTGTATCTTGAGCTTAACTTGATACACCTACTGGAAGAGAAAGAACAGAACATTGAACAAGTCCAAGCGATTACCTCAAACGATAAACAGAAGATGTTTAACTTGCTGCTAACGATCAGTGGGATATCCGTTCTATTCGGTAGCATCATCGCTTATGCTTTGGGGCGGTCGTTAACTAAGCCACTCAAGCAACTAAAAGATCAATTTTCAGAGTCAAATACCCAAGCGCTGCCAGTCACCGACATACAAAGCAAAGATGAAGTGGGAGAACTTATTTCAGCGTACAACAAAATGTCAAACAAAGTGAACCGATACACCAGCCGAGTTGAGTTCATGGCATACCACGATATTCTGACTTCCCTGCCAAACCGAGAAAAGTTACTCATTGATATTCAAACGCAAATAACTGACCACAAATCCCCCTCACTCGCGGTTGTGTTTATTGACTTGGATGACTTTAAGCACATTAACGATAACTATGGACATAACATTGGGGATAAATTGCTAGGCCATCTTGCCTCAGAGCTTCAAGGCCGTTTGCCGAGTTATTTTAAGCCGCTTTACCGCCTTTCTACCATCGTAAGTCGAGTAGGTGCGGATGAATTTGTACTGGCCTTTCCGTGCTCGGACAATCATGAAGCTAGAGAAAAAGCGAACGATATTCATCGCCAACTACTCTCTCCCTTTAGTTTGGAAGAGAACGATATTCAAATTACGGCAAGCCTCGGAATTGCCGTGTATCCAGAATTTGGTTCAAACGCTGAGTCTCTTTTACAGCTTTCCTCTCTTGCGGCGCAGGAATCTAAAAGACGCGGTAAAGACATTATGACGATATACGATTCCACGTTTGATGAAACGATTAAACAACGTTTATACATAGAACGAGAACTGCGTCGTTCAGTACGTGACTTGTCTCAATTCGAGCTGTGGTATCAACCACAATTTGATCTAAAAACCTATCGCCTAATTGGGGTCGAAGCATTGGTTAGGTGGAATCATCCCGAGAAAGGTTATATCAGTCCAGAATCGTTTATCCCGATCGCAGAACAAAGTGATTTAATATTGGAGCTTGGAGAACATATCATTGAGACGGCAGTTGCTCAGCGGGCAATGTGGGCAGAACATTTCGGTACTGATTTTCACATCGCACTAAACTTGTCCCCAAGACAAATCTATCGCCAAGATTTAAGTCAATTATTTTCTAAGTATTTACGACGACATGATGTCGCCCCTCAAACCATTCATGTTGAAGTGACAGAGTCACTTTTTATTGATGATACAGAGAAAGCTCAATATGTGCTTAAAAAACTACAAAGTATCGGAGTGGAAGTTTGGCTAGATGACTTTGGTACGGGGTATTCAGCCCTTGCCTACCTACAACATATGGCTTTTGACGGGCTCAAGATTGATCGTTCATTTATCGCTCAAATCCGAAAAAGCGATCAAGACGATTCATTAGTTCGCGCGATTGTATCCATGGCTCACAACCTAAGAATGAAAGTAGTAGCCGAAGGCGTAGAAACTCAAACTCAACTCACACGAATGGAGTCTCTCCACTGTGACATCGTACAAGGTTTTTTCTTAGGTAGACCTGTACCTGCCGAGGAATTGATTGCATTTGAATACCAACGAGGGAGTGGCGCTCAAAACGTCAATCACTTTGCTTAGAACGCCGTTTTGTTAACTATTGCCGCTTAGCGCGTTAGTACTCGTAATGCAATATCGGTCACACTTCCCCCACCTCATTAATATGAATTTTCTCTTAAAATCTAACATCTGAGATAAATAAACTACACTTTTCATATCAACTTCTTGGATATGGAAATGCGCGTGGTAGGAACCTTTCCTTGGAACAACCTGTCGGTAAAACAAAAGCTATTTGGGTTGGTTTTGCTGCCAATTTTATTGTTGCTTGTCCTCGCGGGTAAACATGTACAAAGCCTTTCTATCCAGGCTCAGGAACTACAAAAAGCACAGTTATTCTCTGTCTACATAGACCGCGTATCTTCGCTTTATCACCTACCGAATAACCCTGATGTAATAGATAAGCAACTAAAAACTCAGCAGATATCTCAATTGTTACGCGACACCGCTGCACCAGTATTCGGTGAAAACGCTGAGATACTAAACCAGTTGACAAGCTTTGAGGAAGCAACCCTCTCGATGCTCTCTTCGCAAAATCAAGAAGAAAAGTTAGATGCGGCAGAGTGGCGCGCTGATACGTTCAAAGAAATCCTCATGAGCTTAGACAAAGTCTATTTTAGAAATGTGAGTTATGAAACAAACACTCACCTTTCTTCTTTGATGCAACTTGAATGGTTGATGTTTTGGTCCACTGAAGAGCATAGATTAAGCGAATATTTGATTCGATCTTCAGAGGAAAATAACGAGTACGACCTCACAACACAGGCTTCTATCCAATCTTTAATCCAGAACCAACAACTATTTCTAGAGCGTTTTGTGACGCTAAATGCCAATCAACAACAAGTAGATCTGCTCATTGAGACGTTTACGGGTGAAGTCTTTATCAAAAGCCAAGAGTTTCGTGCTTATTTATTGCAACCAGCTCAACTCAAATCATTAACCCCGGATGAGATTGATGCGGGGTTATCTGCACTCAACAAACGCTTATCGTTATTACAAAGTGTTGACGACAAAATGGAACAACAGCTGAGTGATGATATATCAAAGACAATCAACACGACGACACAGCACCGCTTTACCTTTATCGCAATGATGAGCCTTTTAACGCTGTTGGTCGTAAGTTTAACGCTAAGATTGGTGCGAAAAGTTACTGGAAACTTGAATCTAGTCCTCAAATTTCTCAGTAACGAAAGCAATGAACAAAGTAACACTGAAAATTCACCTCTTGCTCAACTAATAAAGGGTAAAGACGAGCTGAGTAAGTTTGCTCGAGAGGTAAAAAAGCTTAGTGATGAGCGGATGTTGTCCAGACTAAAGCTCACACAAGCTAAAGAAGATGCAGAACAAGCAAAAGATGATGCAATTAAGGCGAGTAAAGCCAAAAGTAGCTTTTTGGCCAACATGTCCCACGAGATCCGCACGCCGCTAAATGGCGTTATTGGTATCTCTGAAGTCTTATCCGATACTTCCCTGACTGCCACACAACGCGATTACGTCGACACGATTGAAACCTCCTCCCAACTGCTTTTGAGTTTAATTAATGACGTTCTAGACTTCTCAAAAATTGAATCTGGGATGTTGCTCATTAGCCCACATTCAACTTGTGTTCGAGAGTCTATCTATGACATTGCTTCTATCATTTCACCGAAAGCAAAGGAAAAAGGCATCGATGTGCAAGTCAACATTAGCCGTAACACGCCTTACCACGTAATGTTGGATGACCATCGTATACGCCAAGTTGTCATGAACTTCATGTCTAACGCGGTAAAATTTACCGAACAAGGCAGTGTTGAGCTATCGGTCATCACCCGCGAAATAAAAAATGGTGAAGCGGTCATCGAGTTTTCCGTTAAAGATTCTGGGATTGGTATTGATGCCCAGCAGCAAAAGAAAATATTTGCTCCATTTGCCCAAGAGGATAACTCTACTACCCGACAATTTGGGGGAACTGGACTTGGGCTTGCCATTAGCACGCAATTAGTTGAGCTAATGGGTGGAGAAATTCAACTTGAATCCGAGAAAGGTAAAGGCAGTCGCTTCTTCTTTGAACTAACTGCTCCTGTTGTGACGCAAGAGTTTAACGCTTATCACGCTCTGAATCACAACGATATATGGATTGTATGCAGCAGTACTCAACTAGAACAAAAACTGCGTAACGAGTTAAGTTTTTTCAACATCAATATAACGCAGTCAGTAGATACCTTAAGTGCGTTGCCAACGTGGATTGATAACGAGCGCGTTATCGTTATTCATGTAGAAGCATCACCAAATGCAGCGGCGATGCATATCGATGAGATAGAAAGCCTTTGTAAACGAAACATTCGTGTCTGCCTTATCAAGCACCTTCATAGCCCACAATTCGACTTTAGAAACAGTATCAGCGCCTTGGTCACTCAGCCACTACTAGGGCAGCGCTTAATTAAAGCACTTGAAAGTTGTGCGGCAAATTTCTCGCACGCACAACAAGAGAGCACTTCAGCGCAACATGTTAAATCTCTGCCGAAAATTTTGGTCGTTGATGACAATACGGTCAATCAAAAAATCGCGGGGCTACACGTCACAAAAGCTGGCTTCGACTTTGATGTCGCTGTAAACGGACAAGAAGCGGTTGAGAAATTTCAACAGAATCAATACAGCCTAATTTTAATGGACTGCATGATGCCCGTAATGGATGGATTTGAAGCCACCCAAATAATTCGTCAAATAGAAGTAAAAGAAAAACGCGCTTTCAGAATTCCGATTATTGCTCTAACGGCAAGTGTGGTCGATGACGATATACAAAAATGCTTTGACGTTGGAATGGATGACTATGTGCCCAAACCGTTTAAAGCAGGGTTGCTTAAAGAGAAGTTAGATAAGGCAATTGGGTTACGTGTTTCCAACACGACGCCTGCTGAACCACACCAAGAGAACACCACCCCCGATAAAACTCATGAACTACCTGCAAGTTCTGAGCAACCAGAAGCAACGGTAACGCCTATTCGCTCCGAACGTATCTTGCTTGTCGAAGACAATAGAGTGAACCAGAAAGTGGCTTCTCTATTGCTATCTAAAGCAGGCTATCAATTCGAAGTCGCTGAAAACGGACAAATTGCAGTCGAGATGTTCCAAAAAGATGGAAAGTTTGATGTTATTTTGATGGATTGCATGATGCCCATAATGGATGGGTTTGAAGCTTCTAGGCAAATTAGAGCTTATGAAGCGAGTAAAGGATTAGCTAAGACGCCCATTATCGCATTAACAGCAAGCGTCGTAGATGATGACATTCAACGCTGCTTTGATTCAGGAATGGATGCCTACGTACCAAAGCCTGTGCGCAAAGAAAAACTGTTGTATCAAATTGAACAAGCAATGTAGGTGGATTCTATGAGTAGAAATCATTCTCGCGTTGCTTTTCCTTTGCGTTACATAAAACGCTATCTGTTTATTCTGATTGTCCTTCTTTCATTAAATTGCCAAGCTCTCGCTGCAGAGAGCTACGCCGTTTTCTCATTTAATGACGAATTCTCTCCGCTCACTGTCAATAAAGCGCGAAAGTTGTACAGAGGGAAGACGCAACTTTTACAAGGCCAGCGAATTGAACTCTCTGACTGGCCTGCGACATCAACAGAAAGAGCTGAGTTCTATCGTTATCTTCTCAACAAAAATTTAGCGCAAATGAACGCGCATTGGGCAAGCTTGTCTTTTTCAGGTAAAGCTAGACCGCCAAAAGTGATTGCACGCTCCAGCATTGATGACCTCATAGCATGGATGCAAGAGAAGCCGAATAGAATTGGTTATGCCCCAACATCGAGCGTCCCTAGTAATGCTCATGTTTTATGTGTGGTTAGCTCGGAGAATTGATATGAAAAAATATTTAACCATGTTATCGCTGAGTATCGCGACCTTTCCGAGCTCAGCCACGATTGAACTAACAGAACAACTTTCTTTAAGTGGTTTTGGCTCTACTTCGTGGGCAAAATCCGATAACCCAACTACGTTACTAGTTAACCGCTTTATTGGCGATGAATCTTGTTTCGATTGCGATACCACTTTCGGCATGCAGCTCGATTATTTTCACAAGGCATTTCGGGCATCCGCACAAGTCGTAAAGCGCCCGCAAGACCATTGGAGCTCGCCTCAGCTCGAGTGGGCGTATTTGGCTTATACCTATCAAAACATAGAAATACGAGGAGGACGCTTAAGACTGCCACTGTTTTTGATGTCTGAGTACAACTATGTCGGCCACGCTTTTACCCAAGCCCGCCCACCGAATGAGGTATATGACAGCATTCTAGGTATCACGGCTTATAACGGCCTATCTGCACGCTGGATTCATGACCTCAATGAGCAAGTCGTACTTACCGCCATGCCGTTTGTCGGGTTTAAAGACAATAGTGACGTAACCATCAATGAACGTACTGAATTGGAAATTGAGTCAAACAACACTGCAGGGATGAACTTAACGCTAAGCGGAGAGAGTTATCGTTGGAATTTTTCCTACCTCCACGGCGATTATGATCAAACAACGACGCTCTCTAACATTGAGCAGTCCACTCCCGGTGGCGGAACCACAATCATTGACCGTCTAGTTGAAACAGAAAAAAACAACACGATCGATCTGTTCTCTCTAGGGTTAAGATACGAGCTCGATAACATTGTGATTATGGCAGAAGGACAGACCAGCAATCTTTCCTCATCTTGGTACGCGACAACAAGTTATAATGTAAACAAGCTGACTCCTTATATTGTTTACGGTCAGCAGTTTAATAGTCGGGATAAAAAAAGTGGAGACAGTTTCTTACTCGGGTTGAGATATGACCTAGATTACAACGTTTCCCTGAATGCAGAATGGCAAAGGTTCAACGCCTACAATAATAGCTCTGGCGCGTTTTCATCAGCCCCAAAGGATGACAGTGCGAGCCTTTATACGCTAATGCTCAACTTCGTTTTTTAATGTTTCTTACAGTACCAATTTCCACAACACTGGGGGCTGTTGTATTAAGAAGGCTTTTTGCAACACGTAACTAAACGCTAAACGACTGGAAGGGATAGAATCGATCAGATAGGTAAGTGGCAATCCAAACAGAGACAAAGGTTACTCTATTTCGGTTTGTTTTGATTGCCTTTTAACCGCTTTTCTTTGCGTCGCAGTGCCCGGAAAAACTTTGACTCTTCGTGGTACCAACCAAGGACACTAATTGGGAAGCCCACGAGCATCATAATAAAAACATCCGCAGGGAGTTGTTCCCAAATGTCGCTTAAAGAATGCAGCTCTCCAAAAATGAACAAACCGATGACTTTACCAAGCAGTAATGCACAACAAATCATAAAGAAGGACTTTAATATATAGTGCCATTTGCCTTTTTTACGCTCTTCTCTCCAATAGGCATATTTATATTGTCGGTCGTACATTCATCCCCCTAAAGTAAACTTGCCGTAAGTTTAAGTATCTCGATAGCGTAAAGTGCGTTGGCACCTCTTTAATCATAGTGCGTATCTAAAGTGAATGCTTGTCGTGGCAATAAGAAGGTGAGGTATTCTGTAGTAAGAGCTACATAATCTCTGAACGTTATATGTCTTGTGTAATTCGGATGATGCGTGATTTTGCTTATCGCTAGTGTTTTCTGAACACCCAAATCGGGCCGATGAGTAGAAACTGTAAATCCTCAAAAAACGACGGTTTTTTACCTTCAATCTTGTGACCGATAAATTGCAATATCCACAATACACCAAACAAGAGCATAGAAATATGCAGAACGGGCAACATCAATACCTCTAGAGACCAAATAAGGCCAATGCACGCTAATGTGTAGCCGATCATCATCATGAATACGCTCAGAGACAAACGAAAATAGAAAACCCAAGTGGGGATCACCGCTACCCAAACCCAATTAAGTTCGAAGCCTAATAATGAAATCTGGGGAATCGACCAAATAAGTCCAACCACAGAAAGGTAAATACCTGGAACTGCGATTGTGTGAATCTTTTGGTTGATAGGGTTTTGGTGACTCTCCCCGTATTCTTTTAGCCATTCAGATAATGCTCGCATATCATTCCCCTTTTCCACCTTCTTATTCTTATATAGCCCGAGGATGAAAAAGGTGCGAATTTTTCCGTAAAGGCTACGAGCAACGAGCGACAAAACAACAGAGGCCAGTGCGTTGCCGATTACTCACCAAGCAACGCTCGTTGTGCTTTCGGCAGCTTGGCAACGACAAGAGCATAAGAGCGTTCACACAAGTCTTGAATCAACCCATCCTCGACATCACCGTTAAAATAAACCGTTATCCAATGACGCTTATTTAAGTGATAACCCGGGATAATATCCGTAAACTGCGACGTTAAGACTTCTCCATCTTCTGGTTTTACTTTTACGCTGACATACTCCCGACCGTTTCTCTCTGCAATGATGGCAAACATCTTGCCTTTGATTTTGTATACAAGCGCTTCAGGCCCAAATGGGAAATCGCTTTCTGCACACATGAAGGTACTTAAGTATTGTTCTAGTTCTTTGCTTTTCATATCCCCTGCCTCCTTCTGCGTTCTCATTCAAATTGTGGCAATAGCAATTTTAACGCCTGGTTAACCTGCTCTTTTTCATTGCCTTCTAAACCATGCAATAACGATTGCTGAACGTCTACATGCTCCAAAATTAGCTTGTCAATTAAGGTTAAGCCTTGCCCTGTTAGTTCAACGGTGACGCTACGTCGGTCTTCTTTACTATGGGTTCTGGTGATAAACCCTTTCTTCTCTAGTTTATCTAAGCGATTAGTCATCGCACCCGAAGTGAGCATCATCGACTCTATTAACGCTGAGGGAGTAAGACAATATGGTGAACCAGCTCGACGCAGTGTCGCTAACACATCAAATTCACCCATTTTCAGATCGTACTTCTTATGTAGCTCGGCGACCCTAGATTCCATGTGTTTTGCAATTCGCATTAGTCGACCCATTATTGCCATCGGTTCAGTGTCGAGGTCTGGCTTCTCCCTAGCCCACTGCTCTACCACTCTATCAATTGCATCCATTATTTCTCTCCAAACATCATATATTTTTTATTTTAACATAAAGATACTTTACAAAAAGCCACCTTACCGATATCGTTACATTTAATTATCTCTACATAAAGATATTTAACATGAACATTTTACTTGCGATGATTCCTGCCTTTTTTTGGGGGACGACTTACGCTGTTACTCAGTTTACTCTACCGGATTGGCCTCCCGTTTTACTTGGCGCTCTAAGGGCACTGCCTGCGGGTCTTTTGTTGCTGGCAATAAAGCCGTCGTTTCCGAAAAGAAGTGAGTGGAAGGTGCTGCTTGTTTTAGGAACCATCAACATCGCTTGCTTCTTTGGTCTCATTTTTGTCATGGCGTTGACGCTTCCTTCTGCCATCTCTGGTGTTGGTATGGTTTCGGTCCCCGTTTTTGCGATGCTGTTTGGTTGGGCGGTCTACAAACGCCAGCCTAGTGGCATCCAAGCTATAAGCGGCGCAACTTTGATTGCTTTAGCTTGGTTCTTATTTGATCCTAGCTCTATTTCTCTCGACCCCGTGGGATTACTTGCGATGATCTCCGCCATTATGTGCATCGTGATAGGAAGTAGCGTAACAAAGTCACTAGGTACAAAAATGCACTGGTGGACAGTGTTAACATGGCAGCTCATTTTGGGTGGCGTGATTATGTCTATCGCAACAAGTGTGCTGGCGATAAACAATCCAGAGCCATATGTTACTGTCGTTCAGGACGTATCCATGACGAATATTCTAGGGTTACTTTGGGTAATTATTCTGAACACCGCATTAGGGTATGGCATGTATGTATGGTTATTACAGCGGATGTCGGTCGTAGATTTTACCTTTGGTGGTATTGCAAACCCAGTCGCAGGCATTGTTTCGGGCCTACTGCTATTGGGGGAAACGTTCACTCCTCTGCAATACAGCTTAATGCTAGGAATGATCGTAATGTCATTACTACCTCAGCTCATTACGTCAATCAAAACGAAAAGAGCCGCGCTAACCTAGGAAACTGGCACCTTTAAAGCGGGATGTTATGACGTTATGGCTGTTAAGCGCTTGCAAGGTTAGTCAGGGGCTCTGGTTTAGCGTAAACATAACCTTGAATAAGGTAAATCGCATGCTGAGCCAGATATTCGACTTGAGCCTGGCTCTCTACACCTTCTGCAATCATCTCACATTCCGCTTTGTTCGCTGCAGACACAATTGAGTCCAGCACTTTCAACTTTTGATCGTCAGATCCTATTGGATCAATGAACATCTTATCCACTTTTACACACCGGATGCCCAAATCTTGTAGGTAAGAAAAGCCACCATATCCGGTACCAAAATCGTCAATTTTGAACTTGTAGCCTTTATTCGTTAAATACAAAATCTCTTTTTTCGCGGCCTCAGTGTCTTTTACTGGTATTCTCTCGGTCAACTCAAAATGAATTCTATTCGAGATTGGCCAATTTAACTCCGACAGCAACTTCGTTAATACGCCTGACTCTAAATGGGAGGAAACAATATTGATGCTGACCCACGTATGCTCGGGCAAGTCACTTAAGTCTTGTATGATTTTACGAATGAGCTGATTGGTCATCGGGATAATCAGGCCACTTTCTTCTGCAGCACCAATAAACATATTTGGTGGCACCATTCCATCACGTCGCGACCATCGAATCAGAGCTTCATATCCTACTGTCTTACCATCGCGACTATCGACAATCGCCTGGTAGTAAGGAATAAATTCTGTATTACTAATCCCATTTTCAATTAGACCTGTAATGGATTTTCTCAAGCTTTTACCAGATATGTATGCAAAGGCAGTCACAAGACCAGCAAGCACACTTACAAGACCGCCCCACAAAAGTACTCTTTCCTGAGCATAATGTTTAAGTTTTTCACCGCTGTATATCTTTATGAGCATGTTGGCTTGAGAATCTCCTGAAAAGAAAAACTCTTTTGACAGTGCGTTTTCTTCTCCTGCAATATTCGCTTTGCCACGGCTTATCGTTAAATCACCAAATATTGGTTCATCATACTTAAACTCTACAAATAGGCAGTCTTTGCAAGGCGTTTTTATTACCTCGTTAACCCAACTGTTATCAAGTACCCAGAAGACTTCAACGTGTTCATTATCATAAATGACCATCCACTCTATTTGGTCATTCTGTTGCGGCAAAATAAGTGATGCGAAAAAGTTTTCATCCATCTGAAATCGTTCACTACTAGATGGGCGAGACACTTCACTACCAACCGTGGAACACGTTTTTCCGCCTTCTGTGGTCATCGCAATAAAACGAATGTAACGGTTATAAAAACGTGGGTCGCGTAAAGTTCTTACATCACTATCACTACAAGTAAAATCTAACTGAGCAATCTGCTTCACTATTGCTCCGTCCAAATAGGCAGACCTTTGATTTAAATAATCTACGTAAGCATCTATTTTCGACGCTTTTACCGAGTTGACGTAAAAGTTGGTTATCGAATGAAAGGCCACTACAAATATGGCGATGGGAACTAAGCCGAGTAAAATGGCATACCTTGTATTCTTTGTTATCAAAGTTCGTCCTGCTAATCTGTCAAGCAACCTAAGTGGGATATGAATACTATCTCATTTTTATAGTCCAAAAAGTGAGGAATGACGCTCAATAAAATTATAGACTCAAGTGGCTTTCAGATGTCGGGATTTAGAATGTGAGCACCAAACCACATTCGAGGAGAACAAAGTAGCGACTAAGTGGAAAGTAAGAACGAGCCCAATTGTTAAGTCATCCGTAATAAAAGTGACGACTTGGAGCTTGAGCAATACTTTTTAGATAGGCAGCAGATACGCTAAAAAACAAAAAGGAAACGATTGATACCAACCGCTTCCTTGATTTGTTATTGCTATTTAAAAGCGCGTGAATTACGCCACTTCAAGAATCACTTTTTCCAACTTATCTAAACCTTCACTAAGCACTTCAGGCTCAATGGTTAGCGGCGGCAACAAGCGAATCACGTTCGCTTTTACCCCACAAGAAAGCAAAATCAGACCATTTTCTTGCGCTTTAGAAATCACCGCTTTGGTCATCTCTTGTAGCGGCTCACCCGTTTCAGGATCAGTAAATTCAATCGCCATCATCGCACCTGTAGTACGGATTTCACCGATAGCAGGCACTGACTGTTGCAGTTTTGTCATACGAGCATTGACCACTTCACCGATACCCATTGCTTTAGCACACAAGTCTTCTTCTTCGATAATTTTCAGTACTTCAAGACCAGCAACACAGCCAAGTGGCGAGCCCGCATAAGTGCCACCTAAACCACCAGGTAGTGCAGAATCCATCACATCCGCTTTCCCAACTACCGCTGAGATTGGGAAACCACCAGCAATGCCTTTCGCCATTGTCATTAGGTCAGGTTCAATGCCTAGGTATTCTGTTGCAAACATTTTACCGGTACGAGCAAAACCCGTTTGGATTTCATCGGCAATCAGCATAATACCGTGCTTATCACACAGCTGACGCAAGCCTTGTGCAAACGCTTCAGGTGCTTTGTAGAAGCCGCCCTCGCCTTGTACTGGCTCGAAGATGATCGCCGCAACGCGTGAAGGTTCAATATCGCACGCAAATAGGTCGTCGATCGCTTGTAAGCTTTGCTCAATGCTGATGCCGTGGAACGCATTTGGGTACGGCGCGTGGTAGATTTCATTCGGGAAAGGACCAAAACCTGCTTTGTACGGCGCTACTTTACCGGTTAACCCCATCGTCATATTTGTGCGACCGTGAAAGCCGCCTTTGAACGCTATCACGCCGCTACGACCAGTATGAGCGCGCGCTACTTTCACTGCGTTTTCGACCGCCTCGGCGCCAGTGGTTAGAAAGATCGCTTTCTTCTTAGTCTCACCCGGTGCAAGTTCTGTCAGCTTTTCAGCCAGCTCTACGAATGACGCGTATGGCGTAACCATCGCACACGTGTGTGAGAAATTGTCCAGCTGAGCTTTTACCGCTTCGCTAATGCGCTTGTGAGAATGCCCGGTGTTAGTTACCGCGATGCCCGCTGCAAAGTCGATGTATTTATTGCCTTCAATATCCCATACGTAAGCGTTTTCTGCTTTCTCGACGTAAAGTGGGTACAGTGCGCCCATACCTTGAGCGATAACTTGGCTTCTTCTTTCGTGTAGTTGTTGGTTTGTCATTGTTTTGTCCTTAATTAGTTGCCGCCAAAGCAGAGATATTTCACGTCCATGTATTCATCGATACCTTGTTTTGCACCTTCACGTCCGATACCGGACTGCTTAACACCACCGAAAGGAGCCACTTCAGTAGAGATCATACCTTCGTTAATGCCGACCATGCCGTATTCGAGCGCTTCTGCGATTTTCCAAACACGGTGAATGTTTTGGCTGTAGAAGTACGACGCGAGACCGTAGATGGTGTCGTTCGCCATTTCGACTAGCTGTTCGTCGCTGTCAAAACGAATCACTGGCGCGACAGGGCCAAAGATTTCCTCGGAAACAATCTTCATGTCGTGAGTAACGTCTTTGAGAACCACTGGCTGCATAAATAGACCATCGAGCTTTTTAAGCTCTGAAACCGGCTTCGCGCCTTGCTCGATAGCACCATCAATAAGCGTCTGAATGCCTTGCTTCGCTGACTCGCTGATCACTGGACCAATGTTGACCCCCTCTTCCAATCCGTTACCAACTTTGAGCTGCTGAACCGCAGCGTCAAACTTAGCAACGAATTCGTCATACACTTTGCTGTGTACATAGAAACGGTTCGCACAAACACACGTTTGACCTGCGTTACGGAATTTCGACGCCATCGCGCCTGCCACAGCTGCATCAATATCCGCATCATCGAATACGATAAATGGCGCGTTGCCACCGAGCTCCATTGAGGTACGTTTGATGTCAGCCGCGCTTTGCTGCATCAGCACGCTACCGACTTGAGTAGAGCCAGTGAAAGACAACTTGCGAATCAACGGATGCGAAGTGAAGATAGCACCGACCTGACGGGAGTTTTCCCCCAATACCACTTGCAGCACATCGCGTGGGATACCCGCTTGATAGGCAAGCTCAGCGACCGCAAACGCAGACAGCGGCGTAGATTCAGATGGTTTTACGACAAAGCTACAGCCTGCCGCTAAAGCTGGACCTGCTTTGCGCGTGATCATCGCAATTGGGAAGTTCCACGGTGTAATCGCACAGGCGACACCAATCGGCTGTTTGATGGTCACCAAACGCTTGTCAGCACTTGGGGCAGGAATCGTCTCACCGTAGGTACGTTTCGCTTCTTCAGCAAACCATTCGATAAAGCTCGCACCGTAAAGCACTTCACCTTGAGCTTCCGCTAGCGGCTTACCTTGCTCTAACGTCATCAAACGGCCAAGGTCGGCTTTGTTTTCTAACAGGAGTTGGAACCAACGATTGAGCATGCCAGCACGCATTTTTGCTGGCAGTGCCGCCCACTCTTTCTGCGCCACACTGGCACTTTCAATGCCATTTAAAATGTCGTTTTCGGTTGAGACTGGTGCGTACCCGAGGAGTTCTCCGGTCGCCGGATTAGTCACTGCAATGCCCTGTTGTGGATTCGCTACCATAAACGAAACAAGGCTTTGGTTTTGTATCTGTTGCATGGTCATTCCTTTTGACAACTCATCATCGCCGCTAAGCCAGCGGCGAGTTTATGTTTAAGCAGGGATCTGCTGCGTAATACAGTGAATGTTCCCTCCGCCGAGTAGAACCTCTCTCGACGGTATCGCGATGATTTGGTATTCCGGCATCGCGTTTTGCAAAATATCGATCGCCATAGCGTCGGTCTCTTCGTCCAGCATCGGCAAGAACACATGCTCGTTGACGATAAGAAAGTTCGCATAAGAGGCACTTAGGCGTTCGCCAGCTTGTCGACTCATTCCTGAACTGGCGTCAATGCCATTGGCTTCGCGCTCGCTGTAATGCAACGGACCCGGTAATGGCAAACGGACAATTTCAATCTCGCGTCCTTTCGCATCTTGCTGCGATTTCAGCACTTGCTCTGCTTGACGAGATAACGCGTATTGCGGGTCACTTGAGTCATCGGTCCAACTCAGTACCACCTTACCCGGTGCGATCACGTGCATTAGGTTGTCAACATGGCCGTCTGTTTCGTCATTGAATAAACCATTTGGCAACCAAATGACTTTTTCGATACCGAGATACGCCTTTAACTGCTCTTCAATTTGCGCTTTGCTCAACTGTGGATTTCGCCCCGGACTAAGTAAGCACTCTTCTGTGGTGTAAAGGGTGCCTTCACCATCGGTGTGAATCGCCCCACCTTCAAGTACAAACGGTGCGCGGTAATGATCAATACCGATGATGTCGCACACCGAACCAGCGACAAGATCGTCCTGCTGCCAGTTGTCGTAAAGGCCGTTGTATTCGCCGCCCCACGCGTTGAATTGCCAACTAATCCCACGGCGCTCGCCCGCTTGGTTAACAAGCACGGTCGGCCCGATGTCTCGCATCCACGCATCGTTAAATGGGATTTCCACCAAACGTACATCTGAGTGAAGCATTTGACGCGCTCGGTCAAAGTTGTGCGAGCACACCGCCACACACACTTTGGTCACTTCCGAGATTAAGTTCGCGATTCTGGCGAAGGTTTCTTGCGCGGGTAATGCGTCATCACGCCAATTGTCTTTCCTTTCTGGCCACGCTAGCCAAACTTCACTAACCGGCTGAAACTCAGCCGGAAAATAGAAGCCATCTTGCGCTGGTGTTGTCGATAACTTCATTTTAACGCCTCTTTAAACGGCTAGTTTGCCAACGCTGGTGTAAAGGTCTGGACGACGGTCGCGGAACAAGCCCCACGCGTGACGCGCTTTCGCTGTCGTAGCTAGGTCGATTTCTGCGTAAATGATGGTTTCACCTTGACGCGGTGCTTCGGCAATTTTTGCACCAGTGTGGTCAGTGATAAAAGAAGAGCCGTAGAACGTCGTCTCGATACCATCATCGACTTCAGTGCCCACTCGGTTTGACGCAATCACTGGAACGAGGTTTGCTGCCGAGTGACCTTGCATTGTACGTTGCCAGTGGTCACGTGAATCCAGTGTCGGATCTTGAGGCTCAGAACCGATTGCAGTTGGGTAAAAAATCGCTTCCGCGCCGTGCAGAGCCAAGCTGCGTGCAAGCTCTGGAAACCATTGGTCCCAGCAAATGCCAGCACCGAACTTACCGAACTTGGTTTGCCACACTTTGAAACCAGTATCGCCAGGGCTAAAGTAGTACTTCTCGCTGTAGCCCGGGCCGTCAGGAATGTGTGACTTGCGGTAGTTATCTAGTACCGTGCCATCGGCATCTATCATTACTAGCGAGTTAAAAAACGTATTGCCCGCTTTTTCAAAGTAGCTGACAGGAATCACCACGCCGAGCTCTTTAGCCAACGCACTCATCTCTTTAATAAGACGACAATTCTCCGTTTCTTCTGCAAGCTCGAAATACTTCGCTTCTTGTTTTTTGCAGAAGTAAGGTGCGGCGAACAGCTCTTGAGGAAGAATCACGTTCGCACCGTTTTGTGCTGCTTCACGAATCGCATTTTTTGCTTTGGCTAAGTTATCTTCCAGATCCCAGCTTTTCGTCAGTTGAAGGGCTGCAAATTTCACTACTTTGCTCATTGGATATTCCTTATCTCTTAAATCGCCAGTTTGTCACGTAGGTTGTAGTAAGCCGCGCCCATTGCCGTAAACGGAATTTGGAAGTGGCGGCCACCCGGGAAGGAGTAATGTTTCAGAGCGGCAAACGCGTCAAAGCGTTCTGCGTGTCCAGTCAAGGTTTCAGCCAGCAACTTGCCTGCTAGGTGAGTACACGTTACACCGTGACCGCTGTAGCCTTGTAGGTAGTAAATGTTGTCTGCAAACGAGCCAAATTGCGGCATGCGTGAGTAAGTCAGCAAGAAGTTACCCGTCCAGGTGTAATCAATCTTGATGCCTTTCAATTGTGGGAAGACTTTCTCCATCTTCGGACGGATCAGTGCTTCAATGTTTTCTGGGTCACGTGCGCCGTAAACCACGCCACCTCCGAATAACAAACGCTTGTCGGCGGTTAAGCGGAAGTAGTCAAGCAAGTAGTTACAGTCTTCAACGCAGTAGTCACTGGTCAGCACTTGTTTTAGCTGCTCATCACTCAAAGGCTGAGTCGCCACCACTTGTGTGCCGCACGGGATCGCTTTGTTGCTGATGTTTGGTGCCAAACCACCAAGGTAGGCGTTACCTGCCAAAACCACGTACTTGCTCTTCACGCTGCCTTGCGCCGTTTTAACTACTGGGTTAATCCCTTTGTCAATCGACACGACCGCCGACTGCTCAAAGATTTGACCACCTAGAGATACGAACGCGGCGGCTTCACCTAATGCCAGTTTAAGCGGGTGAATGTGACCACCGCGCATATCCAGCAAACCGCCAGTGTACACTTTCGTACCTACCGCTTGTTCTACCTCTCCTGCATCAAGCAGAGTCAGTTGGTCGTTGCCGTAACGCTCCCAGTTCTTCTTATGTTCTTCTAGCCCTTTGAGTTGTTTACTGTTCAGTGCCGTGAACAAGCCACCTTGCTTGTAATCACAGTTGATGTCGTATTTGTCAATCAGGCCACGGATGATATCGCCGCCTTCAAAAATCATATCGCACAGAGCTTTGGCTTGGTTTTGGTCGTAACGGCTTTCAATCACGTCAACATCTCGGCTGTAGCTGTTAACGATTTGGCCACCGTTACGACCAGTTGCTCCAAAGCCCACTTTTGCGCTCTCTAACACAACAACTTTAAAACCTTTTTCCGCTAGGTGTAGTGCAGAAGAAAGACCAGAAAATCCCGCACCGACTACACACACATCGCACTCGATGTCGTTTTGCAACTGTGGGTATTCCGGCATGTTTGGCACAGAGTGCGCGTAGAACGAATCCGTATGCTTGTTCATAGAACTATTCCTTTATTTATCGTAATCGTCAGCAGGCTTAAGGATGGAGGCGAATCCAAGTGGTTTTGGTTTCGGTGAATTTTGCAATCGCGTGGAGAGACTTGTCTCGACCATTTCCGCTCATTTTGAATCCGCCAAATGGGACCGTCATATCACCTTCGTTGTAGTTGTTGACCCAAACCGAGCCGGCTTGCAGTCGTTTTGCTACGCGATGAACGCGGTTGATATTGCTGCTCCAAAGTGCAGCACCTAAGCCGTACTTCGAATCGTTAGCGATCTCAATTGCTTGCGCTTCATCTTTGAATGGAATGACACACAGCACCGGACCAAAAATTTCCTCTTTGGCGACACGCATCTTGTTGTCGACGTTGTCTAAAATGGTTGGGGAAACAAATGCGCCCTGCCCATCGACATCACCGCCACAACGTACGTTTGCACCTTCTGATTCACCTAAAGAGATGTATTCCAATACTTTTGATTTATGATCTTGGTCGATGAGTGCACCCATGGATGAACTTGGGTCCATTGGGTCTTTTGGCGTGAACGCTTTCGACGCTTGAATAACTTTTTCTATAAACTGATCTTTGATGCTTTCGTGAACAAGCAGGCGGGTTGCCGCGACGCACACCTCACCTTGGTTGTAGAAACACCCTGCGGCGGTGTCTGCTGCTGCGCGGTCTAAATCATCACAATCTTCAAACACGATGTTCGCGTTCTTGCCGCCCGCTTCTGCAAACACACGCTTTAGGTTGCTCTCACCCGATCTGACCATCAGTTGACCTGCAATGCGCGTCGAGCCTGTGAAGGCGATGCAGTCTACGTCTTGGTGTTTCGCCAGCGCGTCGCCAGCTTCATGACCAAAACCCGTAACGACTTGGAAAACGCCTGTTGGTAAGCCCGCTTGAGAAGCAAGTTGACCTAGGAATATCGCGGTGAGAGAAGATTTTTCTGACGGTTTTAGAATCACGCTATTACCAGCCGCTAAAGCAGGGCCAAGCTTCCAGCACGCAAGCCAAAGTGGGAAGTTCCACGGTACAACCGCAGCAACCACACCAATTGGTTGATGAGAAATAAAAGCGTGTACATCTTTTTCGGTTGGGGCAACTTCGCCGTATACTTTGTCGATTGCTTCTGCGTACCAGCGTAATGCACTCGCCGCACCAGGAATATCGGTAGAGAAGCTGTGAGAAATAGGCTTACCGGTATCAAGCGTTTCTAGCAGAGCCAATTCTTCTTGGTTTTGATCAATCAAGTCAGCAAACTGTTTAAGCACTGCTTTGCGATGAGCTGGGCTGCTCTCGCTCCACTGACCGGATTGAAATGCTTGGCGAGCGTATGAAACCGCGAGATCAACATCTTCATTTTGGCAACGGGCGATTTCGGTGAATATCTCATCTGTTGCTGGGTTAACTACCGGGATGGTTTGCCCTGTTAAAGCGGCACTGTATTCACCGTTAATGTACGCCCTGTTTTCGATGTTTAGATTGTTTTTTAGTTCAATCCATTGCTCTTGGGTTTTCATACGCTCTCCTTGTGATCACACAAGGCAAGCCCCCACTAAAATGTGGTTGGCGTATGCGCACTTATCATTCGACAAGCCTTGTCTGTGTGATTTGTAAATCGATGGGGCTTCGTCGTATCAATAATGTACGACTCGCCCGCTGTTATGACATGAGATTGCCCTTTATATTCCAGAGTGATTTCACCCTCTAATACGGTGCCAATCTCTTCGCCTTCGTGTTTGATTTCTGCCGCACCAGTGGTTCCATAAGGTGCGTATTCCTCGATCAAGAATCCGATGACTTGATCTTTGTCACCATTCGTTACCAGTTTCATGGACACCGTCTCGCTCCCGATTTCCACAAGATCTGACGGCTTGATGACTACTTTCACTTCATCGTTCGAAGGTTGTTCAAAAGTGAAAAACTCTGATAACGATAAAGAAAATACATTAACGATTTTTTGTAGTGAGCTGACCGACGGGCTCACTTTGCCATTTTCAATGGATGAGATTGCACTGTGGGTAATACCAGCGCGCTCGGCTAGTTCCCTTTGTGACAATCCATGTTTTTTTCGTAACTGAACAATATTTTTACCAATCTCTTGATTGTCCATTCATACAGCTCCAAACGTTTAACGAGAGGTAGCCATCATAAATTCATTGAACAAAATTTGAGAGAAATGATTGGTTTTTGCTTCCCATTCTGGGTGCCACTGCACGCCAACGAAAAATTTTTGATTAGGAAGACTAAATGCTTCTACCAAGCCATCCGGGGCTTTAGCTTCTACTTGTAATAGAGGAGCAAGCTGATCGACGCCTTGGTTGTGTAGTGTGTTCACTTCAAAGAAGGTGGTATTTTCCCAATGATTTTGCACCAGCCATTGTTCAAATAAGCTCTGCTTTTGAACTAGCACAGCGTGTGCTGGCGCGTATTTTTGTTCGAAATCTTCAACAGGCGCTTCACGATGGTCATTGAAGCCGGAGTCATGAACGGCTGGGTTTAACGAGCCACCAAGTGCGACATTCATCTCTTGAAAGCCGCGGCAAATACCAAGGCACGGAATGTTTTGGTCAACCGCATGACGAATTAACGTGAATGAGAGCTCATCACGAGCTTCATCTTTGTAGCTCTCTTCGTGCGTTGCATTGTATCGATGTGGCGCAACGTTAGAGTGGCTGCCAGGAAAAAGAAAACCATCACATATGTCTAGGATGGTGGTTACGTCATCGACCGACATGTCGGGAGCCAACATAATCGGTAGTCCTCCAAAATCCTTTATGGCGCGAAGGTAAAAGTCGTTGACCGCTTGTATCTGATAGCCACCCAACTCTTTAGCGCAGCTAACCACACCAATGATGGGTTTGTGTGTATCTGCCATGATATGTCCGTGTTCAATTTATTTAACACAAACCCTACAAACCATGTACAAAATTATCAACACAGATGACCATTATTATCGTCACAACGTGATCTGGCGCACTTTTTAGGCTTCAAAACTGAATATTTATGCTCATTATATTGAACAAAACAAAACCAACTGTTACAAAATAGTTAACAGAAAGACATAAAAACCAGCCGTTAAACATCAAAAGCACAGTGTAAGTGCATGTTTAAATTAAAAATAACCTGAAAAACAAACAACTCGTTCAGAGTGCTGTAATTTATTTGTTAATTTGGTTATTTCTAATTTCTACTCGTCAGGCTATTTGGAGAAGAAAATGGAATCGTATCTACAGGAAGTACAAAATTTTAAACAAAAATGGCCCGATATTGAATTTATCGATCTCATCTTTACCGATATAAATGCCACCCCAAGAGGAAAACGCATCCCGATAGATGCTCTAGAAAAACTGAATAAAGGTGTTGCCCTCCCCCTTTCGACCATCACCCTAGATACCAAAGGTAACGTCGTTGAAACGGCCGGGTTGGGAGAAGATCTCGGAGAACCAGATAATCTCTGCTATCCAATCAGCGGCACCTTAATGCCGACGGCAAAAGAACAAGTTGGTCAGCTACTGCTTAGTATGATGGATGAAACCGGGCAGCACCCTAACCCACTGTTCATCCGAAACATTCTCGCTTCTATATTGCAAACACTGCATGCTAAAGACCAATATCCTTGTGTCGCGCTCGAGCTGGAGTTCTATTTAATAGACAAAACCCGCGGCGAAAATGGCGAACCATTAACGGCAATTAACCCCACGAAAAAAACTCGAGAAAAAGATACCGAGGTTTACGACCTTGATGGACTAGATGACTACGCTGATTTCTTGGCCGACCTTAATCGAATTGCATTAGAACAAGGTTTAAACACTTCCGGAGCCCTATCTGAATCGGCCCCAGGGCAGTTCGAAATCAACTTCAACCATTCTAAAGATGTACTTCGAGCATGTGATGAAATCATCATCGCAAAACGCTTGATTCGCCAGGTCGCTCATCAGCACGGATTTGACGCCACATTTATGGCGAAACCTTTTAGTGAGCAAGCGGGTAATGGCATGCACATTCATCTCAGCTTGGTTGATACAGATGGTAACAACCACTTTAGCCAATCAGACGGTCAAGCGAGCGCCTTCTTCTATCAAACCATGGCAGCGATGCTGTCACAAACATCCGATGCCATGGCCCTAATCTGTCCTAACGTTAACTCTTACCGTCGCTTTGTTCCTGGCGCTTACGTCCCGACCAAAGCCGATTGGGGAGAAAACCACCGCGGTGTTGCGTTGCGTGTGCCTATCAGCGATAGCAAAAATCGCCGTATAGAGCATCGTATAGCAGGCGCTGACGTTAACCCATACATTCTCGCTGTAGTAGTACTTTCCGCAGTATTAGCGAGTGAAAGCTACACCAAAGATCAATGTCCACCGACTCTCAGTGATGATGCAATTGAGTTACCTCTGCGTATGTCAGAAGCTCTAGAGCGACTGGAGCACAGTGAGCTAGCTCAATACATCTCAAGAGATTTTATCGATTTGTATCTAGCTTGCAAACAGAGTGAACTCGCAGAATTTGAGCGAGCGATTACTCCATTGGAAATCGACTGGATGTTGCACTCGGCATAAACAAAGGAAATGAACTTTATGACTACGCAGACCAAGGCGCTGGATGCGCCTCTTAAAATCAACTCTCAACACATTATTGTTTCTTTAATCTCGGTTGCGACGTTTGTCTTTTTTACCACAATCGGTTTGAACCATGAGGAAGGCGAAGCCTACGGATGGATGAGTCTTTTACCAACGGCGTTGGTATTGGTCTTTGCGCTGACAACACACCGAACTGTGGAAGCCCTCTTTAGCGGCGCTATTGCCGGTGTTCTTCTGCTTAACCCAACTGAAGCGGTGGAACAGATTGTTGATATTTCCATGAGTGTAATGATGGATGAAACTATTGCTTGGATCATCCTCGTTTGTGGTTTGATGGGCGGCCTAATTGCTATTTTGGAGAAAGGCGGCAGTATCTTAAGCTTCTCCGACATGCTGGTCACGAAAGTAAAAAGCCGTAAGCAATCGATGCTGATGACCTTTGCTTTAGGTATTCTGATCTTTATCGACGATTATTTGAATGCGATTGCAATTTCTTCCTCAATGAAAAAAGTTACGGACGGCTACCAAATCTCGCGTGAAAAGCTCTCATATCTTGTGGATTCAACCGCCGCGCCTATCTGTATCCTCGTACCAATTTCCACTTGGGCAATTTTCTTCAGTTCGTTGCTAGAAGCAAACGGAGTAGCAGAAGCGGGAGATGGTATCAAAGCATACATTGAAGCTATTCCATACATGGCTTACGGCTGGGTAACGCTGGTGATTGTTTTGCTGGTTGCAATGGAAAAGATCCCAGATCTAGGTGCGATGAAAAAGGCAGAAAAGCGTGCGAAGAATGGTCAAGTTCGTCCAGACGGTGCAACAGATGTCGACTTTGGTCCCGATGTATCTGCACATACCAACCCAACCATGGGCCTTGTCAACTTCTTGTTACCAATGATCGTACTTGTTGCCGCAAGTTGGTATTTTGGTATCGATCTACTTGCTGGTGTTTTCGTCGCGTTAATCTTTACTATTAGCTTTTACGGCGCACAAAAACTGATCTCGATGAACGACATGTTCGAAGCTGTTTATGATGGCATTAAAGTTATGCTACTGCCGCTTGCGACCGTTATTGGTGGTTTCATGTTGAAATCGGTCAACGACTCATTGGGCGTCACGCAGTATGTCATTGAGACCGTCAGCCCTTACCTGTCAGCGTCTTACTTCCCTGCGATTATCTTTATGATTACGGGCGCGTTGGTATTTGCAACGGCATCGTCTTGGGGAACGTTTGCAGTAGCGATGCCAATTGTTCTACCTTTGGGCGAACAGCTTGGTGTGCCTCTACACTTAACCGTTGCAGCGCTGCTTTCAGCATCAGCGGCAGGGAGCCACTCTTGTTTCTTTAGTGACTCAACCGTGTTATCTGCACAAGGTTCAGGCTGTACAGCAATGCAACACGCAACCACACAGTTTCCTTATGCGTTGATTGGTATTGTTGCAACCGCGATTTTCTTCTTCATCATCGGTTAGCCCCTTTATCTAATTGCAAAACCCTGCTCAAAAATAGCGGGGTTTTGTTCTATCAAGTCAAATGATCCTCTTAAAACTACTTTACGCGCGTTCAGTATAAAAATACTCAAAGATGTACAGCTGCACTCAATAAGGGTTTGGTAAACCTAATATTTTTGGTTTACGCTTAGCGAAGCGTTTATTGTGCAACAAGGCAGCTTTTGAGTAACTTAAATGCCGCCTTAATACAGTGTTAACGGTTGGAGAGACATGAAAAAGTTAGCCCATGAGATATGGATATTTGACGGAGATCCCGTCCAATTCTTAGGACTCCCATACACCACTCGTATGACTATTGTTAGGCTTTCTGATGGTGGCCTTTGGATTCATAGTCCAATTAAGTTATCAAATTCGATTAGAGAGCAAATCAACAATCTAGGCCAAGTGAAATACTTAATCGCTCCTAATCATTTACACCACTTGTTCTTATCTGAATGGGTATCTGCCTATCCTAGCGCAGAAGTTTATGGCACAAATGAAGTCATTAAGAAGTGCCATGATATACACTTTCACGCTTCACTTAACCAAGGCGGTAATGCTTGGAACTCTGAGGTTGAACAAGAACTATTTTCTGGCTCTCCATTAATGGAAGAGTGTGTGTTTTATCATCGACTTTCAAAGACCTTAATTGTTACTGACCTCGTCGAGAATTTTTCTGGCCAGGACTTTAACTACTGGCAGCGGTTTGTGGCTAAAGGGGCCGGTATTCTTGCTCCGAATGGAAAAATGCCTTTGGATTGGCGCCTAAGTTTTATGTTTAGCAAACAAGAGGCTCGAAAACACTTAAATAAATTGCTGTCTTGGAAACCTAATATATTGGTTATGGCTCACGGTGAAATCGTCCTTGATAATACAGACGAGTTCTTACAGCGCTCTTTTAAGTGGCTAGTATGAGACAACATTGAAAACTCACACAACAGAATAGACAAGAAGCTATTTTAAAACATTAGGCCCTTTTAGCTTAGTCTTAGGGACGAATTTACAGCACTACACGTTATGTTTAACGATAAGCTCCCCTATTCCTCTTAATTGAGCATTATGCAGCAATTTAAAATTCCGTTAGAATTGCACTTCAAAAACTTCAATGCGAAGAATTCTGGACATTGATACGGACATAAGTTCAAGAGTTAACATAACGCAATAGCAATCTCTTACTAATTATTTTGCATCGAGACATTGGCATACTCCCGAAACAAACCCTTCTACTCTAAAGGTTTTGTTAATAACAGTTGCCATGCTTGTTAGTTATTCTCGTTGAACTCAGTATCTTGAAGTTGTTTGAATATATAAATTTAAAAAAAAGAGACATAAGATGCACAAAAAACTCATCATTCTAAGCTTGCCTATTCTATTAGCTGCATGTGCGGCACCAAAGTATACGGTAGAAACAATCTCGAAAGAAAATCAGAGCAAGGAAATCACCATCGTAAAAGACAACGCCACGCGAGATGTTTTCTTAGATTCGATGCAAGACTGGTGTTTGGATACCGCCCATAAATGCACAGTCGTAAGCGACGGCACGCCTCCTGTTAGCTCTGAGCTAACACTTACTTACGTATCACGCTGGAGCTGGGATTTTAGAACATTTATCGCTGATGCTCAGATCAAAGCCTACAAAAATAACGAAAAAGTAGGACAAGTTGAATTTAAAGCACCAAACAGCGCGAATCCAGATAAATGGGGTAAAGACAACAAACGAATCATTTCGATGATGGATCTGTTATTCGGTAAACAAACCGTGAGTGAGGCTCAATCCAAGATTAAGCTGGGCGAAATGTAATGAGCCGAACAATTGCCCATTTAACAAGCATCATATATTTGTAGAGAAAGATAGGAATGTTTAAGTGACTGAAGTCAAAACCATTGGGCTTTTCTTTATAACCGCCATTGCAGAAATATTAGGCTGCTACTTACCCCCGAATTCAACTGCGAAGTGCGACACTCGCCAATATCAAGCGGCCAGTGCCATTTCTTTAAAGACAATCGCTGGTT